>NZ_JAVDXX010000001.1:1905300-2222850 GCF_031458175.1 Pseudoglutamicibacter albus | reverse complement strand
GCCGCAGCAAGCTTTTCGCGAACTTCAGCCAGCTTCGGCGTCAGCATCGCGCCGGTCAGCATCGACTGCGTGAGGTCTTGGGCGATCTCACGAACCTCAATGACCTCCGCCTCAACATCTTCGCCGCGCGCGGTCACCGCGGCGCGGACGGCGTTGACGATCTGATCGGTCAAAAGCCTGGTGCTCGATGGCTGCGATAGCCCAGCTGTTACTGCAACGAGTTTCAGTGCCATGTCTCCTCCTCTGCCACGTCTGTCTTCCTAGCTGTCATTCTCTGCCGCGTGTTCCCGCTTCGCAGATTCCGCCGCGCGGGCCACCGGCGAGGAGATCACCTGGTGGTAGTCATGATCCTTCGGTAGGGCGGCGAGCTGTTCGTGGCTTGGCGCGCGGGACGGAACACCGGCGGGGCGGCGCGTCTCGAATTCGCGGCAGAGCACGGGCACGATCTCGCGGCCGAGGATCTCGATCTGCTCCAGGACCACCTCTTCCGGCAGGCCTGCGTGGTCGATCAGGAAACCTTGCCGCTGGTAGTCGCCCACCGCATCGGCGAATCCGAGCGTCCGTTCGATCACGTGCTCCACGGTGCCGACGGTCAGCGGTGTATCCCGCGTGAACTCTTCAAGGGACGGCCCGTACCCGTAAACCGGCGCGTTATCGAAGTATGGCCGGAAGAACTCCTTGGCTTTCTTCTCGGTTTCGCCTACGAAGATGTGGCCGCCCAGGCCTACGATGGCTTGCTCGGCTCCGCCGTGACCGTAGTATTCGTATCGTTCGCGATAGAGCTGGACCATGGAGGCGGTGTGTTCCATTTTCCAGAAGATGTTGTTGTGGAAGAAACCGTCGCCATAGAAAGCGGCTTGTTCGGCGATTTCTGGGGAGCGGATGGAGCCGTGCCATACGAACGGCGGGGTGTCGTCGAGCGGGCGGGGTGCGAGCGTGAAGCCGTGTAGTGGTGTGCGGAATTTCCCTTCCCAGTTCACGGTTTCTTCGCGGAAGAGTTTGCGCAGCAGGTGGTAGTTCTCGATCGCGAGTGGGATGCCTTGGCGGATGTCTTTGCCGAACCATGGGTAGACGGGGCCGGTGTTGCCGCGGCCCATCATGAGGTCGATGCGGCCGCCGGAGACGTGCTGCAGCATCGTGTAGTCCTCTGCGATGAGGACGGGATCGTTGGTGGTGATGAGGGTTGTTGAGGTGGTGAGTTTGATGCGTTCGGTTTTCGCGGCGATGTAGGCGAGGTTGGTGGTTGGTGATGACACGACGAAGGGCGGGTTGTGGTGCTCGCCTTGTGCGAAGAAGTCGAGGCCGACTTCTTCGGCTTTGATTGCGTATTTCTGGATGGACCGGAGCCGTTCGTGCTCGGTTTGGGTTGTGCCGGTGGTTGGGTCCGGGGTGAGGTCTCCGACGGTGAAGATACCGAATTCCATGGTGGCTTCTCCTAGGCGCCGGGGTTCAAACCCCGAACTTTGTTGACGTGTCAAATACATCAACCGTCGGGCATTCCTTTTCATTCCCGCCACGCTCAGATTCACGTCAACGGCAGCACAACCAAGGAGGCTACCTCGGGTCTACCCGAGGGGCCGGACAACTTTTCTCAAACCACGGCAATAAAACCTTGACCTGGGATGCCCCTTATGCAACTATTTACTTATCGCTGTGAGACATAGCACAGTCGATTTATGTGGCAGTAACTTTGAGGAGAATACAAATGAGTAAACCAGCAGAAATTGCAGCACAACTTGCAAACAACAAGCTCCGCACTTTTGCGCAACTAATGACAGCTTGGAACCACGGATCAAATAGCCCTCAGTAAAAGCCGCGGTGGAACGTTGATTAGCATTTCCGATCACATTGCGGAACTGAGGCAAGCCCTCAAATATCGACGCCATTCGCCTGCTTTCCTCGAGCGCTCAAATCTCATCTTGGACTCACTGCAACCGCCGGAACCGCGTGCACCTCGATGGAGGAGTCTTGCAACGCCAGTAATCAGTAATGATCTGGGTGTCCGGCGGTTCAGTGACTTCAGGATTTTCTATTTAGAACATTGCAAAATCGCTTCCGTTGATCCGATAGAGGGTGACACAATCACTTCATGGATAACGGAAGACAGGAAGAGTTTTAGCACTCGAGCAGATGCGGCTATTACATTTTTCGGCGATTACGCTTGCGTGGCAAAAGCGATAACTGATATTGGCGAGTGGCTCAAAGAGCACGGGTCGTACCATGACCTCCTACTGTCCGGAACCATACTTGCAGCATTAAGCAAAGCGGAGTCAACCGACTATTTTGCACTAAGCGCACGGAGAGCGGAAGACTCAACCCAACGCTACTTGGCAAACCACCGGTTAGCCGCTTCTCAGTTCAAAAGGTTTGGCCATGTCGATAAAGCTACCGAAACTTTGGACATATCCCTAGCCGAAGAAGGCATTCCAGAGCGGTCTCGGCCTCTGGAGAGAGCTCTTAAGCTGAACCTATTAGCGCTTGTCGAACTGAAAGGACCTGACTACTCGAAATCTCTTTCGCTATTACAAGAAGCGGAGGAGTTACTCAAGCAATTTCTCTCAACAAGTGCGGCCAGCCCACTTGAAGTGTCGATGGGTGCACGCTATGCAAGCCAAATAGCCATCAACGCCGCTCAAATTCGTGTGCTGCAGGACGACTTTGCTGGCGCAGTCAAGAAACTTCGAGATAACTGCGGATTCGTCGCGAAAACGGCTCCGGAGTATCTCGCAGAGGCATTATCTGAACTTTCGTGCGCCCTCTACTACTCGGGAGATTACCGCGGCGCAATATCTGTCGCCGGACATGCATTCGGTAGGCTTTTCTTCCTTGGTGCAGTCAACTCAATGAACACCTTACGGAAGATCGTCGTCGCGTCCTATCACTCCCTTGGCGCCGAAGAAGCTGCAGAGGCAGTCGCACGAACACTAGAAAGAGACCCTCTGGGGTTCTTAGATTTTGGGCTTGGCGAAGTAAACATAGGAGAAGAACATTTCTACTGATTCAAAAGTTCCCGCTCTGGAGTTCCGCAAAGTTTCGCGCACCTATGACAAGGGAAAGTTCACTGCGGTCAGCGAGGTTTCACTCACCGTTGAACCTGGCCAGATCCATGCACTCATCGGGCCGAACGGCGCAGGAAAAACCACCTTGGTGAAGATGGCCGCTTCCATCCTGGACCCAAGCCAGGGTGAGGTCATCGTCAACGGCCACAACGCCACAACACATTCACAGCAGGCCCGCCGCGACGTCGGACTCGCCCTCGGCGGCGAACTCGGCTTCTACCCTAGGGCGAGCGCTATCAAGAACTTGCGTTTCTTCGCCAACGTCGCAGGCATCCCATCGAAAAACATTCCTGCAGAGACTGAAAGAGTTCTTGAGGCTGTCGGTTTATCTAAAAATAGTAACCAGAAAGTCAATTCATTCTCGCGGGGAATGGTGCAGCGTCTTCATATCGCCCGCGCACTTCTGGGGCACCCGGCCCTGCTTGTCATGGATGAGCCAACGAACGGACTCGACCCAGACATCGCGCTTTCCATCCGTACCCTACTGAAGGATCTCGCGAACAACGGGCACGCCGTCTTTCTCACCAGCCACACGATGTCTGAAATCGAGGACGTGTCCCATGTCATTTCGGTCATCGGTGCCGGCCGCATCCACTTCACGGGCGGACTCACGGAAGTCGTGAATTACGCAGGTGTCACCGCTACAACCACTGCAACGATCCACGCGCGCAACAAGGACATTGTTGAGACGCTGCGCTCCCAGCCGCATGTGAAGGAGCTGCGTCAGTCCCCGAAAGGTGCACGTTGGGGACTCACTGTTTTCTGGGAAAGCAGCCAAACGCCCGCACAGATTCAAGCTGAAGTGCAGCGTATTTTCCGGGAACACAGCATCGAAATACCGAACGATTTAGTAACGAGGCAACCCACGCTTGAGGAAGCCTATTTGTCATTGGCAGGTGAGCTCAAACGCCCATGATGCGCTACTTCCGTATGGTTGCTTTCCACCTGGGCGAGTTCGCTCGGGTTCCGTTTTTCGTTTCACTCATGGCCACATCGACCCTCGGCATTCTCGCTATTCAAGCGCTTGCATACTACGCGTGGGGTGGCGACGCGTGGGTTGCGTGGATGCGTAGCGGCATCGTTGGCATGTGGACCACAACAACTGTTGCCGCGGGAATCCTTGGATTCGAACGGTTCAAAGGCACGCTTGTCCACCTATTCAGTGCACGCATCAGCGTTCTTTCCCCGGCGGCCGCTGTTGTGTCTGCGGCCTCGGTTTTCGGGCTTTTATCCTTCGCGGTCGCTTGGCTAGCGTGGGGCCTACTGTGGATTGCGACTGACGTAGGCCACGGCACTCCCCCGGTTTCAGGGGCGTCGGTTGCGGTCAGCATCCTACTGTTGTGGGTTTCGTGCCTCAGCATTTCTTTTGTGATTGCAGCGCTTTTCGTGCTAACTCCGAACGCCATTGCATATGAGGAACTTCTTCTGATTCCTGTTTTCATTCTTTCCGGTCTTGTTTTCACTTCTACGGACGCGCCACCGGTATTACACGAGCTGAGCTACATCATTCCGTTATCTGCACCAACCCAGGTTTTGTTGGGCCAAGTCCCGGAAGGTGAGGTCATGATCCGTCTGCTGATTGGCCTGGGCGTGACAGCATGCTGGTTCGCCGCATCGTACTGGCTCGGCAAATCAGCTATCCGCAAGGCCCGTTCCGCTGGCACATTGGCGGTGATCTAGATGAGTTTCACATCGCGTTTTGGAGCCGCGTTCCGGGTTTCTTTGGCGTCATCGATTGCGTACGCGACCGTCGGAACCTTGCTGGTCTCGATGCTTGCGATCCCGTTGCTAGAGATTCTGTTCAGTGTTCTGCTCGCCAAAGACGTCGGGTCCATGGATGTGCTGCGTACCGCGTATGCGTCCACGCTGGTGGGCATCGGTTTGGGCGTATGTTCCGGGGTGGTTTCCAAGACCGCGACCGACCGGAACCTCGGAGTCTTCCAGGTTGTGCATGAATACCGGCGGGTGGATCTCGCGTACTGGCTGGCGTCGCTGGTGATGCCGGTACTACTCGCGTTGCCGGCGGGTGTGGCCTCTCTTGCGGTGATCACCGTGATGTCCGGGCACGCTAGCTTTGCGGTGGTGGCGCGACTGGCCTTGTTGGTGGTGTGCGCTGTGCTGGTGGGCGGCTTGTTGGGGATTTCGATGTCGGGTGTTGGCTTGGCGTTGTCTGACCCGTATCAGGGTGCCGCGTTCGCGGGCGCTGTTGTCCCGGTTTTGGCGGGTGTGATTGTGCCGGTCGCGTTGTTCCCGCAATGGCTGGCCCCGTTGAGTGCGGTGATCCCGCTGACTGGTGTGGTCGATGCTGTAGGCAGCTTGAACTCGAGTGTGGCGTGGTCTGTGCTTGCGTTCGATGTGGCTCGCGGCTTGGCGTGGGCCGTTTTAGGTTTGCTGATGGTGCAAATCGCTCGTTCGCGGTTGCGTGCAGGCCATAAGTTCAGCGTCATCTAGCCCAGCCTTTTAATCTTGGGCAACGAAATTGCTGAAATAACATCAAGCCGACTGAGTGCCGAAATAACCTTCGGCAACATGTGTGCTGTTATTCCACGGCCAGCCCCGCCCCGTGTTTAACCTTCGGCATCGTGAGTGCTGTTATTTTTCTGCCGTAACCATCCGCGCATATAACCGGCACATAAAACGTGGCTGCCGCCCCGGCAAAGGGGCGGCAGCCACGTTTTATTTCGACACTCTCGATGCTAAAGGTTATTCAGCACTGACAGGTCTAAACGTTTTTCGACACTCTTGTTGCTAAAGGTTTAGAGGCCGAGGTCGTGTTTGCTGAACAGCGCAATGTACGGCACGCCGGCTTCTTCTTTGATGCGTTCGGCCGCGCCGGTGTCCCGGTCAACGATCACCGCTACCGCGACCACGTTGCCGCCCGCTTTCCGCACCCCTTCCACTGCCGTGAGGGCGGAGCCGCCGGTCGTGGATGTGTCTTCGACGATCAGCACGTCGCGCCCCTCAACGCCCGGCCCTTCAACCTGCCGACCCATGCCGTAGTCTTTCGCGGCTTTCCGCACCACGAACGCATCAATCTCACGCCCGGCTTCCCGTGCCGCGTGCATGATCGCGGTACCTACGGGGTCAGCACCCATGGTGAGCCCACCGGCTGCCGCAAAGCTCACACCGGCGTCGTCGCATGCTGTCAACAGTTGGCGGCCAATCAAGATCGAGGCTTCGTGATGCAGCGTCACCCGGCGTAGGTCGACGTAGTAGTCGGCTTCTTTCCCGGAGGAGAGGATCACTTTGCCTCGCACCACGGCGAGGTCGCTGATGAGCTGCTGCAGGCGTGCGCGTTCGTTGCTGGTCATGTTCCTTAGTTTAGGTGCTGCACCGGTTTTTGCTCATTTCCCTCACGCCTTATTCCCCGTATTCTGGGGTTAGTTGTTTCTTGGGTTAGTTGATTCTGGGATTCGTTCCGTTTTTGGGGGTCTTCGATGTCTCTTCCTACTCCTCCTGGGCCTGCCGGTCAGGATGTGGAGCCGTTTGACGCGGCTCCTGCCGAGCTTGATGTTCCTGCGCCGCAGTCTTCGTGGGAGCCCACGGACTGGGAACCGACTGATTGGGAACCTGATTCCGATGCGGTTGATGCCGCTATCGCGAAACGTCTCGGTGTGGATTCTGAGGACATTTATGCGGCTGTTCGTGCCGCTGAGCAGCAGGCTGATGCGATCGCGGATCCGCATGTTCGCGCGGCTGAACCGGTGATTCCTGCGCCGCAGGTTCCCGACGAGGTCGGCCTGGATGCCCCGGTTTCGGAGAAGGTTTCGATGCGCGGCGTGGTTGAGGCCGCCGCTGCCGAGGTTGGGCAGGAGATCGCCCACGGCACAGTTGGGTCTGATGCCGGTTCGGTTGATGCGCCTGAAACGAACGATGCGCCAGCGGCTCCCGATGCGGCCCCAGCGCCCGCGGCCCCTCACGCGGACCAAGCCAACGCTGCTCCCGTTGCGCCCGCTCCGGACCAAGCTGACGATGCGGCCCCAGCGCCCGCATCGCCCGTCACGTTGCCTCCTCCGCCTGCCCCGCCAGAGAACGCGACACCGGAAGCGGACACCGCAACATCCGCGGTCGCAGAGCCAGCAGAAAGCACAACACCGCCAGAAAACACTGCACAGGAAGGTTCAGCCCCGCGAGGCTTCCTGCCGCCGCCACCGGTGCCACCCGCATCGTAAACCCAGCACCGCCTCCCGCCCCAGGCCCGCACCGCCATCCCAACCACACCTGCACCCCACGGACTAAGCTGGGTTTATGAGGTCTCTGCAGCAACAGATCATCGCTGAAATGGGTGTGAAGCCGAAGATTGATGCGGCTCAGGAGGTTGAGGATCGCGTCCAGTTTTTGGTGGATTATGCCCGCTCGGCTCATGCGCGCGGCTATGTTTTGGGTATTTCGGGCGGGGTTGATTCCTCGCTCGCGGGCCGTCTAGCGCAGCTCGCGGTGGAGCGGCTTCGCGCCGAGCACAACACTGACGCCACCTTCACTGCGGTTCGGTTGCCGTTCGAGGTTCAAGCTGATGAGACTGATGCGCAGGCGGCGATGGATTTCATACAGCCCGATGACCCTCACACAGTGGATATCGCGCCGGGGGTCGTTGGTCTTGAGGAGCAGATCAAAGCCAGCACGGGCGCCCCGCTCACGGATTTCAACCGCGGCAATCTGAAGGCTCGCATGCGGATGGCGGCCCAATATGCGCTCGCGGGTGAGCGCGGCCAGCTGGTGGTCGGTACGGATCAAGCGGCTGAATCGACGATGGGGTTCTTCACTAAGTTCGGTGACGGCGGTGCCGATGTGCTTCCGTTGGCGGGGCTGACGAAGGGGCAGGTCGGTGAACTGTTGCGCCACCTGGGTGCCCCGCAACGCGTGGTGGACAAGGTCCCAACCGCTGACCTCTTGGACGGCCAGCCCGGCCGGCTCGACGAGGACGAAATGGGCGTCTCATACGCCCACCTTGACGCCTATCTACGCGGCGAAACCGTCCCCGGCCAAGCCGCGGAACGCATCGAGGCCGCCTACCTACGTAGCCGACATAAGCGCCGCACCCCAACCACCCCATCGGACACATGGTGGAAGGAATGAGGCGGCGGGACTCAGCCGGTCCAGGACTGAATCTCTAGTGGAACTAGAGCGGTGGCGAAACTGAGCCCCGTCATGGACCGTATCTTTCCACCCCCAGCACTGTTTTTATCGATAATCTAAACAACAACAATCCAATCAATACCAACCTCGTCAACTGCCAGCCGCACAGGGCAACCACCCACATATGCGGCAGCAGGCATAGACGAACCCCGGGAGGAACCCATGTCGCAACCGTTTGAGCAGTACAAGGCCGCACGCGACCAGTTGCTGACCTACCGGGAGGACTACGAAAAAGCGCGTGAAACGTTCACGTGGCCGGACATCCCGGGCTTCAACTTCGGGTTCGACTGGTTCGATCAGATCGCGTCCGGCGAGCGCGCGAATGACCCAGCGCTCATCATCGTTGAGGACGATGAGACGCGCACCACGCGCACGTGGGTTGAGCCTTCGGCACGGTCGAATCAGGTGGCGTCATGGTGGGCGCAGCTGGGCGTGAAGGTTGGCGACAAGATCATTTTGATGCTCGGGAACCGGGTCGAGTTGTGGGAGTCGGTTTTGGCTTCGGTGAAGCTCGGTTCGGTTTTGATCCCGACCACTACCCAGATGGTGGGGGCTGACCTTCAGGACCGTATTACGCGTGGCGGTGCGCGTTGGGTCATCGCTGACCACAACGATTTGGAGAAGTTCGCGGACATCGAGGGCGAGTATTCACTGATCGATGTTGATTCGGTGTTCGCTGGGGCTCATCATTGGGCTGATGCGGATGCCGCGCCGGAATCGTTCGTTCCGGAACACAAAGCTACCGGTGACGATTCGATGCTGCTGTACTTCACATCGGGCACCACACAGCAAGCGAAGCTGGTTGAGCACACGCACTATTCATACCCGATGGGGCATCTATCCACGATGTATTGGATCGGGATTGAGCCGGGCGATGTGCATCTGAACGTGGCCTCCCCGGGCTGGGGTAAGCATGCGTGGTCGAATGTTTTCGCGCCGTGGATCGGCGAAGCAACTGTGTACATCTATAACTATGATCGTTTCGATGCGATCAAGTTGATGGAGCACATGTCGGAGGAGTCGGTCACGAGTTTCTGCGCACCGCCAACCGTGTGGCGCATGCTGATCCAGGCTGATTTGACGCGCCTGACGAACCCGCCGAAGAAGTTGGTTTCCGCGGGTGAACCGCTCAACGCCGTAGTGATCGATACGGTCGCGAAGGCGTGGGGTCAGACGATCCGCGACGGCTTCGGGCAAACCGAATCCACGGTCCAGGTGGCGAACCCTCCGGGTATGCCGGTCAAGATCGGCGCGATGGGGCGTGCGATGCCGGGCTATGAGCCAGTCTTGATCGACACGACCACCGGTGAAGAGGCGCAGCTGGGTGAGCTGTGCCTGCGGCTGGATCCCCGCCCCGGCGGTCTGATGGCCGGCTACTATAACGAGCCGGAACGCACCGAGCGGGCGATGCGCGGCGGCATCTACCATACGGGCGACATCGCTGAGGTCGATGAGCGCGGCATCTACACGTATGTGGGGCGCGCTGACGATGTGTTCAAGTCTTCGGACTACCGTATTTCACCGTTCGAACTGGAGTCTGTCCTGGTTGAGCATCCGGCCGTCGCAGAAGCCGCGGTAGTGCCGTCGCCGGACCCGATCCGTTTGTCCGTGCCGAAGGCCTACATCATCCTCGCTGCCGGGCATGAACCGACCCCGGAAACCGCGGAGGCGATCTTCCGTTACTGCAAGGAAAACGTGCCGCCGTTCCGCCGGATCCGCCGCCTCGAGTTCGCGGATCTACCGAAGACAGTGTCCGGCAAGATCCGCCGCGTTGACCTGCGCAACGAAGAGTCCGAGAAACGCGGCCCCGACGGGCAGCTGCTACCTGACGCGCAAGGCACCGAATACACCGAACGAGACTTCCCGGCACTAAAGTCGGTCCGGTCTAAGTAGATGCCGATGCGGGCGCACACCGGAACCCGCTCACGCGGTGCCCACCCACAGCATCGTGCCCTGCTCCTCCCCCACCGCGGGCGTTGATACGGTTGTGTGCGTGAAGATTGCAACGTGGAATGTGAATTCGCTGCGGGCCCGCGCTGACCGTGTTGAGGCGTGGCTTGAGCAGAATGATGTTGATGTTCTGGCCATCCAGGAAACCAAATGCAAGGACGAGAACTTCCCGTGGGAGCTGTTCGAGGCGCTCGATTATGATGTGGCACATTTCGGTTTTTCGCAGTGGAATGGTGTTGCGATCGCGTCCCGTGTGGGGCTTGAGGACGTTGAGCGGACGTTCCCTGGGCAGCCCGCGTTCGGTAAGGGTGGGGTGGATCCTGTTCAGGAGGCTCGTGCGATCGCCGCGACGTGTAACGGTGTGCGCGTGTGGAGCCTGTACGTGCCGAATGGGCGCGCCCTGGATGATGAGCACATGCCGTATAAGTTGGAGTGGCTTGCGGAGCTGAACCGTCAAGCGGCCGGCTGGCTAGCGGAGGATCCGCAGGCGCAGATCGCTTTGACGGGCGACTGGAACATTGCCCCGCGTGATGAGGACGTGTGGGATATGCAGTATTTCCTCGACAACCAGTTGACGCACGTGTCACAGCCTGAACGCGACGCTTTCCACGCATTCCTGGATACGGGTTTTGTTGATCCGATGCGGGAGCGCCACCCCGGCCCCGGCGTGTTCACCTACTGGGATTATCAGAAGCTACGTTTCCCTAAAGGTGAGGGGATGCGGATTGACTTCCAGCTGCTCTCCCCCGCCTTGGCGGCGCGGGTGACGGATGCGGCAGTCGACCGTGAGGAACGCAAAGGTAAGGGCCCATCGGACCACGCGCCGGTCGTCGTGACATTGGCTTGAGGTCCTGCTAGGTCTAGCGCTCTGATGGGGACTTTCTCAGACGACGATGCGGGCGGCGGCGCTGGGGCTGGCGGCACTGATAGCGCCGGCAACTCTGGCGACAACGGCGGCGCTGGTGGCGCCTGCAACTCTGGCAACAACGGCGGCGCTGGCGGGTTTCCGCGTATGCCGGTGGGCGCGCGTCGTAATATGCCTCCCACCGCATATTTGCGCGTGTATTCGCCGTTGGCTAGTTTCGATGACGCTGAGCAGTTGTTGATTGCTACGCCAGGGCACACGTTG
This sequence comes from Pseudoglutamicibacter albus, assembly GCF_031458175.1. Taxonomy (NCBI): domain Bacteria; kingdom Bacillati; phylum Actinomycetota; class Actinomycetes; order Micrococcales; family Micrococcaceae; genus Pseudoglutamicibacter; species Pseudoglutamicibacter albus. The sequence goes on along the minus strand of NZ_JAVDXX010000001.1, from coordinate 2,211,576 downwards.
GATGCATCGTTTGATGACGAGGCCGCGTTGTGGCGTTCTTTGGCGCGTATTTCGCGTCCGCGGGTGGATCCGTTTCCGCATGGGACTGTTGAGCAGTATCGCATGATTGTGCTCGATAGGGAGCATGGCGATGTCGTGATGTTTTGCCCGGCGCAGGAGCCGTTGCGTGCGGGTATCGCTGCGTCTTTGCTGGAGGACTACGTGCCTGAGGACGCTTTAGATGTGTGGTTCCCTCCGGCTTCGGCCGCGGCGCATAGTGAGCGTTTGCAGGAACACGGGATGTGGCTTGCTGAGTCGCCGTTGTACACGCGGATGTCTACGTGGCGGATCCCGTTGAGTTGGTTCGCGTTGTTCCGTTCCGGCGATGAGGAGGAGGTCGTCGAGGGCGAGGATTCGCAGCCGCTCTCGGTTGCGGTTCGGGTTCCTTTGGTGTTGGCTCTGGAGCGGGCGGCGTATGCCGTTGCCGCGTTGTCTTCGATTTCGATGGTCACCGACGATGATGGCTTCGGCGAGGGTGATTCATGGGGCGGCAGTCCTGCAGAGGACGGGGAAGCGGACGAGGACGTCGATGCCACTGGTTTCGTCGACGGTTCTGGCATGGATGATGTCGATGCGGTGGACCCGACTGGGTTGTTGGCTTCGGCTGTGGAGTTGCATGACTGGTTGCAGCAGTTCCATCCGGATTCGGTTGTTGAGTTGGATTATGGTTTGTTGACGGCTAGGGCGTGGCCGGATGATTCGGTTTTGGATGTCGCCGATGGGTTGGATGCGTTGATGGACGCGGACATGGCTGGTGCCGTGGCTGCTTATTTCCGTTTGCGGCGGCGGTGGGATTCGATTTCGATGTGGGCGCACGCGGGTTAGCGACCCCCACATTGTGTAGGGCTAGTCGCTACCCCGCGCTTGCGAGGTATGCTTACTTCCCTCGCGGCAAATCTTCGATTGCGTAAAACCCGCGCATTCTCCAACCGTCTGCTTTGCGCCCCAAGACCAGAGCGGCATCGTCAGTCCAAGCCGCCTCTATTGTTTGGACTGGTTTTGTTTTCCCGGGCCTGTAGAAGGATTGTTTCTCGACAGGCCAAGTGAACGTCACGTAATAGTTCCCGTTCTTGAGCTTTTATTTGGTATGCGCACGTCTTCTAAACGCACCTTTCCGCCGACCACCCAGGCTTTGTCTTTCTTCATGCGCGAGAAAACTTCGTCCTCGGCTTTACAGTATTGACACTTTGGTGAGGTGATGTCCCAGAATTCTTTCTGGCATGAAGGTGCCTCATTTCGTCCGTGTCGTGTTGTGGTGGGGGTTAGCGTGTTTGGCGGGGTTTGAAGATGGTGAAGTCTTGTATTTTGCAGGTCGGGTCATCATTGGGGTTGCCTGGTTGGCAGGGACCTGAGACATTGACTGACCTCATACTCCACACCCGTATATCTAGGGGCGTAGCTTGGGTTTCCAAGGTTCCTGGGATGGTGTCCCAGGTTTCACCGTTATCCAGGGAGTACTTCCCGGCATAGGTCACGGTGGCTTCCACCCGGTAGGTTCCTCGTTTCTGGTACATGTGAGAGGTCGGGGTTTCCTTCTCCCACACATCCGCACGTGTGGGCAGCATTTTCCCTGCGGTTCTAGAAGTGCGTGCCTCGCCATCGCCGTATTTCCACCGATACTTGATCGGCGTCAGCTCGACGGTGACGTTCTCACCGAGAACGTCGATGGTTTCCCGCACCACACCATCAACACCACCAGAGGCAGTGTCTTTACCGGCTTTGCCGTTCTTGTCGTCGGTGTTGTGTTTGGGGTTGGTGAGGTAGAAGTTGGTCCAGGCGGTGGTGAGGGTGTTGGGTTTGATCGCATCGGTGGTGACTGCTCCGGGGTGGATGCGGATGCGTTTGGTTTCGGTCGCGACAAGGGTGCGGATTTCGGTAATCGTCAGCGGGGCCTGCTCAGGTGGGGCACCATTCTTAGATGGTTTGTTTTTGGCGCGGCAGGCGAGTTGGGTGGTGGCGGTGTTGGTGGTGTAGAGCAAGTCGTCACGTTGACCGCACTCATCAACTGCTCGGCGGGTGCAGGCCTGGGTTTTAGCAGCGTTACGAGCTACAGGATCCTGCACCTCAGCCACATGCAGGTCACTACCAGCAACCTTGGTAGAACCGGTCACCGCGCCTGACCGGTCCAACGCGGCCGGGGTACAGGCTGGATCCCACAACAAACGCTTCCCAAAAACCTTAGGTGCAGCCGCCGCGTTGTTTCCGCTGTAGGAGGCTTCTGTCTGTGTCTCTTCACTAGTGTTTTGCTCGATGTGATTACTTGTCTCAACACCCTGGTCTTGAAAACTGACATCAACAGCATGCGCCTCACTCCCAGCGAAAATAAGGAAGGCACAAATTGTTGATGGAAGAAGAGCATTCGTCTTTTTGCGCGAGTTATTTCTTGGCACCGTAGAGCCCTTCCACTTTCCAGCGGCCATTCTTTCGTTCTAGTTTCAACATGCCATCGTCAGTTGAATTAGCGGGCACTGTCTGGGCTGCTTTTGATTTTCCTGGCACATAGTAGGAGCGCTTATCTTCGTGCGCGGAAAATGTCACGTAGAACATCCCGCTGTCGAGTTCCTTATTTGGTGCTTGGATGTTTTCGTAACGAATCTTTCCGCCGACGGTCCATGCGTTGTGCTTCTGCACTCGTGAGAGCGTCTTGTCGACTTTCTTGCAGTAGTTGCAGTCAGACGAGGTGATATCCCAGAACTCTTTACGGAAGGAGCCGACTTCCCAGGCATAGTTGAGCTCTTTCAGCCAATGCTCAACGAAAGCGATCTGACCTGCCTTGCTTTCCTCTTTCGCTACCTCAGGCAAGGGTCCGGGGACCGGCACGTTCTGAGCAGGTCGTTTCGGGGTCGCGGGCTTATATGGGCCCTTCGGTGACGGGCTCGCGGAAGGTTTCGAATTCCCAGAGCCCTTGCCACTACCGGAAGTGCCTTTACCCCTCGCTTCTTTGTCTTCCGCTTCGTTGCCACCTGGGCTAGTTGACGTTGATTCTGCAACTGAAGTAGCCGCTTCGCCGGGCTTCGCATCGTCATTGGTGCCGCAGGCAGCCAGACCGGAAGCGAGGCTGAGCGCTAAGACTGTGGCGATAGCGTTGCGTTTTAGGTTTGTCATGATGGCGCCCCTTAGGCATGTGTTTCTGTTTGAGATCTAAGGTAGCCAAGCGCATCTAAAAGCACCATAGAAGAACAAAATGAAATTTTTCTTTCACACTTCAGTTGCAGCCGGATTAGTCCAACTTCCGCATGAACGCGGGGAGGGCGAGTAGTGAAGAACGGTTCGAGCCCTGGTAATCTCTGTCCGGTACTCCGGACAGGATCAGGCGTGACTGCTAACCGGGAACAGAATCCAAAATGAAAAGACTGATGTAGACCAACACTCGGTAGCGATAGGAGGGGGGACGCGGGTTAGCTCAGGTCGAGTCCTTCAACCAACAAGCACACCACCAGCCGGTACCTCCGCAACAACACCACACCGAGGAATGAACGCTCATACCGAGCGATACCCCGCCGGCTCTCGCTTCGTCCACGCTCTGCTCGTCACCGGATTAACCTGCGAACTGGAATAGGCTGCAAGCGTTACTCCTCAGACAAACGAGACGGGCAACCAGGGGCAACATCAGCTCCACCCTTCCCTCATCGTTGCCGTTCCGGCTTTAGTGCGCCCAGAAGTCAAGGTCAATTTCATCCCAACATAGCAACAAGAATATAGAACGGTAGCTCTCGCAGGCTCTGCGAATTACCTATACCTTCAGTGAGCGATTCAAAGAAGGCGCCCCAAGGCTCTAGGTCCTTTAACGGTTCTGAGAGCCAGCACGAGTTAGGTCCCAAGCAGTCCAGACCCCAGGCAGTGAAAGCGTCTTCTACTCGCTGAGCGTTCAGATCTACTCCGCCTTAAGGACGGGCATGGCTCGGCCAGTTCTGTTGCTGTCGGTGCAGCTCTGCCAGTAAGTAGCAGCAGCTAAGGACATGTCCTGGGGTTGGTCAGCTTAGTCGCTGGTGGAGACCCTTGCATATCGGATTTTGGTGGCATTCACGGTGTAGACCTTATCGAAAAGGCACCCTCATGTTTCAGTAGAGGAGATGCCTTCTCGGTGGAGCTTCCTGGTACATGGCTCATGGGCATGTCGGTGGTTCATTATTCGCGTAGCGCAAACGAGCGTCGCATCAGAATCATCATTATAAAACCGCTAAATAGGATTGGAGTGGATAGTACGAGAAACATCTTCTCTAGTCCTATGCGCTCTAAACCAAAACCAGCCAAAGCTGCTCCCAGAGGAACAAGCGCGAGCGACGCAAACCAATCTATACTTAGCATTCTAGGCAATAGTGCCCGAGGGATACTCTTTTGCATGAATGTCGACCAGTATATATTGCCAATAGTTAGAAATATACTTGACACAATAAATGTAACCGCAAATGCAGTTGCACTTTTGTTAAACAATAAGATGATTACCGCTGAGGACCCAATAGACCAGCATAGAATCATGCATAGAACGTAATTTTTAGGTAGGCGTGCATTGCCGACAATCACACTTGTTGCTAGCGAAGCTACAGCGCCAATAGCCAATGCAGATCCATAAATCATAGATCCACCCTGATAGCCATCTGCCCAGGTTGTATTTACTACAGGCTTCGCTCCCATCTGCAGCATCACCGCGACGCTGACCCACACGAGAAGCAGCGTAAACGAAGGCCATTTTCTAAGAAATCTCAAGGCGCTTGACCAAGATGGCCCCTGCCCATCTTCATCCCTAGTATTAAGTGTCGGAATATTTATCCTTCTAATGCTTACTGCCGCAAGAAGGAGCGACATGCTAGCAATCGCGTAAGAGATAGTGCCCATATCTAGAGCTATCAGAATGCCACCAGCTACTGGACCTGCCATACCTTGCCCAACGCGCTGACTAAATGACTCGACAGAATTAGCTCTATGTAAGTTGCTTTCATCTACTAAATCTGGCGTCAACGAATCACTTATAGGCCCATAGATTGCAGTAGACACGCCAAACATAAATAAGCATAACGCTAATAAGACAATATTATTCTGGACGCTATTCAATAGGAATACTGGCAGCAAAGATAGTGCACCTAATATATAAGATAGAGAAATTATCTTTATCTTCGAGAACCTATCCGCCAAGGTGCCCCCTGGGAGAAGCGCGCATAGCACTCCTATGGTTTGCGCCGCTAACCCTATGCCCACGTCGGCGGGTCTGCCGGTGGTTCGGAGGATAAGGAATGGCGTAGTCACTACCAGGAGACCTTCTGCAAAATTCCCCAGCGTAAAGCTGTAGAAGAAAATTCTGTAAAGCCTATTTCTTAAAACCTCAAGCATATTCTCAGGTGCTAACTGTCAAATTTCTACGGAGAGCCACCCGAGTCTCCCTTCCGTCGGGACCATCTGTCAGAATTTTCAGCAGTTCCAAACTTACTGAAAGTAAGGGTTGCTATGGGACACCGCACATTCGTAACGCCCGATTCACCTTTGGTCCGGAATCGCTGAAGAACAGAGTCGTCTATATGACTCCAATCCGCGTCGTTCTCCGCGCCTCCATAATGCAGTGATCAAGTAAGCAGCTTAGCTTCAGCCGAAGTAGTAGGCATGGCTTTCATTCCAGTGGGGACTTCTCCATATAGATAGGCCCTGAAAGTACTGCCCCGACAAGCACCAGCGTTGCTTGAGAAGAACTATACACAAGAATGCAAAGTGGCTCAGGGGAATTGTTCGACTCGTTTGTGGTTCCCAGGGTGGCGGTTTTGTGGCTTCTGAATGACAGTGAGTCGTATTTGGTCGACGCCGCGCTCCAGCCTCTCCAGGGCTAGCTGAATCTTCCCTGGGACCAACTTTACTTTCCTGTTTAGCTACCTCGGGCAAGGTTCCCGGGACAGACGGGTTCTAGGCCGGGCGTTTCGGCAGGCTTAGCATTGTCATTGGTTCCACAAGCCGCTAGCCCGGAGGTAAGGGCCAAGGCTGGTACTCGGCGATAGCGCTACGTTTTTCATGTGTCATGATTGCGCCCTTTGGAATGATTCCCTGATCGGATTCCAAGCCAGCCAAGCGCTTCCGAAGCACTAGGCGTGACCGCTAGCCGGGGACCGAATCCAAAAACACCTAGGCTGATACAAGCCAGCTCACGGCATCGCCGACGGGGGCAGAATACCCGGCCTGCACCGCATCGTAGGGTTAAGGGTCAGAATGTGTGTCTGGGGTTGGTGTTTTCGGCTGTGTTGGCGCGGGTTTCAGCGGATATATATGGCTGCTGGGCATATATCGGTGGTGTGAGCGTTCATTCCTCGGTGTGGTGCCCTTGATGTGCTACCGGCTAGTGGTGTGGTGGCTGGATGCCGAAGAACAGACCACGATGCCACTGCGGTGGCGATATGAAACGCAATGGCACCACCACACAAGGTAGGACAAGGTGGCGGTGCAAACTCTGTGGAGCCTCAAGCACCAAAACCCGGACTGACATCACCAAAGCAGCAGTGTTCAAGCAGTTCATCGCTCACTGCACCTCGACCCGTAGCTTGAAAGACACCGCACAACAGGCCGGGGTGAGCCCTTCGACGTTGAAGCGACGGTTTAGCTGGTGCTGGCTGGTTGAAGTACCCGACCCGATGATCAAACACGCCGGGACGATCTATGACCAGATCTTTATCGATGGAACCTACACCGGTGCCGGGTGTCTTATCGTGGCAGCCACCTTCGATCATGTCCTGGCCTGGCACTGGTGCAAGCGTGAAACCAGCCTGGACTACCAACGACTACTTCAACGTATCCCCGCACCAGTGATCGCTGTCATCGATGGAGGACAAGGAGCCGCCAGCGCTATCAAGAAATGCTGGCCTGCCACCGTGATCCAACGCTGCCTGGTGCATGCACAACGAGTTGTACGACGCTACACCACCTCACACCCGCGTACCGATGCGGGCAAAGCGATCTATCAACTAGCACGGAACCTGACCCGGATCACCACCCTGGATGAAGCAGCCACCTGGGCGAGGCAACTCCATGAATACGGCACCTTCTACCGGAGATGGCTCAACCAGAAAACCTTCACCACAGACCCAATCACCCAACAACGCCACTGGGCCTGGACACACCCGAACACCCGTAAGGCCTACAACAGCCTGCTACACCTATGGCGTAACAACCTCCTGTTCACCTACCTCAACCCACCGACCGAACTACAGCACCGGCACCGCATCAAATCCACCACCAACAGCCTTGAAGGCGCGATCAACGCCGAACTGAAACTGCTCACCCGCACCCACCGCGGCAGAACCGGAGAACACCAACGAAAAATGCTGGAATGGTGGCTCTACCAGAAAACAGAACTGCCTGACGATCCAACAGAAATCGCCAGGCAGTCCAACTGGGGCCAAAACCAACTCGCCAAAGTACCAGCCCTGACCCACAACAAGAACCAAGCCGACCAGGGTTAAGGGTCAGAATGTGTGTCTGGGGTTGGTGTTTTCGGCTGTGTTGGCGCGGGTTTCAGCGGATATATATGGCTGCTGGGCATATATCGGTGGTGTGAGCGTTCATTCCTCGGTGTGGTGCCCTTGATGTGCTACCGGCTAGTGGTGTGGTGGCTGGATGCCGAAGAACAGACCACGATGCCACTGCGGTGGCGATATGAAACGCAATGGCACCACCACACAAGGTAGGACAAGGTGGCGGTGCAAACTCTGTGGAGCCTCAAGCACCAAAACCCGGACTGACATCACCAAAGCAGCAGTGTTCAAGCAGTTCATCGCTCACTGCACCTCGACCCGTAGCTTGAAAGACACCGCACAACAGGCCGGGGTGAGCCCTTCGACGTTGAAGCGACGGTTTAGCTGGTGCTGGCTGGTTGAAGTACCCGACCCGATGATCAAACACGCCGGGACGATCTATGACCAGATCTTTATCGATGGAACCTACACCGGTGCCGGGTGTCTTATCGTGGCAGCCACCTTCGATCATGTCCTGGCCTGGCACTGGTGCAAGCGTGAAACCAGCCTGGACTACCAACGACTACTTCAACGTATCCCCGCACCAGTGATCGCTGTCATCGATGGAGGACAAGGAGCCGCCAGCGCTATCAAGAAATGCTGGCCTGCCACCGTGATCCAACGCTGCCTGGTGCATGCACAACGAGTTGTACGACGCTACACCACCTCACACCCGCGTACCGATGCGGGCAAAGCGATCTATCAACTAGCACGGAACCTGACCCGGATCACCACCCTGGATGAAGCAGCCACCTGGGCGAGGCAACTCCATGAATACGGCACCTTCTACCGGAGATGGCTCAACCAGAAAACCTTCACCACAGACCCAATCACCCAACAACGCCACTGGGCCTGGACACACCCGAACACCCGTAAGGCCTACAACAGCCTGCTACACCTATGGCGTAACAACCTCCTGTTCACCTACCTCAACCCACCGACCGAACTACAGCACCGGCACCGCATCAAATCCACCACCAACAGCCTTGAAGGCGCGATCAACGCCGAACTGAAACTGCTCACCCGCACCCACCGCGGCAGAACCGGAGAACACCAACGAAAAATGCTGGAATGGTGGCTCTACCAGAAAACAGAACTGCCTGACGATCCAACAGAAATCGCCAGGCAGTCCAACTGGGGCCAAAACCAACTCGCCAAAGTACCAGCCCTGACCCACAACAAGAACCAAGCCGACCACCAAACAGGACGACCAGCCCTCTACGACAACGCTATCGACACCACCTACACACACTCAATCGGCATCCAAAAAGGCCACATCTAACCCCCGCAACACACCCAAACCAGACACACATTTTGACCCTTAACCCGCATCGTAGGTAGCAGCCTAGGCCGGTAAGGCAGCAGACAAAAAGAAACCCCCACGCGGGGTGGGGGTTTCGGACGTGGCTCCGACCGGCGTCGATCCGGTGACCTTTCGATTTTCAGTCGAACGCTCTACCAACTGAGCTACAGAGCCGAACGGCCATCTTGCGATGGCCGTTCAGATACTTCTTTCGAAGATCTTGCGACCCTGACGGGACTTGAACCCGCGACCTCCGCCGTGACAGGGCGGCGCGCTAACCAACTGCGCTACAGGGCCGTGAAGCGAATACGCTCACAAGGTCAAAACTCTATCAGGACTTATCCTGCAGTCCAAATCCAAAGTTTTGAACGTACCCCCAACGGGATTCGAACCCGTGCCGCCGCCGTGAAAGGGCGGTGTCCTAGGCCGCTAGACGATGGGGGCCTAGTGCGTTGTGCACCGAGATACCAGTGTAGTGCATAAACGCCACGTAGACTAATCGAGCACAAGATTTAACCTAGAACCGCGGAAATCCGGGGTTTAATCGGCCAGCCAGCCTGCGTTGCTTATGGTGGAAACATGGCTTTCCGTGTCACCAACGAAGCTTTCGAGTACGCCGCGCACTCCGTCTACGAGCAGCTCCCGGAAGAGTTGACGCGCGCGATGAACAACATCCAGATCTTCATCGAAGACACCCCCGAACCGGAACTGAGTGAGGATCCCCACGGCCTCACCTTCGGCTACTACGACGGCACCCCACTCACCGAACGCGGCGAAAACGAAATAGGGCAACTCCCGGACCGCATCGTCCTATTCAAGAACACATTCGAAGAGACATGCTCAAACTGGACGGACATCGTCCGGGAACTCCACATCACGTTCGTTCACGAGATCGGACACCACCTCGGATTCAGCGAAGCCGAGCTCCACGAACTCGGGTGGGGCTAAAAGCCCCAGCAACACAGGCGGCCCCGCCCGCCTAAACCTCCCTGATTAAAACCTTCGGCATCGTGTGTGCTGTTATTCCACGACCGAAATAACAGCACACACGATGCCGAAGATGAAAAAGGGAGTAGCGGATTATGTAGATTCAGCGGCGCGGGCTCGGAATCGCGTCCTCATTCTCGGAAACGAAATCATAGTAATCACGCGCCTTCAACGCAGCACCAGCCACCGCATCGACATAAACATCACAGCGGCGATGGAACTGAAGAGCCGACGCCGGGACCATCGCAGCCACAGGCCCCTCAACCATGCCCGCAACCGCAACAGCCTTAGCCGCACCCGTCGCGATCATGAGCACGCGGTCCGCGTCCATAACAGTGCCGATACCCTGCGTGATGCAGTGGACCGGTACCGCGTCAATATCGTTATCGAAGAACCGGGAATTATCCTGTCGCGTCTGCGGATGCAACGTCTTGACACGAGTACGCGAACCCAGCGCCGAACCCGGCTCATTGAAACCAATATGGCCGTTGCTGCCAATGCCGACAATCTGAAGGTCAGCGAAACCACGCTTAGCCATCTCGGCCTCGTAATTATCGGCCTCAGCGCGCGGATCTTCAGCCATACCGTTCGGCACAAAAACCTGCTCTGGCCGCAAACCCCACTGATCAATCACGTACTTCTTCAAAACAGCGTGATACGACTCCGGGTGGGTCGGCTCTAGCCCGATGTACTCGTCCAAAGCGAAACACGTGATCTTCGAAACATCCAACCCGTGGTCGCGAATATGTTCCGCGACATAGTTGTAAATACCGATCGGCGAAGAGCCGGTGGCCAAACCCAGAACCAAATCTGGCTTACGGCGGATGGCGTCAACAACGGCGGCGCCAGCCTTTTTCTCAGCGTCTGTTCTTGTCTTAGAGATGATCACGTCCATACGTCTACTCTAAGCGCCCACTGCACCACCGTTGCACACATTCCTTTTCGTTACTCGAAGGAACGCCCCAGATTGCACCCGCCCCTCCCCTAGCTAAACCTTCGGCATCAACAGTGCTGCTATTGGCCACGCTGCCGCGTGATCCGCGGCGGAGAAGCACCAGCCTCGCAACGAGGTTACGGAAACGTTACGGCGGCAACACGGGCACGAAAGTCACCCACCCGCTGCCTCGACGAATAACAGCAATTACGTTGCCAAAGATGAAAACATGGGACGGATGTTACTCATGTGACTCATGTGAATAGTGGGGATTATGTTCTTAGTGTTGCCAACGTGATGGAAGTTTCGTAAAGTGTCTTGGAGACCTTTGCTGAATTGTGATTTTCCTGTGACAAACGAGCTTCACTATTCAGTCCATTTAGAGCTTTCCCGGACAAAAGGACTTCTTACATGGCACAGCGATTCCGCCTTGCCGCAGCGGTCACCGCCGTAGCGATCACCGCAACCACCTTCGTCGGCACCGCATCCGCGTTCCCTGGCGCCCCCACCACAAAGCCTGTGCAAAAACAGCGCGCCAGCGTACCGTCCGCGCACGAAGTCAAAACCGCAAAACTCAACCCCACTGCCGCCAAGGACATGCGGCACACCCTCGAGACGCAACTGACACAGACGTCGCTGAACCTCAACACCGCCCAGGCCAACGCACAACTCGCCTGGGACGCTCTCAGCGCCGCACAGCAGCGCGCAGTACGCAAGAGCGAAGAAGCCGCTGAGGCCAAGCGCGAACTCGAAGCCGCACGCGAAGCCGAACAGCGTGCAGGTAAAGACCTCGGCCGCATCGCCTCTGAGACCTACCGCAACGGCGGCCTCAACGTAGACCCAGGGGAGCTGCTGGCCGCAGAGAACCCGCAGGAGATCCTGAACCGCTCCGACGCGCTACGTCACCTCTCCGACGCCCGCGCCCGCGACCTCGCTACCGCCCGCAACGCGACCGAGCTAGCCAAGCAATGGGACGCCTACGCGCAAGCCACCGCTCGCGCCGCCGAGAAGGCGCTCGGCGAACAGACCGAAGCCGAAACGAAGGCGCAGAAGGTCGCAGCGGAAACCCGCGTCACCGTCCTAGAAACCACCGCGGACCAGAACGAGCTGCTTGACCGCCTCGCAGACCTCAACGGGACCACCCGCGCGAAAGAAGCCAAGGCGTTCCAGAAGCGGGAAGACGAACGCCTCCAGCGCGAATTCGAAGCCGCCCAGGCAGCACAGCGTGAAGAAGAAGCCCGCGCCCAAGCCGAAGCCGCCCGCGCTGAAGCTGAACGCGAGGCCGCTGAACAGGCAAACACCACCGTTGACGGCATCGAACGCCCCGCCAGCGTCCGGGACACCGGCGATACTGGCACCCAAGCCGCCGATGCCGGCGCTAGCGATGATGGCGCTGCCTCCGATGCTGACAGTGACGGTACAGAAGAAGCCGCTACCCCGTCGGAATCTGAAGCTCCTGCCGGGCCAGGCGATGAAGAACTAGCAGAATCCCAACGCAAGGCCGAAGAAGAAGCCGCCCGCGCCGCTGCCGAACGCGAAGCTGCCGAACAGGCCGAGAAGCAACGCCAGGCAGAAGAGAAGCGTAAGCAGCTTGAAGCTGAGCAAGCCGAAGCCGCCAAGAAGGCTGAAGAGGCCCGCAAGGCGCAGGAAGAAGCCCAGCGCAAGGCTGAAGAAGCGAAGAAGGCAGAGCGCGAACGCCTCGAGCGTGAAGCCGCTGAGCGTGAGGCTGCCGCGAAGAAGGCCGAAGAGGCCCGCAAGGCCGCTGAACAGAAGGCCAAGCAAGAAGCAGCTCGTGCCGAAGCTGACCGGAAGGCTGCAGAAAAGCGCGCAGCCGAGCAGCGTGCCGCAGCCAAAAAAGCTGAAGAAGCCCGCAAGGCCGCCGCAAAGCAAGCTGCCGCGAAGAAAGCCAAGGAACAAGCCGCTAAGAAGGCGGCTCAGCAGCGAGCCGCCCAGCAGAAGGCCGCCGCCAAGAAGGCTGCCGCTCAGAAGGCGCAAGCCAAGAAAGCCGCTGCGAAGAAGAAGCAAGCTGCGCGTGCAGGCGCCGGTAAGCAGGCCGCCCTCAACTGGGCACTCAACATCGCAGGCTCGCAGGGATACGGCTACGTGTTCGGGGCGAACGGCCCACGCTACTTCGACTGCTCGTCCTTCGTGCAGAACGCATTCCGCCAGTCCGGGATCTCCACCCAGCGCGTAGCGAGCGCACAGTTCACCGGGGCGCCGCAGCAAGTCAGCCTCAAGAACCTGCAGGTCGGAGACCTCGTGTTCTCCTCCAACAACGGCGCACCGTCCGGCATCTACCACGTAGCGATCTACGTCGGCAACGGACAAGTAGTCCACGCACGCAACCCGCGCGCCGGCATCGGCGTAACCCCAATCAGCTACGTCAACAACATCTACCCGCTAGCGGCCCGCTACTAAGCCCCGCTAACTCACCTTTGGCATCGTGAGTGCTGAAATAGTTTCAGCACTCACGATGCCAAAGGTTTTAAAAAGCAACAGGGCCTGACCATGCCACCGGCATGACCAGGCCCCGCTACTGTTATAGAAGACCGCTACAGAACCGCGGCTTCAGAAGCCACGCAACCGCCCGCGAACGCGCGGCTACTTCTTTTCGCCTTCGGCTTCTTCCTGCGGCATCGGGCCGAACTCGCCACGGTTCTCGATACGCTCATCCTTACGCGCAGGAACCACAAGAACCGGGCACTTCGCATGGTTCAAAACCGACTGCGATGTGGAACCCAACAGCATGCCCGCGAAACCGCCACGACCACGCGTACCCGTAATCAGCAAGCGTGCCCGCTTCGATTCCTCAATCAAAACCTGCGCAGGCACACCCTCAACAACAGCAGTCGAAACAAGCAAACCATCAAAGTGGTGACGCAACCAATCAGCCGCTGCAGAAAGCTGCGTATTCATCTCGCGGACCACCGACTGCTGGTCCATCGCAGATGCCGCCCACATCTGGGTGCCCGAAAGCGGCGGCAAAGCCCACACAACCTTCAACTCACACCCGCGAGCCACAGCCTCCTGAGCCGCATCCAACATCGCCAAGCGAGCCGCCGTCGAACCATCGACACCAACCACCACCGTGTCCGATGCCTCCTTACGAGCCAACGAACCCTTCGGAACCACAACGGTCGCGCAATGCGCGTGCGGTGGAACAGCCGAAGCAACCGAACCCAAAATACGGCCAAAGAAACCGCCACGGCCGCGGGCTCCCATCACAACCATCTCGGCGTGCTGCGAATACTCCAGCAAAGTGCCCGCCGCGTCGCCCGTCTCAACATACGCACGCACACGGTCAGCCGGAGCGAATGGCATCTCCGGGTTCTCACGACGGCGCCGATCCAGATCCGCAAGCGCCTCACGCAAAACCGTCTCCGCGCCGGAACGCAACGTCTCATCATCCAAAGCCGAATAGCCGGCATCCATCGCGGTAGCAACGAACGTTGGGATCGTGTAGGACATCACGGCCTCAACAGGCAGATCACGACGCCCACCTTCAGCCGCCGCCCACGCAAGGGCCTCCAGCGACTGCTCGGAACCATCGACACCCACCACTACAGCTCCAGCGCCAGGCGTGTTTTTCTTCTGCGCCTCCTCACGGTTGCGGCTGTCCTCCTGCTTCCGGGCCTCCAGACGGATCGCAGCCAAATCCAAGGCCGACGTATCAACGTTCGGTTCACCGGTGTTCGGGGTTGGGGTGTTCTCTGGGGTATCGGTCATGGTGAAACTCCTACAGATTCATTGCGCTTTGCACGCTTTACCTCCACCGTACAGGCCAAACGCACCTCACGGGGAGAATCCATTGAATAAAAATCCGAGATTAATAACAACACTCACGATGCTAAAGATTAAGTTGGGGCGGGTGGTGTGGGGGATGCGCGCGATGCTGGTCACGGCTTACGCGCGATGCTGTTAAAGACTTGCTGTTAACGACACAGTGCCGGGGAACAACTGATGCTCCCCGACACTGACGATGCGCTGGCCACTATATTCGCGGCCGCCGGCAACTGCCACCTAAAGTCCGCGGCCGGCGACAACGGCGCCGGCAACAGCGAGACAGATGAAGCACGTCAGCCTCACTGCGGCGCAGGCTTAGACGCCTTATATTCCGATGGCTTTATACTTCGTCCATGCGCTTCGGGGCATGCCAGAGGTCCGCGCCGCGGCCCTGATCCAAGCTGTCGAAGCCGCCGTCCACGTAAATGATCTGGCCGGCCATCGAACGGTTACCTTCAGATACGAGGAACGCGAGCACTTCAGCAACCGCTTCCGGCTTGACAGCACCGTTCAGCGGAGCCGGCATGACGCCCAGCACAGCCTTGCGGCCTTCCTCGGTTGCCAGAAGGTCCTTGGTCATCGGGGTTTCCACAACACCTGGGCCTACCGCGTTGATTGCAATGCCTTTGCCGGCATATTCCTCGGTCGGTGCGACCTTACGGACCCAGGTCGCGATGGCACGCTTCGATGCCGAATAGTTCGCGTAACCGATCTCCTGGCTCTTCTCAGCGAGCGCAGCGCCGTACTCGACGGCTTCTTCACGCTTGCCCTCCAGCAGCAGGTTCACAAGGTTGGTATCAGTTGGCTGGAGGGAAGCAGCCGACGCGGTAACAGCTACGCGTGGGTTCTCCGACTTCTCAAGCAGAGGCTTGAGCGATTCAATCGTGTCAATAGCCCCAAAGAAGTTCACTTTGACGTCGAGCGGAGTCTGCGATGCGGTACCTGCGTTGGCGACAATCGCATCAATATGGCCGTGTTCCTCGCTGATCTTGTCGACCATGGCCTGCAGCGACTCTGCGTTGCTTAGGTCAACTTCGAGGTCAGCACCCTTCAAATCGACGCCGATCACGGTTTCGCCACGCTGTTTCAGAAGATCCGCAGTGGCTTTACCGATCCCAGACCCAGCACCTGTTACGACAATAACTCGAGCCATTGAACTCCACCCTTTTCTTGCGATTCGTGGATTGATGTAACGCTTTAATGATACCAGCCGGGTATAGAGAATATAGAGAAAACAAAGTGACGAAATAGCGTCCATCAGGCCACGAGTCTGTAGCAGGTCATGTACCGCAATGCAAGCCATAAAGAAGCCTATGGCACCGCGCCTGCTCAGCGAAGATCTCACTCCCCAAGGAGCCGAAATATACACAGACAAATCATTGAAGAAATCACTACATAATCAACACTAAATTGAATAATGAGCGAGACTAATTCCATTCACCTGAGTGGCCCTACATCCATACCAAGCCCGCCCCGCATCGGACGCAACCAACCCAAAGGAACCACCAACACCACGCAAACCCGCGACATCAAGCCCCACACGCGCCCGCGCAAACAGTAGAATTCACAACATGTCATCAGCACGCACCAATCAAGCCACCAGTGGGCTCAGCACATACTTCAAGCTCACCGAACGGGGCTCAACACTCGGCCGCGAAATCCGCGGCGGTTTCGCAACATTCTTCGCGATGAGCTACATCGTCGTCCTCAACCCGCTCATCCTCCAAGGCGCCGACACCAACGGCTACGAACTCGGCATCGCCCGAGTCGCAGCCGCAACCGCATTCGTAGGCGGCCTCCTCTCAATCGTCATGGGCCTCTGGGCGAAACAACCCTTCGCCCTCGCAACAGGCCTCGGCGTCAACGCGCTCGTAGCCGTCACCGTCGCAACCAACCCCGGACTCTCATGGCAAGCAATGATGGGCCTGGTCGTCATCGCCGGTACCATCATGTTCATCCTCGTCCTCACAGGGTTCCGAACAGCGGTCTTCAACGCCGTCCCCGCAGGGCTTAAAACCGCCATCGTGGTAGGTATCGGCGCCTTCATCACGCTGATCGGCCTCGTCAACGCAGGCTTCGTACGCGCCGGCCCAGGCACCGTCGTAACGCTTGGCATCAACGGCCGACTCGTCGGCTGGCCAACCCTCGTCTTCCTCTTCGGGCTGTTCCTCACCATCGCCCTCATGGTCCGCAAAGTCCGCGGCGCCATCCTCATCGGCATCATCGCCTCCGCGATCCTCGCGAACATCCTGCAAGCAACCCTCAAAATCGGCGCCGGCGGCGAAGACAACCCAACAGGGTGGGCGCTCGTCGTCCCAGGCCAGAACTTCACGTGGCAGCTACCTGACCTCTCCCTCATCGGCCAAGCAAACGTTGTAGAAGCGTTCACCCCGTCGTCCATCGGCGCGGTCGCCGCGATCCTGCTGGTGTTCGTGATCCTGCTCTCCATCTTCTTCGACGCGATGGGCACCATGGTCGGCCTCGCGACCGCCGCCGGCACCATCGACAAAGACGGGCACATAGAGAACGTGGACCGCGTGCTTCTCGTCGACGCGGCAGGCGCCGTCGCCGGTGGTGGCGCGGGCGTTTCCTCCAACCAGATCTTCGTCGAATCCTCCGCCGGTATTGCTGAAGGTGCGCGCACAGGTATCGCGGCCATCGTCACCGGTGTGCTGTTCCTGCTCGCGATGTTCCTGACCCCGCTCGTGCAATTCGTGCCATTCGAAGCCGTAGCTCCGGCCCTCGTGACCGTCGGGTTCCTCATGATGAGCCAAGTCACCAACATCGACTGGGACGACATCGGCATCGCACTACCAGCGTTCCTCACGATCCTGATGATGCCGTTCACCTACTCCATCGCAGACGGCATCGGCGCAGGCTTCATCGCATACGTGTTCGTGCGCCTCGTCCAAGGCCGCATCAAAGACATCCACCCACTCATGTGGGTCGTCGCCGGGTTCTTCCTCGTGTTCTTCGGCATGGGGCTAGTAGACGGCTGGACGGGCGCCTCCGCCTAACCAAACCCAACCTTCGGCACAAAAATTGTAGAAATAATACCGACGGGGCCGGGGCTGGCCAGGTCAGGCTGGTTTGGCCGGGAGAGACTAGGCCGGGCACGGGCGAGGCCGGTCAGGGACGATGCCGGTCAGGAAGTTAGCCTGAATAAGTGGGCGGGGCTGTTGCAGCCAGTGTGAACTGGTCGCAACGGCCCCGCTTTCGCGTTGCCATACGGTGGCGACCTCGATCTTGCACTGCTATGAGCTGGCTTACACCTGTGTTGATGGCCTTGTTTTGTGTTTGTGGCTAGCGGTGACGCTCGATGGTTTCCGGGATACCGGACAGAAGGTTGGGTGCGAACTCGATTTCTGAAGATTCAATTGCCCTGTGTTTATGCGGGACTTTGAGGAATCTGCTCGCATCCGAAACGTGAAAGATAAATTTCATTTCGTTTGTCTATGGTGCTTTTTGATGCGCTTCGCTACCTTAGGTTCTAAACAGAAACACATGCCTAAGGGGCGACACCATGACAGATCTAAAACGCAGCGCTATCGCCGCAGCCCTGACGTTCACGCTTGTTTCCGGTCTGGCTGCCTGCGACACCAATGACGATGCGAAGCCCGCCGAAGCTGCTACTTCAGTCTCGCCGTCTGCAAGGCCGAGTGATAAGGAAGCCAAGAATAAGAACACGTCCGAAAGCGACACGGACAAGAGCCCCGCGAAATCTAAACCTTCCGCGAGTCCGTCGCCGAAGGGCCCCTATAAGCCAGCAACCCCGAAACGCCCAGCACAGAACGTGCCTGTCCCTGGACCACTACCGGAGGTAGCGAAGGAAGAAAGCAAAGCTGGGCAAGTCGCGTTCATCGAGCACTGGTTCAAAGAATTCAACTACGGACTGGAAACCAACAAGCTACGGCTCGAGTTCTGGGAAATGACCAATAAATCTTGCATCTACTGCAAGATGGTTCAAAGGGTCAGGAAAATGATGGAGAAAGACGGGTCCTGGAACATCGGCGGTGAGTTGAATCCAAAAAAGATTCACCCCAACCTGAAGAAACTCGACAACGGCATCTACGAAGTTCACCTCTCCGTCATTGAAAAGCCGCGTAAACGGTATTTTCCCGGGAAGCTGAAGCCTTTTGAGGATATCTCCGGAGGCACGGTGGACGATGCCTTCGTGGAACTGCGCAGAATCGACGGGCAATGGCGGTTTGAAGGGATCTACCACAGTGCGAATTAAGCGGAATATCGTCTTGTTCTGTGTCCTTCCGCTACTACTAGCGCCAGGATATGCCTCTGCCGCGCCTGATGTTGGCTTCGACCAAGACTCAAAATCGGTTGAATCATCATTCTCAAAGCGGGACGTTGAGGAGAAGACATCGAAAATGCACGCAGAATCCCTGCCTGGGGCGCCCTCTCATGCGCCGGCGGCTGCTCCTAAGTTTTTTGGGAAGCGTTTGTTGTGGAGCCAGGCTTGTACCGCTTCTGCGTTGGACCGGTCCGGGGCTGTGACCGCTTCCACCAAGGCCGCTGGTAGTGACCTGCACGTAGCCGAGATGGTGGACCTGAAAGCTCGTAACGCGGCTAAAACCCAGGCCTGCACTTCTAGAACCACAGGAAAGATGCTGCCTACCCGCGCTGATGTGTGGGAGAAAGAAACCTCCACCTCACACATGTACCAGAAACGAGGAACCTTCCGGGTTGAGGCGACCGTGACCTATGCCGGGAAGTACTCCCTGGATAACGGTGAAACCTGGGACACCATCCCAGGAACCTTGGAAACCCAAGCTACGCCCTTGGATATACGGGTTTGGAGTATGAGGTCAGTCAACGTCTCCGGTCCCTGCCAACCAGGCAACCCCAATGATGACCCGACCTGCAAGATACAAGACTTCACCATCTTCAAACCCCGCCAAACACGCTAACCCCCACCACAACACGACACGGACGAAATGAGGCACCGTCATGCTAAACCTGAAACGAGGAGCCACCGCCACCGTACTGACACTCGCTCTGATTTCCGGTCTGGCTGCCTGCGGCACCAAGGACGATGCGAAGCCCGCCGAAGCTGCTACTGCAGCTACCGAGTCATCGTCTGAAAGGCAGAGCGATGAGGAAGCCAAAGACGAAAACGTTTCCGGTAGCGGCAAAGAATCTGCGAGTGTGAAGCCTTCCGCGAGTCCGTCACCGACGGGGCCATATAAACCGGCCACCCCGAAACGACCAGCTCAGAACGTGCCTGTCCCAGGACCCTTGCCTGAGGTAGCGAAAGAAGAAAGCAAAGCGGGGCAGATTGCTTTCGTTGAGCACTGGGTCAAGGAAGTCAACTATGCGATGGAGTCCCGACAACCAACTCCACTTTTCCAAGAAATGAATGGCGCGAAGTGTAAGTATTGTAAAAAGATCAAAACTAGCGCGGATAACCTTCGAAAAACTAAGACTTGGGTTGTTGGGGGCAAGATACGCCTGGAGCACCTGAGGCCCGAACCGCGCCAATCGTCCGATGCTGAGTACAGAGTCACAACTCACGCTAGTAACGACAAGATTCTCGTCTACACAAAGAACAGTACAAAGCCCGTCCAGACTGTCCCTGCGACTAAGCAACCCAACGGATTCGTTGCGTTGGAATGGCGCGAAGACAAGTGGGTAGTCAAGGGGTTCTACAACTATGCTGACTAAGACGAGGTACTTTTACGTTCTCCTTCTGACTCTTTTCTTGTTCTTTTCACAGAGCTTGTATGTTCCGCGATCTTCAGCGGTGAATGTTGCACCCATCCAAGATGGAATCGAAGTCGCCCATACAGAGAGCGTCGAGAAACACACGACGAGTTCTAAGAGTCCTGCTAACCACACGCCGGCGGCTGTTCCTAAGTTTTTTGGGAAGCGTTTGTTGTGGGATCCAGCTTGTACCCCGGGCGCGTTGGATCGCTCCGGGGCTGTGACCGGTTCCACCAAGGTTGCTGGTAGTGACCTGCACGTAGCCGAGATGGTGGACTCTAAAGCTCGTAACGCGGCTAAAACCCAAGCCTGCACCCGACGAGCCGTCGATGAATGCGGTCAACGCGACGACCTGCTCTACACCACCAACACCGCCACCACACAACTCGCCTGCCGCGCCAAAAGCAAACCATCTAAGAACGATGCCCCACCTGAGCAGGCCCCGCTGACCATCACCGAAATCCGAACACTCATCGAGACCGAAACCAAACGCATCCACATCCACCCCGGAGCAGTCACCACCGATGCGATCAAACCCAACACCCTCACCACCGCCTGGACCAACTTCTACCTCACCAACCCCAAACAGACCACCGACGGCAACAAGAACGGCAAAGCCGGTAAAGACACTGCCGCCGCTGGTGGTGTGGTGCGGGAAACCATCGACGTTCTCGGTGAGAACGTCACCGTCGAGCTGACGCCGATCAAGTATCGGTGGAAATACGGCGACGGCGAGGCACGCACTTCTAGAACCGCGGGGAAAATGCTGCCCACTAAAGCTGATGTGTGGGAGAAGGAAACCCCGACCTCTCACATGTACCAGAAACGAGGAACCTACCGGGTGGAAGCCACTGTGACCTACACGGGGAAGTACTCCCTGGATAACGGTGAAACCTGGGACACGATCCCCGGCACATTGGAAACCCAAGCCACACCCCTAGATATACGGGTGTGGAGTATGAGGTCCGTCAATGTCTCTGGTCCCTGCCAACCAGGTAACCCCAATGATGACCCGACCTGCAAGATACAAGACTTCACCATCTTCAAACCCCGCCAAACACGCTAACCACACATAACGGCACACACCCACCAAAGCGCGAGCCCCACATAACCGCTCAGCCGCCGCGCATCACAATCCCACAACACAACACACAAAACGGGCCGGCCGCTTCCCGCGGCCGGCCCTGAACATACCCTCTGGGGGTTCGGGTGAATAACCAATACCAGCGATGTGTCAGTGCCGCTGTTTACGCTACTCCTGCTATATCCACCAGGTAACCTGCGAGCTATCTGAACCCGAGTACGATCACACCATCCATCATCGACCGCTGAGTCTCACTAAGCGCTGCAGTACGCCTTATCCTGAGGAACTGTCCTTGACACGAGCGGGACTACTATTACGAGGACTATAGTCACCTAACCCTGTCGTCAGATTTCCGCGTAGACCGTCAACGCAACCTTCACTTCGCGCCGAAGCGTGACTCCAGCTCGTTGCCTGCCAACACTTGAGCCGGCAAAGGGTCAGAAAGCAATCCTTTAACAAGGCGCGCCGCATCTCCGAAGCCTTGGTTCGACGCCGCCATCACGATATTTCCTCTGCGCCTTCCCTTAAATACCGCGGGATCCGAAACAGCAATTATGTTGCCGAAGGTTCCTTTAAGGGTTGAGAGTTCGCGGCGCACATTCACCAGTTCCGGGCCATCACCCACATTCAACAGATATAACCCATCCGGCGCCAAGACTCTCGCAACCTCGCCAACGAACCCGGCATCAACGAATCCCGACGGCGTCGCATCTCCCGCGAAAACATCCCGGACCACAACGTCACGGCTAGCCGCCGTCAGCGTCGGAACAACATCCAAAGCATCCCCCGAACGCAACCGCAGCATCGGCGCCCGCGGCAGATCGAACCAGCCCCGCACCAGCTCGTTTAGCCGGGCATCCAACTCCACAACAACCTGTCGCGACTTCGGGAACGCCGCATTCACATACCGTGGAAATGCCGCAGCCCCACCACCCAAATGCAAAACCCGAAGACGCGCCTCAGCATCAAAAACATTGCCCAGAATCAATGCCATCCAACGCATATACTCGAAATCCAGGTGCAACGGATCAGAAAGATTGATGCTCGAGGACGGCACACCATTCACCAAAACCGTCCACGTATCAGGTGTATACGGGTCACGTTCAAGCGCCACCTCACCAGTCGAAACAGGCCACTGGCCTTCCCGCAGATCCTCCGGCCCTGCCGGCGGAGCATCCGTGCGAGCATCAGCGCCCACATCGGACGCTTCATTCTCGCCCTGCAGCAAGCGTGATCGGCGGGCAGCCCTCCCCCGCTTCCTACGCGATGCACCCCCGCGCTGCGTTGAGCTCCCGCTCATGAATGCGTCGTCAAATTCTTCGTTGGAACATTGCGGATCATGCGAATCTCTCGCGCGCCCGACCACTCATCCGGCAGATTCTCCACCGCGCCATCGGCAACGAAACCAAGCTTCGTATAAAAAGCGCGCGCACGAGCGTTATTCTCCAGAACCCACAAAATGCAGGAGTCCTCACCAACCACAAAATCCACCAGCCGCGACGCAATCCCACTGCCATGCCACGCCTTGTCCACGTAACAAGTGAACAGCTGCCACTTCGCGTGCGTCTCAAAACGATCCTGGTCATCAAGAATCGGCGCCGCCGTCGCCACACCAACCACCTGACCATCCGAGGTACGCGCGACCGCGAAACGCGACTGATTACCTGGGCGCGCCAACATCGCCGACCATGCAGCCACATCCTTATCTAGGCGCGCATCCATCTCATTCAGGTCTTCTTCACCCAAATACTTGTCATACGTGTCACGCCAGCCCTGATTCTTGACACGCAAAGCATCCCTGACTGTCTCCGCAGTCATAGGCTCGATGCGCACATCAGTGCCAGCCGATGCAGGCGGGCTCGCCGCAGTAATCAAGGCGACCGCCGTGCCGGAGGAAACCTGCTCACTCAAACAACCGAACGCAGTTGAAGCGAACCGCGGATCATCACGCAAAAGCTGCAACGCTCCATACATTCCAGTAGCGGCATCTATCGAGGCTGATTTCTTACCCGTGACGGCATATAAAGATTCCGACGACGCTGACTCCTCAGCCCACGCCCGTTCCGCATCCTCAACATCCGCATCCGCCAACGCATCCAGCCCACGCACAACCACAACCGAACCCGGCGTCGTCAACCGCAAAGCCCACTTCAAATACGTCGCAGCCGACTCAGGATCAGCATCAATCAACACCACATCAAACGGAGCCAAACGATTCCACGTCAACTGATGCAACGCACGAACCGCAGGCCCCGCATCAACAGTCCACCGCCCCGAAGCCTCACCCTCCGGGTCCAACAGACGCAAATTCTCCCGCGCCCGAGCAGCGCAGTCACGGTCAATCTCCAACGCATGCAAATGCCCATCCGCCGGCAACGCCTGCAAAAACCAACCAGACGAATACCCCAGCCCCGCACCAATATCCAGCACACGCCGAGAACGAGTCAACGTCGTCAACAACGCCAACAACTTCCCGAAAGAAGCACTCGCATGAGTATCGCCCTCCGCCTCCAACTGGCGGCGAATAGTAGCCAACGCCTCAGGTTCATGGGTGACCGAAGACAGCAACCCCTGAAAAGAGAAACCCCCAACAGGAACGTCAGTCACTCAAACCTCCCACAACCACGATGCGAACCCGAACCGGCCACGCGAACTCGATCGACGCGTGCGTACCGCGTCGCCACAACAATCAGCTATCCGACTTGCTTATAGCGGACTCCAAGCGCTCAAGCTTACCGTCCAATTCCCCATCGAACCCTGGACGAATATCAGCCTTGATGACCAGCGAAACACGGGAACTGAACCGTTCCACCGCCTCGGTGGCGCGCTTGATCACGTCAAACACATCATCCCAAGTGCCTTCGATCTCCGTGAACATACTCGACGTGCGGTTCGGCAGCCCCGAATCACGGACCACCTTCACCGCCTCGGCAACAGCCTCAGCGACCGAACCATCACTGTCAGCACCAGCACCGGAAGGCGCAACAGAAAAAGCAACAATCATAAAAAACAGCGTGCCACGTTTACCCGGCGAAGCCCACCCAAGTGACACCCTTTAACTTTCGGCAACACCAGTGCTACAAAACCGCGCACCCAGGCCACTATCCACAGATTTTCCAGCAATTACGTTGCCAAAGAATAATTATCCACAGATTCTAGAAATCACCCCCACGCCACACAAAAACACCCCATGATGCATCCATGGGAAGAAAACTCACACCACCACCAGAAGCACTCCACAACACTGTCTTCACGCGCCAAGAAGCCATCCAAGCCGGCCTCACACCCGGCCAACTCCGCTCACACCAATACACACGCGTAGCCCCAAGCATCTACTGCCACCGCAACACCACACCCACCCCCACCGCAATCGCCCGCGCCTACAGCAGAAGCCGCCCCCGCATCGTCATCACAGGAATACAAGCAGCCCAACACTACAAACTCCCACTACCCCACTGGATCGAAAACCCCACCACCGACCCAAACACCCCAACACCACGCATCAGCCTCTGGTCACGCACCTGGCGCCGCGACCACCCAGGCCACCACCTCGAATGGAACAAACGACGCCTCAAACCAGGCGACGTCACAACCCTCCCCGACCCCGAATTCCCCACCCACATACACATCACCACCGTCGAACGCACCTGGTTCGACCTCGCCAACATCCTCGACCTCGAAAACATGGTCATCACCCTCGACCACATCATCCGCATCCCCAACCCAAAATACGAAAACCGCGAAAAACCACTCTCCACGCCCGCGAAAATCGCGGCGTTCATCGACGCGCACCCCCACATTCCAGGTATCAGAATCGCGCGAAAAGCACTACGCCTCGCACGCATCGGCGCCGACTCGCCCCAAGAAACCCGCCTACGACTCGCCTGCCGCGAAGCTCAACTGCCCGAACCTGCCGTCAACCGGTGGATCCAAGACCACGACGGACACCCCATCGTGCGCCCCGACCTCACCTGGCCCGAAGCGAAAGTAGCGTGCGAATACGACGGCGCAATCCACACAACCGCAAAGAAACAAGTCACCGACGCGCGCCGCAACGCACTCACAGCCCGGCTCGGATGGCAACAAATCATTGCGACAGAGAATGACATGTCACCGCAGGAGCGCCTCGGCTGGCTGACCCGGGAACGCCTCACCGCCTGGAGCCAACTCAGCAAAAACAAACAGAGGCCGATGCGGCCGCTCGGGGTACGCATCGGGCATTACGGGATCAAACTGCGGGTATGGCAGCCAGCCTCAATGGGGTTGGCGCCGGCGCTGGCGCAATCACCTGTTATCCGCCAGATCCGTAAAGCGCTCGGCTACACGTTAGCGGCCTGACACCAACTCCATGATCTGCGCCCCTTCCTGCCTTTTTCTAACCTTCGGCACCGAGAATGCTGTTATTTCCCCAAAAATGAACCAGACATCCAACAAACTCGGTGGCCATCTGCGATTAGCTGCCACAGAAGTAGCCACCCGGTAGCGTTCAGGCATGCCGTGTTACTCCATTTCTTAACCTTCGGCATCAACATTGTCGTTATCGCCACTTTTGCAGCAGTTAAAGTGCCGAAGATGAAAAATGGTGGGAAAATGTAGGGGTCACACGTACATCCCCCCACCACACAGCGAGGACTTCATGACCCGCGGCCTGTACATTTCTGCCACTGCCCCCGGCGCAGCCAAAACGATCATCGCCGTCGGGGTGACCGAACTCCTCCACCGTCGCGCAACCCGCGTCGGCTTCTTCCGCCCCATCACCGAAGCCGACACACCCGAAAACGACACCTCGCTCCAGTACTTCCGCGCCAACTACAGCCTCACCAACGAAAACTCCGGGGTCGGCCTCACCCGCAGCGAAGCACACGAACTCATCGCCTCCGGGCACACCGAAGAAATCTATACACGCACCCTCGAAACCTACTCAACACTCGCCGCGAACACCGACGTCATCGTCATCGAAGGCACCGACCTCACCGGCCACGACTACGGCAGCGAATTCGAACTCAACGCCCGCCTCGCCAACCACCTCGGCAGCCACATGATCGGGGTCGTCAACGGCTCCAACAAGACCGCCCACGACGTCGCCGAAGCCGTCGACCTCGCACGTGACGCCTTCTACGACGCCAACGTGTCCCTACTGTCCATGATCGTCAACCGCGCCAACCCGGCCCTCCTCGACGACATCCGCACCCAAGTCCGGCCAGGCCGTTCCCACCGCAAGGTCTACGTCATCCCCGAACTCACCGACGTCACCGCACCCACCGTCGAAAACATCGCCAAAGCAACCGACGCGCGCCTCATCGCCGGCACCAACAACCCCGAACGCACCATCAACAACACCATCATCGCCGGCATGAACGTCGGCTACCTACTGGAACGCTACATCGCCGACGACACGTTCCTCATCACACCATCCGACCGCAGCGACGTCCTCCTCGCCGCCGTCGCCGCCTCCCGCACCCTCGACTTCTACTCGACCGCCGGGGTCCTCGTCACCGGGCCGCGCCCCGTCGACTCCGCGGTCTTACCCGTCCTCGCCGAAGCGCCCTTCCCCGTCTACGCGACCGAACAAGGCACCTTCACCACCGCGCAAACCGTCGCGAACATCCACGGCGACATCACCGACAACATCGCCCGCAAAAACGCGGCCGTACTCTCCGCGTGGGAAGAATCCGTCGACGAAGACGAGCTCCTCGCCCGCCTCGAACTGCCCGCCCCCGACGTCGTGACCCCCATCCGGTTCCTCCACCGGCTCATCACCAAAGCCCAACAAGACCGCCGCACCGTCGTGCTCCCCGAGGGGCAAGACGAACGCATCTTACGCGCCGCTGAAATCATCACCCGCCGCAACATTTGCGACCTCATCATCCTCGGCGGCCCAGAAGTCGAGACCCTCGCCCGTGAAAAAGGCATCAACCTCACCGGCGTCACCATCGTCGACCCCGAAACCGACCCGCGCACCGAAGAGTTCGCGCGCGAATTCTACGAACTACGCAAACACAAAGGCATCACCGAACACGATGCGCGCGCCAAAATGTCTGATAAAACGTTCTGGGCCACGATGCTGGTGCACACCGGTGGCGCAGACGGCATGGTCGCCGGAGCGGTTGGCACAACCGCCGACACGATCCGCCCAGCCCTCCAAATCATCAAGACCCGTCCAGGCGCAGACATCGTCTCATCCGTGTTCCTCATGTGCCTGCCGGAGAAAGTCCTCGTCTACGGCGACTGCGCCGTCAACCCCAACCCGACCGCGCAACAACTCGCGTCCATCGCCACCGCATCGGCCGCAACAGCACGCCAATTCGACGTCGACCCGCGCGTCGCGATGCTCTCCTACTCCACCGGAACCTCCGGCAGCGGCGAAGACGTCGACCGTGTCCGTGAAGCAACCGAACTCGTCCACGCCCAAAACCCTGACTTCCCCGTCGAAGGCCCTATCCAATACGACGCCGCCGTCGACGCCAGCATCGCCGCATCCAAACTGCCCCAATCCAGCGTCGCAGGCCAAGCCACCGTCCTCATCTTCCCCGACCTCAACACCGGCAACAACACGTACAAAGCCGTGCAACAATCCGCTGGCGCAGTCGCAGTCGGCCCCGTACTCCAAGGACTCAACAAAGCCGTCAACGACCTCTCCCGCGGCACCACCGTCGCCGACATCGTCAACACCGTCGCCATCACGGCGATCCAAGCGCAAAGCCTCACCCCACGCGAGCACACCCCGCACCAAGCCGACTAACTTCGGCAACAGGAGTGCTCTAATCCCAGTTAGACTACGATGTGGTGGGCGCCTCACACATGCGCCTCACCTCAAGACAGTGTGTAGAAGGGTCAGGTTGCGGTGCGTATTCTCGTGATGAATTGGGGTTCTTCGTCCCTCAAATACGTGATCCTCGACCCAGAAACAGGCCACGAAGCGCTTTCTGGGAACGTCGAAGAGATCGGGCTCGGCGGCGTCGATGACCACGGGGAGGCCCTCACCCTCGTCACTGAACACATGCAGCGGGAGCTCGGCGACGACCACGGCATCGACGCTGTCGGGCACCGCGTCGTGCACGGGGGAGAAAAATTCTCAGAACCCACGCTCGTCACCCCGGACGTCATCAAAGAAATCGAAGCGCTATCCCCGCTCGCGCCGCTACACAACCCGGCCGCCGCATCGGGCCTACGGGCCGTATCCGAACAGTGGCCGGAGTTGCCGCAAGTCGTCGTCTTCGACACCGCGTTCCACCGGACCATGCCAGAAAAAGCCTGGCGATACGCCATCCCCGACGTCCTCTACAAAGAACACGGCGTCCGCCGCTACGGGTTCCACGGCACCAGCCACGAATACGTCGCCAACACCGCCGCCGCAACCCTCGGCATCACTAGTGCTGAATTCAACGGCATCGTCGCCCACCTCGGCAACGGCGCATCCGTCACCGCAATCCGCAACGGCAAGTCCTACGACACCTCGATGGGCTACACCCCGCTCGCAGGCCTGGTAATGGGGACACGGTCAGGCGACCTCGACCCTTCCGTGGTAACGCAACTCATCGAACGCGGCCTCTACACCGCCGACGAGCTGGATGTCATGCTGAACAAACGCTCCGGCCTGCTCGGGCTCGCGGGGCGTTCACACATGAAAGAAGTGGTCGATGCGGCGGCAACAAACCCCGAAGCGCAGCTCGCGCTCGATGTTGCCGCGTACCGGCTACAGAAATACATCGGCGCCTACCATGTAGCGATCGGCGGAGCAGATTCACTCGTGTTCACCGGCGGCATCGGCGAAAACTCCGCGCCGTTCCGTGACATCGTCTGCAAAGGCCTCGCGCCGCTCGGGATCGAGATCGATGAGAACGCGAACAACAACGCCAGCACAGAACCCACCATCATCTCCACCGAACACTCAACCATTACAGTCATGGTCGTAGCGACCGACGAAGAGGTCGCGATCGCGAAAGCCACCGCCCACCTCCTCTCTAACCTTTAGCAACAAGAGTGTTCCAAAACTACGGTTTAAGGAACCTTCGGCAACGAAATTGCTGAAATAGACTCGCCAACAGGCACGCTGCCACCAAACTGTCGCGTAGCCGTCGTCTCGCTACTGTGCCGCCTGGCAACTGGCCCGCCATCGAATCGCTACCGTGCCGCCTGGCCACTGGCCCGCCAGCGAATCGCTACCATGCCGCCGCCCTGCTGCGGCTCGGCCGCTTCGCCCTCGGCTCGACATCGCGCTGACCCGCATAGCTTTACCGAATAACTACAATTTTTGTGCCGAAGATTAACGTCTGAGGGAAAACAACACTCATAAGGCAAAATGGTGCCCATGCCTCACGTCACTTCCTGCGAGGACGATATAGCGCCTAACACCACCGCTGAGGGCCCGCTACTCGACGTCAAAGACCTCTCCGTCAGTTTCAAAACCCGTCATGGCGAAGTCAACGCGGTCCAAGGCGCCAACCTCACGTTGAAGCCCGGCAGGACGCTCGCGATCGTTGGTGAGTCCGGCTCGGGTAAATCCACCCTCGCGATGGCGGTCATCGGCCTACTCCCCGAGAACGGCTCCATTACGTCCGGTTCGATCCTCTTCGAGGGCGTTGACCTCGCGACCTACTCTGACCACGACTTTCAGCGGCTACGCGGCAACCACATCGGGCTTGTGCCGCAGGATCCGATGTCTAATCTCAACCCGGTGGCGCGGGTCGGTGCGCAGATCGCGGAGACGCTGCTCATCAACAGGGCAGCCACTAAGAGCACGGTTGATGCGCGCGTCCTCGAGCTGATGCGGGAGGCGGGGGTCCCTGACCCTGAGGATAAGGCCCGGCAGTATCCACACGAACTTTCGGGTGGTTTGCGCCAGCGTGTCTTGATCGCTATCGGGCTTGCGTGCCGGCCGCGTCTTTTGATCGCTGATGAGCCGACGTCTGCGCTCGATGTGACCGTGCAGCGGGTCATCCTCGATGAGTTGGACACTTTGACGGCTCAGCAGGGTACGTCGGTGTTGTTGATTACGCATGATCTTGGTCTTGCGGCAGAGCGCGCCGAGGACATCGTGGTGATGCATCGTGGCCGTGTTGTTGAGGCGGGCCCTGCGCGCCAGTTGTTGGAGAGCCCGCAGCACCCTTACACGAGTGAGTTGGTGACGGCGGCGCCGTCGGTCGCTGCGGCACGGTTGGTGCCGGGCGCGTATGCGGGCATGCTTGGTGTTGCTGGGGCTTACGATGCGGTGGCTGGGTCTAGCGCGAGGTCAGGTTCCGGTGGGGCTGATTCGGCATCGGGGCTTGATGCGGCAGCTGCGGCCGATACGGCGGCTGTGGCGGATGCTGGTGGCCCGTTGGTTCGTGTTGAGGGGTTGTCGAAGTCGTATCCGAGGCGTGGTGGGCGCGGTGAGGATTTTTTCGCGGCGAAGGATGTTTCGTTTGAGATTCCGCGTGGTTCGACGGTTGCGCTTGTGGGTGAGTCTGGGTCTGGGAAGACGACGACGGCGCGCATGTTGTTGGGGTTGACTGAGCCCTCGAGTGGCCGGATTGAGTTTGATGGCCGGGACATGTTGCGTATGGGGAAGGCGGATTGGAGGGGTGTCCGGCGCCGTATGCAACCGATTTTTCAGGACCCTTATTCGTCTTTGAACCCGATGTATACGATTGGCCGCATCATCCGGGAGCCGCTTGACGCCTATAGGGTGGGTTCTTCTAGGCAGCGTCGCGAGAAGGTGCGTTCGTTGATGGATGAGGTTGCGTTGCCGCTCGAGTTGTTGGGGCGTTATCCCTCTGAATTGTCGGGTGGGCAGCGGCAGCGTGTGGCGATTGCGCGCGCTTTGGCGTTGGAGCCGGATCTGATTGTGTGTGATGAGCCGGTGTCGGCGCTCGATGTGTTGGTTCAGGACCAGATTTTGAAGTTGCTGGGACGCTTGCAGGCAGAGAAGGGGCTGTCGTATCTTTTCATTTCGCATGACCTGGCGGTGGTGCGGCTGATTTCGGACTATGTGTGTGTGATGAAGTCGGGTGAACTGGTGGAGGCTGCGTCTTCGGAGGAGATCTTCACGAACCCGCGGCACCCGTATACACGGAAACTGTTGGCGTCCATCCCCGGCAATGTACTCGGCTTTGAGGAAGACCAGGGAGCCTGACCACCCCCGTTAACCATCTTCGGCATCGCTAGTGCTGAAATTCGGCCCCGAGGGGGCCTTTTCAGCACTAGCGATGCCGAAGGTACAAAATTGTCAGTAGAAGTGGACCTTATCGACCACGTTTTTCATCTCTTCACCGGCGAGCCAGGCTTTCGCGTTCTCAATAAACAGGTCTACGACCCTCTCTGGCTCCTTGTTCGACAGCGCGGCGTTGTGCGGGGTGATCATCACTTTCTCGTGTCGCCACAGCGGGCTCTCCGGCGCCAACGGTTCCCGCTCCGTCACATCCAGCGCAGCGAAACTGATCTTCCCCCGATCAAGCACCTCAACCAAAGCTGCCTCATCGATCACCGAGCCGCGCCCCACGTTGACCACAACCGCATCGTCCTTCAACGCGTCCAAAAACTCAGTGTCCACGAGGTGGCGGGTCGCTGACGTCCCGGGTAGCGTCACAACGAGCGCGTCCACCTCGCCCAGCGCGCCGTGCAACTCATCCATCGGGATGACCCTGTCCAACCCGTCAACTGGGCGCCCTGAACGCGAAGCACCCCAGACTCGGGCGCCAACAGCAGAGAACACGGCTGCCGTGCGGGAGCCGATGCCGCCCAAACCCAGGACCAGAACGGTCATATCTGCGAGTGCACGCATCGTCCAGCGAGGCTCCGGCCAATGAGAGTTCCGTTGATCTTCCTGGATGCGGGGCAGGTCTTTCGCGCCGGCGAGGACCCCGAATAGCGCGTACTCGGTGAGGGTTTGCCCGTGGACACCAGCCGATGTGGTGGCGGTGAATGTTTCGAGGCGTTCAGGGCTGATGTTGGCGCGTTTGATTTGTGCCCCGCCGCCGGCCGCGGTGGTGTGAACCCAACGGAGTTTGTCGTTTTTCTCCACGATTTTGCCGAGGAGAGTGCCGGATTCGTCTGGTACTGCGAAGAGTGCGTCGGCAGTTGCGAGGAGCTCTTCGTAGCGTTGTTGTTGCTCTGCGGTGCGGGTGAAGTTCGGGTCACCGGGCCAGTCTCCGGGGTATCGCGCTGGCGGTTGCAGGTCAGGTGCGCTGACGATCTCGCATTCCGGAAGTTCGGTGCTGATGCGGCTGGTGAGCTCTTCGTTCAGCGGGGTTGCAATAACGATGCGGGGGCGCGTTTCCTTCTGCATGCTAGCTCCTGTGGGATGGGGTTTGGTTTGGTTGCCATCCTAGTGCGCGGGCGTGTTGAGCAGCGGTGCGGTCTGCCCCTCGTTTTAATCTTGGGCAACGTAATTGCTGAAATTAATCGTTGCGGGGTTAATAACTGCAATTTTGGTGCCGAAGGTTACATACCTGGTGCCGAAGGTTAGTTAGGGCGTGGGGGTGGGTGCGTCTTGTAGTGCTTGCCGCAGCTCGGCTGGGTAGTTGCCGGTGAGCTCTTCGACCCCTAGATCGAGTAGGTAGTGGGCGTCTTCGAGCGTGTCGACTGTCCACACACGGTGCTTCGTGCCTTGGCGTATCCATCGGCGTACATGTTCTTCATGCGCCCGGATGAACGATACTCCTGGGCCCGCCAGGAGTTGAGCGGTTTCATCGAGCATTTTCATCGCAGCTTTTTGTCGCGACCTTTGTAGTTTGGTCAGTCTCTTATTTTCAATGAGCATACATACCTTCTCTGCCCCACAGACCTCTATCATGCGGCGTACCGAGGTGGGGCTGAAGCTCATAATAGAAGCACTCACGTTGCCGAAGGTTAAAGAGGAGGGGGTGGAGCGGGCCTCCAGGATCGCCAACACCGCTTCATCGAGGGCCGGGTTGTGTGCGGGTGTGTGTTTCACTTCGATCGCTACCTCGATCGGCCGGCCAGCCGCCTCCGCGATATCGAGCAGGTCATCCAACGTCAAGAGCTGCTCGCGTACTCCCCCGTATTCGGCTGGCCAACTCGGGTTCTTCCAGCTGCTGAAGTCCATTCCGCGCAGTTGCGCCAAGCTATGCTCGCTCACCGGACCTGACCCGTTCGATGTCCGCCCGAGTTTCGCGTCGTGATGCACCACAACCTCGCCGTCGGCGGTGAGCCGCACATCGCATTCCAGCCCGTCGGCTCCGTCCTGGATTGCTTGCATGAAGGCAGCGCGAGTGTTTTCGGCATAGCGGCCTGATGATCCGCGGTGAGCAAATATGCGTGGCACGCCTTCAGCCTAGCTTCTTACGCCCTGAGCTGTTAACGATGCGGCGCAGGTGTTTAGATTGGATTGTTCATTTTCATTGAGGAGGATTCCGTGCCGTCCACCCCTGCACTCAACCAACAGCCGCTCAATCAACAACCGGCCGACAAAGAGCCAACTAGCAAGGAACCCTCCCCGTTCCAGCTCGCTACTAGCCCTAACCTGAGTGCTCCTACCGATGAAGAGCGGCGCCAGGCTCTTCGCAAAATGAAGTTCGTCGCGACGGCACTGCTCGCAATACTGGCTGTGATTTTTGCGGTCGGTTTTGCGTTGCAGGATCGTTTTGTGTGGGCTGGTTATGTTCGTGCTGGCGCTGAGGGCGGCATGGTTGGTGCGTTGGCGGATTGGTTTGCGGTGACGGCCTTGTTTCGTAGGCCGATGGGTTTGCCGATCCCGCATACGGGTTTGATTCCTCGGAAGAAGGATCAGATTGGCGATAGTTTGGGCGCTTTTGTTCGTGAGAATTTCTTGAATGATGAGGTTCTTGAGAAGCGTTTGGCGAATCTTCGTGTTGCGCAGCCGTTGGGTGGCTGGATCGCTGATCGTGAGCGGGCTGAGCAGCTTTCGGGCGAGCTTTTGACGATCGCGTCTGGGCTGATGGAGGTTGTCGCGGATGAGGATTTTCAGCGGGTCGCTGAGGGTTTGGTTCGTGAGCATGTGGTTGAGCCGCAGTGGGCTAGCACGGTTGGCATGGTTTTGGGCCGGGTTGTGGATGATCGGCAGCATGTTGCGGCGGTGGAGTCTTTGGTCGATCAAGCGGCTGGGTGGTTGCGGGAGCATCCGGAGGTTGTTCATCGGTTGGTTGCTGACCGGACGCCTGGCTGGTTGCCGTCGCGGGTGGATCGGTTGATCGGTGAGCGTTTGCATCGGGAGTTGGTCAGTGTTTTGGAGGCGGCGCGGTCTGATGCGGCTCACCCTTTGCGTGTGAGTGTGGATGGTTGGTTGGCCTCTGTTGCTGATGGTTTGCAGCGGGATGCTGTGACGCAGGAGCGTTTTGAGGCTTTGAAGGTTTCGTTGGCTTCGGATCCGCGGTTGCGTCAGGTTGCCTCCGATGTGTGGGTTCAGATGAAGCGGTCTGTGTCCGATGCTGCGGCTTCTGTTGATGCGCCGTTGCGTGAGTCTTTGACGCATGGCTTGGTTGATCTTGGCCGGCGGTTGGTTGGTGGCGATCCGTTTGCTGCGAAGGTCGATGTGTGGGCTGTTCAGGCTGCCCGGTGGGCTGCTGTGCGGTATAGGGATAAGGCTGTTGAGCTGATTACGGATACTGTGCGTGATTGGGATGCGTCTCAGGCTACGGATCGTATCGAGCTGATGGTGGGTAGGGATCTTCAGTTCATCCGGATCAACGGTACTGTCGTGGGTTCGTTGGCTGGTGTCGCTATTTTTGCGTTGGCTAGTTTGGTGAGTGCCGGGCTCTCTTAGCGTTGAGTGTATTCTGTGGCGGGCCGGATGTGGGGTCCCTCTTGGCCGGTCATTCCACCTGGACCGACAGCGCCGCCCTAGCCGGCAGCTCCGTCTGCGAGTGAGAAGTGAATACAGATACAGCAGGGTGGGAACACGGTTTTCGTGTTCCCACCCTGCTGTTGTGCTGGTCTGCTCTAGCGGGGCAGGCCGGCTGCCGGGCTAGTCGAGGCCGCCTTATTTATTGCGGCGACGCATGATGATCGTCAGCAGAATCCCCAGGAAGATGAGGCCTACAGCGATCGCGATGGCACCCGCTACTTGCGCACCGGTTGCCGCGAGGGAACCCGAGTCGGCGGAGTCCTCGCTGGCTTCGCTACCTGAATCGCCTGCTGGGTCCTCAGATGCTTCCACCGTCGGGTCCGCGCTTGATTCCTCAGATGGCTTCTCGCCTGGTTCCTCGGATGGGTTCTCAGACGGCGCTTCAGACGGCTTCTCGGAAGGTGCCTCAGAAGGGTTCTCGGAAGGCTTTTCCCATGGGTTCTCGCTCGGTTCCTCGGATGGGTTTTCCGATGGCTCCGGCGACGGCTTCTCGGTCGGCTCGTTCGTTGGCGCCTCTGTCGGTTCTGGTTCCTTTGTCGGTTCTGGCTCCGCTGTCGGTTCCGGGGTCGATGCTGGTGCCGGCATCTTGATGACAGCTTCAGCAGACGCGCTCGCGCC
Organism: Pseudoglutamicibacter albus; assembly: GCF_031458175.1. Taxonomy (NCBI): domain Bacteria; kingdom Bacillati; phylum Actinomycetota; class Actinomycetes; order Micrococcales; family Micrococcaceae; genus Pseudoglutamicibacter; species Pseudoglutamicibacter albus. The sequence goes on along the minus strand of NZ_JAVDXX010000001.1, from coordinate 2,175,822 downwards.
CGCGCCCTTCTCGCCAGCATCGGCCTTGGTTGCGCTGAACGTCGTCACGCTCTTCGCAGAGCGCTCCCCCGCCTTGTTCTTGACGGCGTCGCCGGTGATCGTTGCCTTGTTGACCAGGTCTTCCTGCTTGGCGACATCGGCTTCGGTCACGGTGTATTCAGTGATGCAGATCAGCGACTGCTTCGGCTCAAGCCGCAGCGACGCGTCCTTGACATTCACCTTGGCGCCGTCAATCTGGCATGCGAGGTCCAGCGGAGCCTTACCCTCAACCCACGTGTCAACGAGCCTGACAGGCTGAACCGCGACCTCACCCGAGTTGGTACCCGTGATGGTGAACTGAGCGGTCTCACCCGCGCCGAGCTCCGCTTCGCTCACGAGCTTGCCCGTGGCAGGGTCCTTCAGGAGTTTCGTCAGCGACAGCTGAGGGGCCTTCGGTGCCTCAGTAGGCTCCGGCGAAGGCTTCCCCGTCGGTTCCTCGGTCGGCTCAGCCGTTGGCTCACCCGTCGGTTCGTCCGTAGGCTCGCTAGTCGGCTTTGCGGTCGGTTCCTCCGTCGGCTCCGTTGTCGGGGAAGGTTGCTCCGTAGGCTCTTCGGTCGGCTCAGGCACCTCAGTCGGTTCCTCCGTAGGCTCGCTAGTCGGCTCTTCAGTCGGCGAAGGTGCCTCCGTCGGCTCTTCAGTCGGCGAAGGTGCCTCCGTCGGCTCAGCCGTTGGCTCACCCGTTGGCGAAGGCTGCTCAGTTGGCTTCTCAGTCGGTTCAGCCGTTGGCTCCTCAGTCGGCGAAGGCTCCTCGGTCGGCTCAGCCGTCGGTTCTTCAGTTGGCGAAGGTTCCTCGGTCGGCTCCTCCGTCGGTTTAGGTTCCTTCGTCGCTGCCGGCGTGAATTCGGCGGTAGCGGTCACCGTGTCGGCTTCGACGTCGTTGTATCCGCCGCTTGCCTCTGCCGTGTTCACGATTGGCTTGCCAGCGGCAACATCTTCCTCAGTGACAGTGATGGAACCCGTGCAGGTTGCGGTGTCTTGCGGGTCGAGGAAGATCCGCCCGTTCGCGATGCCTCGGCCGTTCCATTCACACGTCAGCTCGGAGCCGCGGTCGGAAAGCATCTGGTCGTTGACCAGAACGTTTTCGACGCTACCGGTACCGGTGGAGGTCACCACGATGCTGTAAGTCACCGTATCGCCAGCGGTAAAGCCTTCGGCTGGCTCATCGAGGATGCTCTTCTCGATCTGCAAAGCGGGCAGGCCAACTGGGGAGGTCGCGGTCGCTTCATCGCTTTCGACGTCCTCGCCGGCAGGGGTCTTGCCCTTCGCGGTCGCGGTGTTGATGATCTCCGTCTTACCGTCCGCCACATCGCCGTCAGTGACGGTGTAGGTCGCGGAGCATTCAGTCTGGCCGTTCGGTGCGAGTGTGTCGTCTTCACAGACGACGTCCTCGCCCGCGTCGGCGAGCATCTGGTCATTGATTTCGATGTCGGAAACAGTCACGTTGCCGGTGTTGCGTACCGTGAACCAGTATTCGATCTCATCGCCGACCGTGCTGTTGTCGTCACCGTATTCGCCCCACGCTTCTTTGCTTACCTCAAGCTGTGCGTCTGCGGCTGCTGGGATGACTTCCGCGGAGTCAGTTTCCTTGAGGTTTTGTGGCTCACCGGATGCTGGGCGGGTCACGGCCTCAGCAGTCACGGTGTTCTTGAGAGGCTCGCCCGCGTCAATATCTCCTTGCGTCATCCGGTATTCGGACTCACAGTTGAGGGCTTCACCGACGTTCAGCGCGAACTTCTCGTCGTCTGCGTAAACGTAGTCGCCGTCGACCTCGCAATAGAGTTCGAGCGGTTCCTTACCGTCAACCCAGGAACCGGTGAACGCGACGTCGTGAAGGTCAGCTGCACCCGTATTCTCGAGCTTGATGGTGAACTTCGCGGCATCGCCAACGTTCTTCTCAACAGACTTTTCGCCGTCGATGAGGGTCACGAGCTTCATCGACGCGTCCCCGCCTGGCTGCGGCGATGGATCTTCGGTCGGTTCAGGCTCCTCGGTCGGATCCTCAGTAGGCTCAGGCTTGTCAGTCGGCTCCGTCGTCGGCGAAGGCTTCTCGGTTGGTTCAGGCTTTTCGGTTGGCTCCGGCGTTGGCTCCTCGTCGGAGAGGCGGATCACTGCGCTGTCGGCCGCTCTCACGTCCAGTGTCTCCCTTGGCCTCTGTTTGCTACCGAAGTTGTCGAGGTAGTCGTAGGCGCCGCGAACACTGGCCTCGTTGGTGAGGTCTTGTTTCGCATCTACGTCAGCTTGCGTCACAACGTAGGTTGCGGAGCACTTGAAGGATTCGCCCGCCTTCATCTTGACGGTTGTCTTGGTGTTCGGGAAACCCATGTAGGTCTCGCGCAGCGCCTGGCCCTTGTACTGGGTGCCGTCCGCTTTATAGAACGTGCATGTGTGGGACAGCGGTTCGCGTCCGCTCATCCAGGTGTCGGTGAGGGTTACTCGATCCAGCGTCACGTTGGAGGTGTTTTCACCTTCCGTGGTGAACGTCGCTTTCTTACCGGCCTCCAGGGTCACGCTGTTGGCGCCGTTGACTTTCTTCGTCACCTTGAAACCTAGCTGAGGCTTGATGATGCCGAAGTCGATGCCCGCGTGCCCTGTGGTGCCATTGATGCCGATGGGTCCGGTGTGCCACAGGCCCTGTTCCTGTGGGACAAAGCTGCCAGCGTGGGTGAGTCCGTCGGTGGCTTCCACCGGATAGATGACGACGACGTATGTGCCGTCCGCTACGTCGTTGAAGACGTACTTTCCTGCCCTATCTGACCTCATGGAGGCTACAGCATCTTTGGGTTTAGGCACCCCGGCAGCCTTTGCCAGCGTCCGCATTTCAAACAGTGCCACCTCATAGCCGGATAGCACCTTTTCGCCCTCGTTGCGGGTCTTGTCCTGGTTGACGTCGTTATAGACGGTCCCGGTGATCTGCCGCGGCTTAGCCGCTTGCTTGCTCGTGGCAAGCACGGAGCTGTTGACGGCCTGTTCCGGGGCTGCGTGGCTGGTGACTGCGCCTGTAGCCATCGATCCGATGAGGCCGAATGAAGCGATGAGGGCTAGTACGCCCCGTGCACGTCGTTTGCGACTTGCGCTGCGTGCAGATGTGAGGTGAGGACCCCAGGTCATATGCGCTCCGCTCTAGAACTAGTTAGAGACCCCGCGCCACATAGCTATGCGTAACACCTGCGGGCGGCCGATGTCAGGCCCGCAGACGGTCTCAACCCAGGCTCCAGTACATGTTGACTAAGGCATACTGCACGTGTGGAGCCGCGAGGGCACAGTGGTGGCGCGAGATGGGTGAAATACAACACAAGATTCTACATCGACCGTGGGCCACCAGCACATCCGTGATGGAAGTTAACGGCTCACTTCTCGATCGCTTCCGGGGCCACTTCCAGTGCGTCTCGCGGCTCTGTAGCTTTCACGTCACGCGGCGTGACCGTGGGCATATCGCCGAACAGTTCGTGGGCGGCTCGCACCACGCGGCGGGCAAGAACCCGGTTCGCTACCCCGCCGAATGCCGCGCCTGCCCCGAACGGCATCGCGCGGCCTAGCGCGGATGCGGATTGTCGCTTGGCGAATTTCTTCAGGAACTTTGAATGCAGTTGCTTGCCGAGTGAGGCATATGATCCGCCCGCGCCGATCGCTGTGGCGAAGAAGGTGCGCATCCCGATTTTGCCGCCGGATGCGATAACGCCGGACATGTCTTTGAGGATCTTGATGCCCTCTTCGCCCAGCATGAGGGCCATCACGAGCTCGCCTGCCCGCTCCGGGTCATCCACGGCGACTCCGTGCAGTTCTGCCATGCCTTGCGCATAGAGCGCGGTCGCTTCCAGGTAGCCGATGGCCACACCTGCGGAGAGCCCGAGTGATGCGAGTGTGCCTAGCCCAGGCACGATGGCGGCGGCACCTCCCGCGGCACCCATGGTTGTTACGGTGCGCACATAGTTCACTTCGATGATGCGTGCGAGCTCAGCTGGGGTTGCGGTGGGGTGCTTCTTGCTCAACCGGCGGATGTAGGCGACGACTACCGGCCTCTGCCACCCTACGACGCGTTTGAGGCCTCGTTCGAAACCGTCATTGACCTTGCCGCCATCGGTCACGATGCTGCGGGCGAGCATTTCGGTTGCTTCACGCGGTAGAACTACCTCCGCGCTGCGACGTTGGCGCGCTTTACGGGCGCGGCGCGGCGTCGCTTGAGTACGGGGCGTGTTCTCAGTAGACATGTTCCCAGCCTAACGTGCTGGGCGAGGGCTCTTAGTCACGCTTGAGCGTGATGTCAGCCCACACCATGCGGCGCTCACCGCTCAGGTGATCGGTTGAGCCGTGTTCGTGGTGGTCTCCCGCATCGCTCATCGCGGTTTCAATTCCGGATTCTACGATCTTGGGACCCGCCGTGACCCCAACATAGTCGGAGCGGCTAGCCACTCCGTCCATGCGGGTCGCATACTGGGTTGCGCACATGAAGTCCATGAACGTGCGGATCTGTATCGGCAACGTGTTCTCACACTGCCCAGCAGCCATGGAGGGTTTCGCAACCTCTAGGGATTTCGAATCCATGAGCGTTTCAAGTTCGGCCGATGCGTCTTGACGCATCTGGTCTGCGTCGTTACCCAAGGATGCCTCGTCCGGACCGAGGGCGCCAAGCACAACCGCGCTAGAGGACTTATCCAAGCCGCCGTACTGCCCGGCGTCATCGGTCAGCTCCCGCAACTTAGCGTTGTCGTTGAGGTACATGCTGAGGAAACGCAACTGGTCAAGCCTGCGCACAGGGTCAGCGCCTTCGCCATTGTCCGGGGTGAGGTCTGTTGCGATCACGTGCAGGGTCTCGCCGTCAACTTTCAACGGGATGTCCCACATGCTCGTCGAGTTCAGTGGAAGAACCGACCTCACAAGCTTCGAGTATTTCTCAGTATCGAGGCTGTTGCCCGGTACCTCGTCCCAGGTCAGGTCATTGAACGTGCGGACTTCGTCCTGATCGATGGGGTAACGCGAGTACAGGACCATCGAGCGTTGTCCCTCAAAGTGTCCCGCGCCGAAAGCGTCTCCGGGGTCCCCTGTTGTGCCGTTTCCGTTGAGGTCGGCACCGGACTGTATGCCCGCATTCGTTGTTGCGGAGTAGACGTATTTGTACTCGGTCGAGGACGGTTCCTTGGATCCTGCATCAGCACCCGCATCGGCGTTCGCTTCGGCGCCGTCGGTTTGTGCCTGGCCGAGGTACTGTTCATTGAAGATGTCAGCGACGTGGCTGTCCGTATCGATGTCAGTGACCAGGAGAACATCCGGGCGCGTCTGCTGGACGCTGCGGGCGAGCATCTGAGCGGCGGTGTCGTTACCGCCTTCGAGGCGCTCGGCGAGCGCCCCTTCTCGCTCTTCACTCAGGCCGGCGCTCACGGTAGCTACACGAAGCGATGCTTTGCCGCTGTCTTGTTTTGCGGTGTGCTGTTTTCCGGTGTGCACCATTGAGGCGTTCGCCCCAACGGTAAGCACTTCAGGTTTGAGGTTCAGCGTTGCCGCTGTTGCTTGTGGGGCGACGCCCAGCGTGATGCCGAACAGGGCCGCTGCGGCGGCCGCATAGAAACGTCGCATACTTCCACGGTAGAAGGTTTCGGCTCAGATGCAAGAAAAACTAAGACTGCACAGGGTGTTCACAGTTTGATTGTTATCGGCGTTTTGCCTTGCAATCGCGCCGATCTGGCGTGTTCAATCCCGCGCGACGTAACCTGAAGGGGTGGTTATCGGTATCTAATCGTGACCATTCCGTGACCTGAAGTCTCGTTGTTCGGAGGACTAAGCATGCACCGCTTCCGCAACAGTCGCGTCTCTGATGTGAAGATTGACTGGCCGGCACTCAAGGACATCCTGGCTGATGCCGGCTACGCCTCGCGCCCTGTGGGTGTTTTGTTCGCGGATCATTTTCACGCGAATGCCGAAAGCCTTGTCAAGCGTCTCAAGAAGGCTTCCACTCTGCGCAGTAACATCCGCACTAACACCGGCACTAACGCCGGCTTGTCCCCTACGGTTCGGGTTGCGAGTAAGTCGCTGCGCATCCGTAAGGCGCTCGATGCCGCACTGCAGACTCCTGGTTTCGCTGGGATTCTGGGTTTCACGCTGGCGGAAGCCGTGTGGCTTGCCGAAAAGGGTTATCAGGACATCGTGGTTGCGTACCCGAGCGTGAATGCCGAAGCGATTGCGGCGTGGACGGCGAGCGAGGCCGCGCTGCAGCACGTGACCCTCATGGTCGATGATCCGCAGCAGCTGGAGATTATCGCTCACCTCGCCCCCGGCCATCCGGACCTCAAGGTCGCTATAGAGCTCGATGCGGCTTACCGTCCCGTACGCGGCGTCATGGTGGGTGCGGCACGTTCGCCGCTATCCAGCCCGGAGGAGGTGGCCAGGCTGGCGGCCCACATCGTGGGCAGGAAGGGTTTCACGCTGGATGGGCTCATGGCCTACGAGGGGCAGATCGCAGGCGAGGCGAACGCGGGGAGCTCGCCGCGGCAAGTGATCTTGCGGCGCATCCAGGCGGCTTCCGCGAAAGAGATCGCGCAACGGCGTGCTGAAACCGTCGATGCTGTCTCCGAGATCGCTCCGTTGCGTTTCGTCAACGGCGGCGGGACCGGTTCGATCGAGACCACCGGGACCGAAGCTGCCATCACGGAGGTAGCGGCAGGCTCCGGGCTCATCGGCCCCGGTCTATTCGACCACTACACCGCTTTCAAACCAGCGCCGGCCCTCGCGTTCGGGATGGATGTTGTACGCCGCCCCAACAAGAACACCGCAACAGTGCTCGGCGGGGGCTGGGTCGCCTCCGGGCCGCCCGGTCCAAGCCGGCTACCGAGGGTCGCGTGGCCACCCAACGTCACCTACCGCGCAACTGAAGGTCCCGGTGAAGTGCAGACCCCGCTCACCGGACGAGGCGCTCGCGGCCTTGCAATCGGCGATGTCGTGTGGTTTCGGCACGCGAAAGCCGGCGAAGTATCGGAACGCCTCAACAGCGTTGTAGTCATCTCAGGCTCAGAAGTCATCGACGAATGGCCCACCTACCGTGGCGAAGGGAAAGCATTCCTATGAAAACCAATCCCCACACCAAAAAGGCCGGCACCCGCGCCAGCCGGGCCAGCGCCCGCGCTTCCAACAAAACCGGCCGCGCCGCAGCCCGAGGTAAAGAGTGGACCAACTGGTGCCGCCTCTACCGCAGCGAACCTGCCGAGGTTTTCACCCCACGCGATGAAGCCGAGCTCGCGGCACTGCTGGTGCGCGCCTCAGAAGAGAAACGCACCGTCCGCCCTGTGGGTGGAAGCCACTCCTTCACCCCGCTAGCGCACACCGACGAGATCCTGCTCGACATGCGGAACTTCCACGGCCTCTACGCAGTCGACCCACTGGGCGGGACCGTAACGCTCGGCGCCGGAACCCACTTGTGGGAGCTACCAGCCCTACTGGAACCTTATGGGCTCGCGTTAGCGAACATGGGAGACATCGACCGGCAAACCATCGGCGGCGCACTGTCAACCTCAACCCACGGCACCGGCCTCGGATTCACCGGCTACGCGGGCATGATCCGTGCACTGCGCATCGCGCTACCAACCGGGCAGATCGTCACCGCGTCCCCCACCCAAAACGCTGAGCTTTTCGAGGCCGCACGTGTGGGTCTCGGCGCGCTCGGCGTCATCATCCACGCAACCCTCGCCGTCGTGCCCGCGTTCATCCTGCATGCAGAGGAACGGCCCGTGCCGCTGGCTGACACGCTCGAGAACTTCGTTGAGCTCTCCCGCGAACGCGACCACGTCGAGTTCTACTGGTTTCAGCACACTGACGTCGTGGCCCGTAAAATCAACCGCCGCTCCCCCGGCTTTGAAGGCGATAAACCGCTGTCTTCGTTCAAACACTGGTTCGGGGACGAACTGCTCAACAACGGCGGGCACCGCGCCATCTGCGAACTCGGCAGGTTCGCGCCGAAAACCGTTCCGGCGCTCAATAAACTCGCGGCACGCACGATGGGCAACCGCAGTTTCGCTGACACCTCCCATAAGGTCTTTGTCTCGCCACGGCGCACACGGTTCCGCGAAATGGAGTACGCGATCGACATTGCCGACTATCACGAGGTTTTCAGCGAAGTGGTCCGCGCCGTCAACGCGTTCCCGGAAGGGATCACATTCCCGCTGGAAGTCCGGACCGCCAAAAGCGATGACGTTTGGCTTTCAACCGCTCACGGCCGCGACTCCGTCTACATCGCGGTTCACCGCTTCTACCGCGAAGACCACAGAAAATACTTCGCCGTGCTCGAAGACATCTTCAAAGCCGCCGGCGGGCGCCCCCACTGGGGCAAACTCCACACCCTCGGGCCAGAGGACCTCCACGAGCGCTACCCACATTTCGGCGACTGGCTCACCGTCCGCAAACAAGTAGACCCCAACGGGGTGCTCCTCAACAGCCACTTGTCCACGATGCTCGGGGTGTGAACGTGCTCAGGGTGTGAACACACGCGAGCCTCAAAAACACATCAGCCTCGGAGCTGACGCATCGACGGCGTACCGTCTGCTCAGTTCCGAGGCTGATCTTTGTGTGGGCCCACCGGGGATCGAACCCGGGACCAACGGATTAAAAGTCCGGTGCTCTGCCAGCTGAGCTATAGGCCCCAGCTCCCTATCGTAAACGACACCACCGCAGTTTCCCTAACCCGCCCGTCACGATCGCTGCCTCCTGCCCCCGCCACCGGCACCAACCCGGCCGCGATCGCGCGTGTTCCTACACTGGAGGGGATGAGTTTTTCGGCGCGCACCCACCACAAGCCAGCCGTGATGCCTCCCGAGCTGTTGGATCGTGAGGCGCCCGGCTCGGATCCGGCACATCATTCTGAGGCGGCACACCTGACTGCCCACGCCATCGTGCATCAGGGCCGTTCGGGGGTTGAGCCGGAGGTTCTGGACCGCCTCATCAAGCTCGCGGACTCGGATGGTCTGCTTGAGCTCGCCGAACTGTGGTCCGCCTCCCCTGCCGTTTCGCTGCCGGGTACGTTGTGGCGGCTGTATGTGCTGCGCCGGGCTGTCATGAACGATGCGCAACGCTGGTCCGCGCTGTTCCGCGCCGGTATGTCTGTGGATGACGTCACGGTTGTGGTTGCTGGGGTCGCGGACCCGCCGGGGCCTAGCGAGGTGGTCGAGGTCACCACCGCGATCCTCACGGGCGCCTATACGGGAGACTTCGCCGTCGCGCTCGAGCGCGCCGCCGCGTTCTGCCGGCTCGTCGCCGCCGGTCAGGCCGCCCACGCCGACAGTGCCGAGGCGCACGCAACACAGCATGCCCGCGCACTCACTGAAAGTTCGCGACGCTTAGCTTCCACCGCGTCGGACCTCGTCGCCTCAGCTGAAATGTGGCGCCGCAACCAACTCGAATAGCCCCGCCGCGGCCACACCAACCTGGCGCAAGGACTACCGGTATCCCCGCAGCGCTTGACGAGCACCCGGCCCCGTCTGCCACACTGGAGGGGACACCGGGCCGCAGGAGGCCCCGGGCTCCAAATATCTGCCGCTTCGAGCGGCCTTCCGCCGAGAGGCGCCCCCGGCCCGGTGTCTTTCAAATCCTGGCTTCTGTCAACGTCCGGGATCTTTGTCGCCGCACATTAGTTCGCGCATCGCTGCCTGCGCAGATCCCCCGCCGCTCAACGCGTTTGTCTGTTAACCTTCACTCATTAGACTGCCAGCTGTAACGTCCCCTTTGAGAATGAGGTTTCCGTGCGTTTGCGGCTGTTTCCTTCTGAGGCTCGAAGCCTCAAGTTGCTGGCCGGCATGTCTGAGCTGTTATACGAGGCCATCGGTTCGGCCGCCCAACTCATCTCTGCGCCTGCAACGGAACGGACCGCTTTGCGTGAAGCGATCAAGGAAAACCTGAACGAGGTTGATGACAAAACCTATACATTGCTCACGCATTTGCGTACCTCGTTCATCAACCCGTTGCCTCGGGAAGACCTGTTCACGTTCTCTCGCCACCTTCGCGCATCCATCGGTGCTGTCTCTAATGCGGCGGGCCTCATCCCGGATGCGATCCCGATGCGTTCAACGTCGCTGCCTGAGCTTCTTGAGCTTCTGGGCCAGCAAGCCAAAGTGTTACGGAAAGTTTTCACGCATCTGGCGCAGCTGGACAACGTCGAAGACGATTGGCTGGACCTCATGGGGCTCACCACCCGCGGCCGCCACACGATCCGTACCTGGAAACTCGAAATCAGCGAAACCACCCGCGTACAGACCGCCTTGTCTCAAACCATGTTGCTCGATGACTTGCGTGAAGCCCAGTACGAACTGATTCAGGCGATGAACCATCTTGGGACCATCCTGGTCAAGGAATCGTAAATGGGTTTCCTTTTGGTGTGTGCGTGCCTGCTGTGGGCTTTGGTCACGTTCCTCAACGGTTTCCATGACGCGTCCAACGCTGTTGCGACCTCGGTGCGTACGCGTGCTTTGACCCCTGGTATCGCAACGATTGTTGTGGCCGGTTTCGCTGCGGCCGGCACATTTCTCTCCACGGGGCTGGGGATCGCGTTTCAAGACCAATTCGAGCTGGCTTTGGCGCCCGGTCCTGCGGGCCTCGTGATGGCGATGGCGGCGCTGGCATCGGCGGCTATGTGGGCTTTGTTCACGTGGTGGCGTGGACAACCGACCTCCCAAACCCACGGGATGTACGGCGGGCTTGTAGGCGCCTTGGTAGCGGCGATAACGATGGGCCACATGGAGAACACGGGCGTGTGGCTGACCTTGTTGTTGGCGATCCTTATTCCGCTTGCGGTCACGGTGCTTGTTGCGCCACTGTTGTCGATACTGATCATGATCCCGGCGGCGTGGCTCATGCGGTATCAGACACCGAAATCTGCTGACCGGATTGGCCGGGTTTCCCAGGCGATCGCGACCGCTGCGGTGGCATTCGCTCACGGGTTGCAGGACGGCCAGCGTTTGGCTGTCTTCCTGCTTGTTATGACCGCTACCGCCGGATTAGGTTTCGATTACGGTGACATGCATGGTTTCGAGATCATCACCGCGATGATCCTGGGTGCGGGAATGCTTGTGGGAGGTTGGCGTATCACCTATACCCTCTCAACGCGGCTCGTGCAGCTGGACCCGTTGCGGGCAGGCATGGCGAAAGTTTCTTCTTCCCTGCTCGTGTTCTTCGGTTCGATCGCCTTCCACTTACCGATCTCTTCAACCCAGTCCGTCACAACCTCGCTACTCGGTGCCGGCCTCACACAACGTCACATGACCGTGAATCAGCGCCGCGCCGTTGAAGTCGCGGCTTACTGGCTCATGACACCGGTGGTGACCTTCCTCGTCAGCGCCGTCCTGTACCTCGCCGCGTCCCCACTCATCGGGTAGCGCACCGCTGCCCCGCCTTGCGCAGCGGCCAGCCTGCGCCGCGGCCAACCCGTCCAGCACCCAGCCAGCACATCTTCCGCTTAAACAGCGATGGTGGCGCCCGCTGTCTGCAGGCGCCACCATCGTGGTGTGGCTATTGTTTCGCTGCCGCTACTGCACGCTCGCAGCTCCCCGGCGTGGTTTAGCCGAAGCGGCCGGAAACGTAATCCTCGGTGTCTTTCTGCTGTGGGTTGTTGAAGATCGTCGAGGTGTCGTTGTATTCGATGAGCTCGCCTGGCTTGCCGGTGCCTGCGATGTTGAAGAACGCGGTCTTGTCAGAGACGCGGGCTGCCTGCTGCATGTTGTGGGTCACGATCACCACGGTGAAGGTGTCCTTGAGCTCGTTGATGAGGTCCTCGACGGCGAGCGTGGAGATCGGGTCGAGCGCGGAGCACGGCTCGTCCATCAGGATCACGGACGGCTGGACTGCGATAGTGCGGGCGATGCACAGACGCTGCTGCTGACCACCGGAGAGACCGGAACCTGGCTTATCCAGGCGATCCTTGACCTCGTTCCACAGGTTCGCGCCGCGCAGCGACTTCTCGACAATCTCCTCACGGTCGGAGGAAGAGAGGCGCTTACCGTTGAGCTTGAACCCGGCGAGGACGTTGTCCTGGATGGACATGGTCGGGAACGGGTTGGGGCGCTGGAAAACCATGCCGACCTCGGTACGGACACGCACCGGGTCAACGCCTGAACCGTAGATGTTGTCGCCATCGAGTAGCACCTTGCCCTTGACGTGTGCACCCGGGATGACTTCATGCATACGGTTCAAAGTCCGCAGGAAGGTGGTTTTACCGCAACCGGATGGGCCGATGAACGCGGTAACAGAACAAGGGTCAATCGTCATGTTGACGTCTTTTACCGCGTGCGTGCTGCCGTAGTAGACGTTGAGGTCTGAGACGTCGATGCGCTTTGCCATAGTTTTTATTTCCTTCACTTTGACCTGGTGGTCAGTGGTTGGTGTGACCTGTGGTCAGTGGTCTATGAGAGCTCGTGTGTGGGGTGGCTGGCGTGTTCCGCACCACCCGGTTCCTTTAGCGGCCGGCCTGCTTCGGTGCGAACATCTTAGCGATGATGCGTGCCAGCAGGTTCAGCAGCATCACGATGATGATCAGGACAAGCGCTGCACCCCATGCGCGTAGGGTCGATGCGTCTTGCGCGGCTGGCGCTGCCGGGTAGTTCAGCTGGCGGTAGATGAAGACCGGTAGCGCCATCATCCAGTCCTTGAACAGGTTGAAGTTCACGACTGATGCGGTACCTGCGGTCACCAGGATCGGCGCGGTTTCACCGATGACGCGTGCGATAGCGATGGTGACGCCGGATGCGATACCGGATAGCGCGGTTGGGAGGACAACCTTCATGATGGTGCGCCACTTGCGTACGCCGAGTGCCGCTGACGCTTCGCGCAGCTCGTTCGGGACAACGCGCAGCATTTCTTCGGTTGAGCGGACCACAACCGGGATCATGAGCACTGACAAACCGATCGCTGCAGAGAAACCGATCAGCTGGGAGCCTGGCCGCATCTGGAACAGGTCGAGCATCACGTAGGCGGAGATACCGGCCGCGAACAGACCCGCGACGATTGATGGGATACCGGTCATGACGTCAACGAAGAAGCGGATGACCTTAGAGAGCCAGTTGTCGCGTGCGTATTCGACGAGGTAGATCGAGGTCAGCAGACCGATCGGCACGGAGATCACGGTGGCTGCGAGGGTGATGAGCAACGTACCGATGAGTGCGTGCTTGATACCGCCGATGAGCGGGCCGCCTTCGCGGGCGTGCTGGATGTCGGCGATCGCGATCTGTCCTTGCATGTCGGATGCGAAGAACCCTGGCGCGACGATCGCTTTGGAGCCGTTGGCGACAACGGTCCAGATGACTGAGACGAGTGGGACCAGCGCGATGAGGAACGCGCCGACGATGAGGTTGCGGGCTAGCGTGTTGGCCGCTTGGCGGCGGTTGGCTACCAGCAGGGTTGCAACGTAGTCGACGATCAGGAAGATGATCGCGGAGACGCAGAGCCAGCCTGCGATGTTGAAGCCGATGAGCGCTACGATGGCGGCGCCGAGGATCAGCGAGATGACGCCGATGAGTGGCTCGCCCCATCGTGGCATTTGTCCGGAGGTGAGGCGGCTACGGCCGTGGCGACGTTCCCCCTCTGATGTGGTTTTGGTGCGCTGTTCGGTCGCGTTCACTGGTTTTACCTCAGACTTTTGGGAGCTGTGTTCGTGATTCGGGCGGGTCATGTTAGTTAGCTCCGTCGAATTCTTTGTGACGGGACACGATCCACCGTGCGATCAGGTTCACGATGAGGGTGATGATGAAGAGGACCAGGCCGGCCGCGATGAGTTCGTTGGCGCGTAGGCCGGAGGACTCTGGGAAGTGCAGGGCGATGTCTGCCGGGATGGTGGAGTTACCGGAACCGATGAGGTTGATGGTAAGGCCACCTGCGGAGAGCACCATTGCGACTGCCATGGTTTCGCCGAGGGCGCGGCCGAGGCCGAGCATGATTGCGGAGACGACGCCGGCGCGGGCGAATGGGAAGACTGCCATGCGGATCATTTCCCAACGGGTTGCGCCGAGTGCCAGCGCTGCTTCTTCGTGAAGTTTAGGGGTTTGGACGAAGATTTCGCGGGAGAGCGCGGTGATGATCGGCAGGATCATCACCGCGAGCACGACCGATGCGGTCATGAGTGTTCGGCCGGTCTGGGATGGGTCACCGAAGATCGGGATGAATCCGAGGTTGTCGTGCAGCCAGTTGAAGATCCCGACCATCGCTGGGCCGAGCACGGCCATGCCCCATGCACCGTAGACGACCGATGGGATCGCTGCGAGAAGGTCGATCACATAGCCGACCGTTTTCGCCATGCGGCGGGGCGCGAAGTGGGAAATGAACAATGCAACACCAACTGCGACTGGTGTTGCTAGGAGCAATGCGATGCCGGCGGCGATGAGGGTACCGATCGCTAGCGGCAGGACGTAGTTGAGGAAGCCCTTGCCGCCTGTGATGTCTGCTGGGTCTGCAGTCAGCGCCGGAATGGACTGGGTGACCAGGAAGACCGAGACGAAGACGAGGATGACAAGGATGATGATGCCGGCTACCAAGGCGGTGCCGGAGAATACTTTGTCTCCGACTCGGCCTTTCGCCTTTTCATCGAGCGGGCCACTCTTTGGTGCCAGCGATGGGGAAGTCACGAGATTGCTCCTGTGCGGGTGAATCCAGTGGGATGTGGGGGCTTAGATGCGTGGTCGGGCGGCCGGCATTCAAGCCGGCCGCCCGTCACAGGTATGCGTTACTCGGCGACCTTGATGGCGTCGATTGCCTTTTCGGCGTCCTTACGCATTGCTTCGGTCATTGGTGCGGAGCCAGCAGCTGCCTGGGCAGCGTTCTGGCCGTCTTCGCTGACCACGTAGTGGCCCCATGCCTGGACCATGTCCACGGTCGACTGATCCTTATAGGTGGAGCAGTAGATGTGGTAGGAGACAAGGACGAGTGGGTAGGTGCCCTCTTCGGTGGAGGTGCGGTTGATGCGCACAGCCATGTCGTTCTCGTTCTTGCTTTCAACGCGGTCCGAGATTTCAACAGACTTAGCTGCTGCTTCTTCCTCTGGGGCCTGGAAGTTCTCGCCGACCTTGATCTTCGCAAGGGTCAGGTCGCCAGCTGCGGACTTGTCGGCGTAGCCGATAGCGCCGTTGCTCTTCTGGACAACACCAACCAGTGCGGAGGTGCCCTGTGCCGCTTCGCCGCCGAGGTCGGATGGCCACTCTTCGACGTTACCTGCTGGCCAAGCGTCCTTAGCGTTCTCAGCGAGGTAATCGGTGAAGTTGTCGGTGGTACCGGACTTGTCAGCGCGGTGCACTGGGATGATCTTGGTGTCTGGAAGGTCAACACCCTCGTTGAGTGCGGCGATCGCTGGGTCGTTCCAGGTGGTGATGTCCTCAGCGAAGATCTTCGCCAGCGTCTCGGCATCGAGGTTGATCTCGTCAACGCCCTCGAGGTTCACGACGATCGCGATTGGGGAAATGTATGCAGGGATGTTGATTGCGCCCTCTGGGCCGCACATCTTCTCTGCGTCAGCAACTTCTTCTTCCTTGATGGAAGCGTCGGAGCCTGCGAAGGAAGCCTGGCCGGAGAGGAATGCCTTACGGCCAGCACCGGAACCAGCTGGGTTGTACTGGACGTTGAGGTCCTTCTGGGATTCCTTCAGACCAGCGGTCCATGCGCCAATAGCGGATTCCTGCGAGGAAGCGCCAGCACCGGAAAGGGTGCCGGAAACCTGCTTGGCGTCGCCGTTGCCGGAGTCTTTGTCCGAGGAGCCGGAAGTGTTGTTTGCCTGGCCACATGCGGTGAGGCCCAGGGCCGCGATGGACAGGATTGCAGCCGTACGGCCGAAGTGCTTAATCTGCACGGTCTTTCTCTTTCATTCCTGGGGAGGCGAGTGCCGCGGTTTTGCGGCGACGCTCTAGACGCTAACCACGCAAGGTAACGGAACCTGTGGCCTTATGTGAACAACAGGTGAACTATTTGGGGTGGTGTAAGAATGGAGGATAGATATTGATCACATTGGGTGTAAGGAGGTGCGCG
This sequence comes from Pseudoglutamicibacter albus, assembly GCF_031458175.1. Taxonomy (NCBI): domain Bacteria; kingdom Bacillati; phylum Actinomycetota; class Actinomycetes; order Micrococcales; family Micrococcaceae; genus Pseudoglutamicibacter; species Pseudoglutamicibacter albus. The sequence continues at coordinate 2,159,808 of NZ_JAVDXX010000001.1, read as the reverse complement.
GGATGAGCACACGCAGCAAGCGGAAGCTACCCCGCGCATCGAGCGCAGCCATGCGCCACCTCAAGGCCCGCCTCAAAGGTGGCCTCCGCCGGGTACAGATCTCCATGACCCGGATCATCTTCGCGACAGTCGGGTCAGTGTTCTCTTTCTGGTTCGCAGAAAAAGTGCTCGGCCACCAACAACCGATCTTCGCCGCAACCAGCGCCCTCATCGTGCTCGGCTTCGCGACATCATCCCACTTGCGCAGAACCCTTGAGGTCGCGCTCGGGTGCACGCTCGGCATCGTGTTAGGCGACGTGCTGATGACGCTGTTGGGCAGGGGCGTATGGCAGGCCGCGATCGTCGTGTTCCTCTCCCTCGTGCTTGCACGCTTCCTTGACCCCGGCGTGATCTTCGCAACCCAACTCGGCGTCCAATCCCTGCTGGTTGTGCTGCTACCCATCCCCTACGGCGGCCCGTTCACCAGATCCATCGACGCGATCATCGGCGGCACCGTGGGCCTACTCTTGATGCTGATGTGGCCACGCGACCCACGGCGAGCGCCAGCGGCGAAACTTTCGGGCCTGCTGCGGGAGGTCAGTCAGTGTTTCCGTGAGTTGGGTGAAGCGCTTGAGCGTTCAGATTCGCAGGCCGCGTGGCACACGCTGGTGCGGGTGCGTAACGCTAGCACGCTGGTTGATCAGGCGCGGCAAGAGATCAAGACCTCCAACGATTACGCGAAGTTGAGTGTTTTGGGGCGGCGGCACCGTCATGAGTTGAGTGATCAGGAGCAGCTTTTGGAGGTTGCTGACCTAATTCTGCGTGGGCTCAACGTGGTGGCTCGGCGTGCCGCGGGGCTTTTGAACACCTTGGCGCCCGATGCGGAACAACGGGAACGCTTACACACTCTGTTTGAGGGGTTCGCTGATGCGATGAACGCTTTGGCGAACTCGGCAGCGGAGACCTCAACGGGGTCTGCGAACATGATGCGGCGCCGCGCCCGCTCGATCATGGAGGAGGTCGTGGGCGACTTGGATGCGGCCTCGTGGCGTGCCGAGACCATGCAGTTGACCACGCTGATTATGCTGTTGCGGCCTACTGCCGTGGATATTCTGCACGCAACCGGGGTCCCGCGCGACGCCGCATCGGAATACCTGCCCCGCATCTAGCGTGCGTTGTTGCGGCGGGGTTGCTGCTGTGGCGGGATGCTTTGGCGGAGCGGGCCTGCGTGAACAAAGTGTCAGGGTATCTGCGTAGGGTTGGGGCATGAGTTCTTCCGGGAAAAAGGCGTCCCGAAAGTCGAGTGAGTTTCGGTGCCAGGAGTGCGGGTGGGCGACCATCAAGTGGGTTGGTCGTTGCCCTGAGTGCGGGACGTGGGGATCTGTTGAAGAAGTTGGCCCTGAGCTGGGTCAGCTGACTCAGGTGCGTTCAGCGGCTAAGCCGGCTCAGAAAATCGCTGACATCGATTCGCAGCCGGCGGTGCATCGGGCTACTGGCGTGGGTGAATTCGACCGGGTCTTAGGTGGAGGCTTGGTTCCAGGCGCGGTGATTCTGCTCGCCGGGGAGCCTGGCGTGGGTAAGTCGACCCTGTTGATCGATGCGGCGGCACGGTCTGCCCGTTCTGGTTTGAAGGTCCTCTATATCTCGGGTGAAGAGTCCGCCGCGCAAGTGAAGTTGAGGGCTGAGCGCATCGGAGCCATCTCGGATGATCTGTATCTAACCTCGGAAACAGACCTGGGGACCGCGTTGGGCCAGGTTGAACAGATTGAGCCGGACTTGTTGATCGTGGATTCGGTTCAAACCCTGGCATCTGCCGAGGTTTCCGGTTCAGCGGGCGGGGTCTCACAGGTGCGTGAAGTCGCGTCCGCGTTGATCGGTACCGCTAAAACTAAAGGCATCACCACAATCGTTGTGGGGCACGTGACCAAGGAAGGCACCATCGCCGGGCCGCGTCTACTTGAGCACCTGGTGGATGTGGTGTGTCAGTTTGAAGGCGAGAAACACTCACGCCTGCGGCTTCTACGCGCGGTCAAGAACAGGTACGGCCCCACCGATGAGGTCGGCTGCTTCGACCTGACTGACTCCGGTATCGAGGGGCTAGCCGATCCGTCCGGGCTGTTTCGTACACGCACCATCCAACCCGTTGCCGGCACGTGCCTCACCGTGACCGTTGAAGGCCGCCGCCCACTCATCGCTGAAGTCCAGGCGCTAGTGACGGCGGCGACCACGCCGTCACCGCGTCGTAGTACAACCGGCCTCGATTCTTCCCGGGTCTCGATGCTGCTAGCTATCTTGGAATCCCGAGCAGGGCTCGCCTTAGGCCAGACAGATTGCTTCGTAGCAACCGTGGGCGGTGTCCGGTTGACTGAGCCCGCAATCGACCTTGCGGCGTGCCTCGCCGTGGCCTCGGCGGTAGCGAACCACCCTCTGGACCAACGCATGATCGTGTTCGGTGAAGTCGGTCTTGCAGGCGAGGTGCGTGCGGTACAGGATGTTAACCGGCGCATCGCTGAAGCGCACCGTTTGGGGTATCAGCGAGCGATCGTCCCCACCTCCCCCAACGGGCCCGGGAAAATCCCTGACGGAATGGAAGTCAGGACCGTAACGAGCCTCGCGGAAGCTCTACATTTAGCAGGTTTCACACCGGCCGGCTCATCCTAAATGAGGCCCCATCCGCCGGCGAGCGCTTCTAGAATAAAGATGAATGTTCGTGCGCGCTCCGCTGGCTCGGGGCTGCGCATCGCGATGTGAAAGGTACCCAACCCACGTGACGCCTCGTTATTCAGAACATGTGCGAGCCGAGCACTACCGGGCCGATGACCTGCGGCCTGAGCAGGCTGAGGCTCTGCGGCAGACGATGATCAGGCTCGCGCCCGGCACTGAGTTGCGCGACGGGCTTGAACGGATTGTGCGCGGCCGCACCGGCGCGCTCATCGTGCTGGGTTTCGACCGCGGGCTTGAGCAATTGATCACCGGCGGCTTCCCGATCGATATCGAGTTCTCTCCGACTAGGCTGCGGGAGCTTGCCAAGATGGATGGCGCGATCATCGTCTCCCGGGATGTCACCCGCATCCTGCATGCCGGAATCCACCTGGTTCCTGACCCGACAATTCCCGCGACGGAGACCGGAACCCGGCACCGCACGGCAGAGCAAACCTCGGTTCAGACCGGCTATCCGGTGATCGCGGTATCACAGTCGATGAACACCATCACCATCTATGTTGATGGGCAGCGCCACCAGCTTGAGGGTTCTGAGACGATCCTTGCGCGGGCAACGCAGGCGCTTTCGACCCTGGAGCGGTATAAGGCACGCCTGGTTGAGGTGACGAACGCGTTATCGAATCAGGAGATCGAGAACGTTGTCACGGTGCGCGATGTCGCGATGGTGCTCCAGCGGCTTGAGATGGTGCGCCGCATTTCAGAGGAGATCCGTGACGACATCCTTGAACTAGGTGTTAACGGGCGGCTCGTTGATTTGCACCTTGAAGAGCTCAGCACGGGCGCTGGGCCGTCGCTTTCGGTTGTTTTGCGGGACTACGCGAACGCGGCACGCCGTGCCGGTATCGGTGAGACGCTTGTGGACATCAACCAGGTAGAGCAACAACTTGCTGCCATGGACTCTCCGCATCTGGTGGACCTTGGGCAGATCGCGATGCTTTTGGGTTTCCCGGAGGGCGCCTCGGATCTTGACCGTCATGTTGAGCCGCGCGGTTTCCGGCTGCTGTCCGGTATTACTTCGTTGCCACAGCATCTTGTGGAGCGGGTGGTTCAGCGTTTCGATGGCCTGCAGGAGCTCATGGCCGCGAACGTCGATGAGCTACAAGAGATTGAAGGGGTCGGCGAAAGCCGCGCCCGCAGCGTACGAGAAGGGCTAAGCCGTTTCGCCGAAGACAGTCTGTTGGAACGCTACCGCTGACCCGCCGGCATGCGGAGGCTGGCGCGGTGGCTACTTCAGCAGGAACGCGGCCGGTTCGGATTCGTTGGAGCCTAGGCTGACTTTGAGTTTGTAGGTACCTGGTAGCGGTTTTGCTGAAATCGGTTGACATTCGGGCAGGGACCGTACTCTGTTCCACGTGAAACGGGCGTTTTCCTCTTTGCCTTTTTCAAGCTTGAGCTTGATGTCTTCTGCGTCTTTTTGGCAGTCACGGGTCGAATAGATTCGGTCGGAGCCGGAGGTCACCACGAACTCTTGTTGGCTGGTGCCGACGTTCATGGTGCAGGGGACGTCACCGGTGTTTTTGATTTTGAGGATCAGTACGGGGTTTTCACCCGCGCCATAGGATTTCTTGTCGGTTGCTGCGCTGACTTTGATGTCGCCGTCCGCGCATTCTTGGCTGCCGTCGGGCCGAGGGCTGGGCCGCCCCTCCCCCTCTTTCTCATCTTTAGCATCACCAGTGCTCTTATTATCTTCGGCATCACCAGTGTTCTTATCTTTAGCATCGCCAGTGCTGCTATTTTCTTCGCCCGACTGTTTCGAGCCTTCCGCGGCTTGCTGCTGCTGGCTTTGTTCTTGACTTTGTTCTTGCGCTTGGGTTTTGCCTCCACCGAAGACTCCGGAAACCCATTTAACGACACTCACGATGCCCAAGGTTATTAAGGTGAGGAGGATCAGCAGAATAATCAGTGCCACAATACGGCGACGTCGATACGTGGCTGCAGACGGTTTCTGGTTCTCGGTGGCCATGCCTCCAGGATAATCGGCTAACCATCCCTGACGAGCTAGCCGCCGTATGATGACACACGTGTCCACCCACAACCCAAACCCCACAATGCCCTCCGCCAGCGTGGTCCGCGCACGCGTCAACGAATGGTTCCAAGCCCACGGCCGTGACCTTCCGTGGCGCCGTCCTGAGGCGAGCCCCTGGAGCATCCTCGTTTCGGAGATCATGTTGCAGCAGACCCCGGTGGTGCGGGTTCAGCCGGTGTGGGAGGAGTGGATGCGACGCTGGCCTACCCCGCATGATCTCGCGGCTGAGCCCGCCGGTGAGGTCCTGCGCGCTTGGGGTCGCTTAGGCTATCCGCGCCGTGCGTTGCGTTTACATGCTTGTGCACAGGCGATCGTCACGGAGCACGCTGGCGTGGTTCCCCGCGATCTTCCGACCCTGCTTTCTCTGCCCGGTATCGGCGAGTACACGGCCGCGGCGGTCGCGTGTTTCGCATACCAGGTCCCGGCGACCGTGGTTGATACGAATATTCGCCGGGTTGTGGGTCGCGCTTTTCACGCTAAGGCGCTGCCGGGGCCTTCGATGACTCGGGCGCAGTATCGTGAGGCTCAAGCATTGATGCCGGCTCACCCGAATGAGGCGGGGGATGCGGCGGATGCGTCGTTCACGTCTGCGGAGGTCGCTGAGGCGAATACGTGGAATGCGGCCTCGATGGAGTTGGGTGCGCTGGTGTGCACGGCCCGGGATCCGCGGTGTGGTGAGTGCCCGGTGGAGTCTGTGTGTGCGTGGGTTGCTGCAGGGAAGCCGGCAGCGGATTACGTTCCGCGTGGGCAGGCGTGGCATGGGACGGACCGGCAGGTGCGTGGCCGGATGATGGCGGTTTTACGGGAGTCCGATGGCCCGGTTCCGTACGGTGTGCTCGTTACGCGTGATGGTGCGGAGGGGGCCGCGCAGGAAGTCGCGGAGGCGCATTTGCGTTCTGCTTTGGCTCAGTTGGCTTTGCTTGGTGCCGACGATGCGCAGCGGGCTTCGTGCGCCCGCGGACTTATTGAGGATGGGCTGGCGGTGCTGACTACTTACGGTGAGGTGTCACTTCCCGGCTAGGTGGCTTCCGGCGGCGACCGCTGAGAGCGTGGATATATGCCCCGCACCCCTCAATTCCGGCGCAGCTCAGCCCTGGCGCACCTTAATCTTGGCTCATGAGCGGGGTGATTCGTTCTTCGACGTCTTTGAGCGAGGTGATCATCCGGGTGTTGCCGAGGGTGTTTTGTTTGACGCGTGCGAGGTCGAGGAACTCGGCGACGCCGTCGTCAGGTGAGCGGAGGAGTTCTTGGAACACTTCGGGGGCTACGGCGTCTTGTTGGTCCATGACTTCGAATCCGTGTTTTTTGAAGAATTCGACTTCGAATGTGAGGCAGAAGACCCGGTGGATGCCGAGGTCTCTGGCGTCTTGGAGTAGGTGTTCCAGCAGCATTGCGCCGCATCCGCGTCCGGCGGCGTCTGGGTGGACGGCGAGTGTTCGGATTTCGCCGATGTCTTCCCACATGACGTGGAAGGCTCCGCAACCGATGATGCGCCCGTCGGCGTCTTCGGCGACCCTGAATTCTTGTAAGGATTCGTAGTAGGCGACGGCTTCTTTTTCCAGCAGGATCCGCTGTTCGGCGTATGGGCGTACGAGGTCTCGGATGAATTTCACGTCTTGTGAGCGCGCTGGCCGGACGGTGATCGCGTTGGGGTTGTGTGTTGCTGGGGTTGCCATGGTGTCCATCGTAGTTTGGTGGCCTCAATATAAAGGCCTGTTAAGGCTGCGCTCAGTTATGACTGGGCCGTATTATGACTAGGCCCTGCTAAGGCTATGCCCTGTTAACTGACTGAGCTGTGCCCCCTTCCCTCACGGGACGCGGGGCACAGCTCACTCATGCGTTCGATGCGCTAGGTGCCTGGCCTGTAGGCGTGGCGGCCGGCGCCTGACTCGCCAGTACCCGAGCCTGACTCGCCTGAACCCGAACCGGAGTCAGATCCTGAACCGGTCTCTTCCGAGCCGGTTGGTTCGGTGGAGCCGGCGAGGATCGCGGCTGGGGTTGGTTTGCCTTCGAGCTGGTCTGGCCCGTCGACTGCGGTGAAGGTCAGCTTGCGAGCGTCGTCTTCGCCTTCGACGTCTACAACAACGGTCTGGCCTGGCAGCAGGTCTCCGAAGAGGATCTTCTCGGACAGTGGGTCTTCGACGTCGCGTTGGATGGTGCGACGTAGTGGGCGGGCGCCCATCGCTGGGTCGAAGCCGCGGTCTGCGAGCAGGTCGCGTGCAGGTTGCGTGACGGACAGCGAGATCGAACGTTCGACGAGCCGTTCGGCAAGCCGGTTGGTGAACAGGTCCACGATCTGGACGATCTCGCTGTGCTGCAGCTGCGGGAAGACTACGATGTCGTCAACACGGTTGAGGAACTCTGGCCGGAAGTGCTGGCGTAGCTCTTCCTGGACTTTGGCCTGCATGCGTTCGTAACCGGTTTGGACGTCGGTGGTGGATTGGAAGCCGGTCATCACGCCCTTGGAGATGTCCCGGGTACCGAGGTTGGTGGTCATGATGATGATCGTGTTCTTGAAGTCGACCACGCGGCCTTGCGAATCGGTCAGGCGGCCATCTTCGAGGATCTGCAGTAGCGAGTTGAACAGATCAGCGTGGGCCTTTTCAACCTCGTCGAACAGCACGATCGAGAACGGGCGGCGGCGTACCTTTTCGGTCAGCTGACCGCCTTCTTCGTACCCGACGTAGCCCGGAGGCGCACCGAACAGGCGGGAAACGGTGTGCTTCTCTGCGTATTCGGACATGTCGAGGGTGATGAGGGCGTCCTCGTCACCGAACATGAACTCGGCGAGCGCTTTAGCGAGCTCGGTCTTACCTACACCGGTTGGGCCTGCGAAGATGAACGAGCCGCCTGGACGGTTCGGGTCTTTGAGGCCGGCGCGTGTGCGGCGGATCGAGCGGGCGATCGACTTGATCGCTTCGTCCTGGCCGATGACGCGCTTGTGCAGTTCCTCTTCCATGTTGAGTAGTCGCGTGGACTCTTCTTCGGTGAGTTGCACAACCGGGATGCCGGTCGAGGAAGCCAAGACTTCGGCGATGACCTCTGGGGTGACCTCAGAGATTTCGTCGAGGTCGCCGTTCTTCCATGCGGCTTCCTTTTCTTGGCGCTCGGTGATCAGGCGCTGCTCTTCGTCGCGGAGCTTGGCCGCTCCTTCGAAGTCTTGGGCGTCGATCGCGGATTCTTTTTCGCGACGGATTTCCGCGATTTTCTGGTCCATCTCTTTGAGCTCTGGCGGGGCGGTCATGCGCTGGATGCGCAGGCGGGCGCCGGCTTCGTCGATGAGGTCGACGGCCTTGTCCGGCAGGAAGCGGTCGGAGATGTAGCGGTGGGCGAGCTGGGCTGCGGACTGCAGCGCTTCGTCGGTGATGGATACGCGGTGGTGTGCCTCGTATTTATCGCGTAGGCCGCGCAGGATTTCGACGGTGAGCTCGACCGATGGTTCCGGTACCTGGATCGGCTGGAAGCGGCGTTCCAGTGCCGCGTCTTTTTCGATGTGTTTGCGGTATTCATCGAGCGTGGTTGCGCCGATGGTCTGGAGTTCACCGCGGGCGAGCATCGGCTTGAGGATGCTCGCGGCATCGATCGCGCCTTCGGCGGCGCCGGCACCGACGAGGGTGTGGATTTCGTCGATGAACAGGATGATGTCGCCGCGGGTGCGGATCTCTTTGAGGACCTTCTTGAGGCGTTCTTCGAAGTCACCGCGGTAGCGGGAGCCAGCCACGAGGGAACCCAGGTCAAGCGTGTAGAGGTGCTTGTCTTTGAGGGTCTCTGGCACATCGCCGCGCACGATCGCTTGCGCGAGCCCCTCAACGACCGCGGTCTTACCGACGCCTGGCTCACCTATGAGCACGGGGTTGTTTTTGGTGCGGCGAGAAAGGACCTGCATGACGCGTTCCATCTCGTGTTCGCGCCCGATGACGGGGTCGAGTTTGTTCTCGCGTGCTGCGGCGGTGAGGTTGCGGCCGAACTGGTCGAGGACGGCGGAACCGGACGGGGTTCCGTCTTTCTGGTCGCGGGAGCCGCCGCCGGCTCCGGCTGGTTCCTTGGAGGAGTGGTAGCCGGAGATGAGTTGGATGACTTCTTGGCGTACGGCTTGTGGGTCGGCGCCGAGGCTTTCGAGTACCTGGGCTGCGGTGCCTTCGCCTTCACGGATGAGGCCGAGCAGGATGTGTTCGGTGCCGATGTAGTTGTGGCCCAGTTGGAGGGCTTCACGTAGGGAAAGTTCGAGGACTTTCTTGGCGCGCGGGGTGAAGGGGATGTGTCCCGTTGGCGCTTGCGAGCCTTGACCGATGGCTTCCTGGACCTGTTCGCGTGCCGCTCCGAGTGACACGTTGAGGGATTCCAGGGCTTTTGCTGCTACGCCTTCACCTTCGTGGATGAGGCCGAGCAGGATATGTTCGGTGCCGATGTAGGTGTGGTTGAGCATGCGCGCCTCTTCTTGGGCGAGCACCACAACACGACGGGCACGGTCCGTGAAACGTTCGAACATGCGCACACTCCTTTAATGACTTATTTCCGATGCTACGCATCGAAAGCAGTTGATTGGTCTGTGTTCACCATCAGGTGAACAGTTTGTGACCGTGTACGCAGATAGCAGAAGTCTGTGCCTTGGCTTCGAAGTCTGTGGACGCCTTAGCTGCGGTGTGCTTCGCGGTATTTCACGATGATCTCGTGGCTGAGGCGTCCGCGGTCGGAGACGTCGTAGCCTTTTTCTTTGGCCCATGCGCGGATGCGCGCTGCTTCATCGGATGAGTGCGGCGCGGAGCGGCGGCCGGCTTTGATGTAGGGGCGTAAGAATTCCCGTAGCTTGTTGAGGTTGTCTTGGGAAAGGTCGATTTCGTAGTGCATGCCTTCGAGGCCGAAATAAACCGTCGATTCTGCTGGCGTGCCGTCGATATCGTCGATCAGCGTGACTTGAACTTGGCGTGCCATAAATACTTCTCCACTCATTATTGAGTTCGCTTAAATTGAAAGGTCATCAAAATAAGCTTCGAATAAAAATACTACGCTACGCCGTTGAGGGTGTCAGATATTTTCTGACGGGTTTTCGCTATTTTTGGTTCTTAGCAGCCATTTCGGATTCGATTTCTTTCATCCGCTTCTCAACGGCGTCTTCGAACCGCGCGTCCGTGCGCTCTTTGCCCTTAGCTGCGGCTTCACGCTCGCGGCGGTCGGCGTTGACAATCGAGCGCATAACCCACCAGAAAATAAGGGCGAGGGTAATGGTCGGCAACAGTACTGAAACGTATGGGTAAATGGCGTCCCAGATTTCGGCCATGGCTATGCCTCCGGTTTCAGCAGCGGGAAGAGGATGGTCTCGCGGATGCCTACGTTGGTGAACAGCATGACGAGGCGGTCCACACCCAGGCCGGTGCCGCCCATCGGTGGCGCACCGTATTCGAGTGCACGCAGGAAGTCTTCATCGAGCTGCATCGCTTCGGGGTCGCCACCTGCGGCGAGCTCGGACTGATGCGTGAGGCGTTCCCGCTGGATCACCGGGTCGATCAATTCGGAGAACGCGGTGCCGCGCTCCATACCTCCGATGATGAGGTCCCACGCTTCGATGACACCGTCCTTGGAGCGGTGCTGGCGTGCGAGCGGCTGGGCTGCCGGCGGATAGTCGTAGACGAACGTCGGGTTGATCAGGGTTGGTTCGACGATCTCCCCGAACAGCTCGATCACGGCGTTCTGCTCATCCCAGTTCTCATCCCAGGCCACATCCTTTTCAGCAGCGACTTCCTTCAACACGTCGATGCCGGTTTCTGGGGTGATCTCGCGGCCCACAGCTTCAGATAGCGCCGGGTAGACGCTCACCCAAGCCCATTCACCGGAAAGATCGATCGTGGTGCCGTTTGGTCCCGGGATCTGTAGGCCGCAACCGATTTCCTCGGCGGCGGCGAGAATGATCTCCTTGAGGCGTGCGGCCATCACGAACTGATCCGCGTACGCCTCATAGAACTCGAGTGTCGTGAACTCAGGCGAGTGGGTCGAATCCACACCTTCGTTGCGGAAGATACGGCCCATCTCATAGACGCGGTTCACCCCACCCACCACGGTGCGCTTGAGGTACAGCTCGGTCGCGATACGCAACGTCATGTCCTGATCGAACGCGTTCAGGTGCGTCTCGAACGGACGCGCCGCGGCGCCGCCGTGGATGAGTTGCAACATCGGCGTTTCGACTTCCACATAGCCGTGGGAATCGAGTACGCGGCGGATCGCGCGGGTGACTGCGGCCCGCTTATAGATCATCTGGCGCGCTTCTTCACGCACGATGAGGTCTGCGTAACGCTGACGTACGCGGGTTTCTTCGTTGAGGTCAGCGTGCAAAACAGGCAACGGACGTAGCGCCTTGGAGGCCATCTGCCACCGCTGAGCCATGATGGACAGTTCCCCGCGGCGGGATGAGATCACGCGTCCTTCAAAGAACACGTGGTCGCCAAGGTCAACGAGGTGCTTGAAGTCTTCAAGCGCTTCCTGACCGACCTCCGCGAGCGAAATCATGACCTGCAACTGCACGGTCGAGCCGTCTTCGCCGCCCTCTTGGAGGGTAGCGAAGCAGAGCTTACCCGTGTTGCGCTGGTACACAACGCGCCCCACGACACCAACCACATCGTCGGTTTCTTCACCGCTTGCAAGATGCGCCCAGTATTCGCGCACGGTCGCCAGTGAATGGGTGCGGCGGACCCCTACCGGGTACGCCTGCTTACCGGAGTCAAGGATTTCCTGACGCTTGGCCAGGCGCACGGCGCGCTGGTCACGGTTGTCAACGGTCGATGTCGTTTCAGAAGAGTTAGCGTTGGCAGTCACGCCCACCATTCTAGCTGGCACCTCTGCGCTAGATAGAACTCAAAGCGCTGTACAGAACACTGCGCTGTATAGAACCCAGTCGCTGACCGGAACTCAAGGCGGGCGTGAGTCTGCCGGCTAACTGGCTACCAGATGCTGACGCGTTCTTCGGGTGCCAGCCACATTCCATCGCCTTCTTCGGTGCCGAACGCTTCGTGGAAGGCGTCCACGTTGCGGGCGGTCTGGTTGGCCCGGAACTCGGTTGGTGAGTGCGGGTCGGTCGAGACCATGGTGACCATGGACTCTGGGCGGGTGAGGCTCGCCCACACCCTTGCCCACGATGTGAAGAAGCGCTGGTTGCCGCTCAGCCCGTCGGTCTCTTCCTCGGGGTCGCGGCCGGTCGCCTTCATTTCGGCGAGGTAAGCCTTATGGGCGATTCCGAGGCCGCCGAGGTCGCCGATGTTCTCACCGAGGGTCAGCTCACCGTTGACGGTGTGCTCCGGCGCTTCTGGCGGGACGAGTGCCCCGTATTGTTCAACCAGGTTCTTGGTGCGGGCTTCGAAGGCGTTGCGGTCGTCTTCGGTCCACCAGTCGGTGAGGGTTCCGTCGCCGTCGAAGCGGGAGCCTTGGTCGTCAAAGCCGTGCCCGATTTCGTGGCCGATCACCGCGCCGATCGCACCGAAGTTGGTTGCGTCATCGCCGTTGAGGTCGAAGAACGGTGGCCGCAGGATCGCTGCAGGGAACGCGATTTCGTTGAGCAGCGGGTGGTAGTAGGCGTTGACGGTCTGTGGATACATGAACCACAGTTCACGGTTCACACCGTCCTCGATCTTCTTCAGCTCGCGCTGGAGCGTGAATTGGGCGATCGCTGCGACGTTGCCCGCCAGGTTTTCGGGGTCGACCTCGAGGGTGCTGTAGTCGATCCATTCGTTCGGGTAGCCGATTTTGGTGCGGAATTTCTCGAGCTTGATGAGTGCTCGCTTCTGGGTGTCTTCACCCATCCAGTCCAGCCCGGTGATCGAGGTGCGGTATGCCTCAATCAGACGGTCGACAAGATGGTCCATCCGTTCTTTCGCTGCCGGCGGGAAGTGTTCGGCCACGAAGATCTGGCCGATGTCCTCGCCCACGCCGGATTCGACGAACGCTACGCCGCGTTTCCAGCGTTCGCGCTGTTCGGTGGCCCCGCCGAGGGTGTGGGAGTAGAAGGACCAGTTTTCGGTCACGACGTCTTTATTGAGGTACGGGGCGCGTGCGCGCATCACGTTGAACGCGAGCAGTTCCTTCCATGCCTCAAGGGGTTGTTCGGTGAGCTCTTTGTTGAGCCCTTCGAGGAAACTTGGCTGCCACACGTCTACAACGGACCAGTATTTTTCTGAGATGCGTGAGCCGTCAAACCAGTTCCGCAACAGCGGGGCCAGCTCGAGCAGTTCGTCGCTGTTCATCTTGTTGTAGCGGGCTTGGGCGTCGCGGGTTTTCACGATGTCCCAGTGGTGCTTGGCGATCGCTGTTTCAAGATCGAAGATGCGGATAGCGGTACCTGCTGGGTCTGGGTATGCGAAGAGGGTCAGCATCCGCTCGATGTGAGCGTGGTAAGCCTCCCGGATGTCCTGGTAGGCGTCTTCGCGGTAGTATGCCTCGTCTGGTAGGCCGATGCCGCCTTGGAGGATCGTGAAGAGGTTTACCTCTGGGTCTTTGGCGTCGTTGGAGGCGCCGATGCTGAAGAACGCCTCGATCCCAACGATCGCGAACTCTCCTGCGAGCTTCATAAGGTGTTCGACGTCGTGGACGTTGTCGATTTTCTCCAGCAGGTCGCCCACGGGGCTGGTTCCGAGCGCTTCGATGCGTTCTTCCTCCATGAAGGAGTCCCATAGGCCAGCGATGCGGGCGTCGCGCGCGGCTTCTTCGTCGCTGCTATCGGCAGTGTTGCCGCCGTTGCTTTCGGCGGTATTGCTGCTGCCGTTGTTGGCTTGGCGTTGATGGTGGCGTGCTACAGCTTCTTCGACAATGTTCCGCACGTCTGCTTCTGCGCGGTCGCGTAGTTCGTGGAAGACACCGTAGGATCCACGATCGGATGGGATCTCGTTGCTGGTGAGCCATTCGTGGTTGACCCAACGGTACAGGTCGTCTTGTGGACGCGGCACGTCGGTGGCTTCGATGTCGGTGTTAGCTGTAGCGGTCATGTATATAACGCTACCGGGCGCCGGGTACGGGCTCCAAAGTGAAGCGGCGGGTTGTGGATGATGTGTTGGTGTTCGTGTGCCTGTTTAAAAGAAAAAGTGACAGGAGAAGAACCGAAAGGGGCTATCGGTCGCGAGCCGGTGGTGGTGGGGTGGCTCAAGCGGAACCGATAATCGGTCTCTTCTCCTGTCACGTTCGTGAAGTGTGTTCGGCGGTGTCCTACTCTCCCACAACCTCCCGGTTGCAGTACCATCGGCGCTGTGGGGCTTAGCTTCCGGGTTCGGGATGGGACCGGGCGTTTCCCCCACGCTATAACCGCCGTAACTCTCTCACCCCAAACCCAACACTCTCGTTGTGGTGCTGGTTGGGGAAATCTGTTACGTGTACGTGTGTGTTGCTGTATTCAGTTGTTGTGTATCACCGCTGGGGTGGGTTTGTGGTGTGGTGACCGCTTAGTGGACGCGAACCCTCGCTATTGAAGAGGATGAGGTTGGTGTTGTGTGTAAGTGATCGGCCTATTAGTACAGGTCAGCTGAACACGTCTATGGTCCGTGCGTACACTTCCTGCCTATCAACCCAGTGGTCTAGCTGGGGGCCTCTCCCAAAGCAATGTTTGGTTGGAAATGTTATCTTGAAGCAGGCTTCCCGCTTAGATGCTTTCAGCGGTTATCCTTCCCGAACGTAGCTAATCAGCGGTGCACCTGGCGGTACAACTGACATACCAGAGGTTCGTCCGTCCCGGTCCTCTCGTACTAGGGACAGCCCTTCTCACATTTCCTACGCGCGCAGAGGATAGGGACCGAACTGTCTCACGACGTTCTAAACCCAGCTCGCGTGCCGCTTTAATGGGCGAACAGCCCAACCCTTGGGACCGACTCCAGCCCCAGGATGCGACGAGCCGACATCGAGGTGCCAAACCATGCCGTCGATATGGACTCTTGGGCAAGATCAGCCTGTTATCCCCGAGGTACCTTTTATCCGTTGAGCGACAGCGCTTCCACAAGCCACTGCCGGATCACTAGTCCCGACTTTCGTCCCTGCTTGACCTGTCAGTCTCGCAGTCAAGCTCCCTTGTGCACTTACACTCGACACCTGATTGCCAACCAGGCTGAGGGAACCTTTGGGCGCCTCCGTTACCATTTAGGAGGCAACCGCCCCAGTTAAACTACCCATCAGGCACTGTCCCTGACCCGGATCACGGGCCGAGGTTAGACATCCGATACGATCAGAGTGGTATTTCAACAATGACTCCACAACCACTGGCGTGGCTGCTTCACAGTCTCCCACCTATCCTACACAAACCGCACCGAACACCAATACCAAACTATAGTAAAGGTCACGGGGTCTTTCCGTCCTTCTGCGCGTAACGAGCATCTTTACTCGTACTGCAATTTCGCCGAGTTCATGGTTGAGACAGCAGGGAAGTCGTTGCTCCATTCGTGCAGGTCGGAACTTACCCGACAAGGAATTTCGCTACCTTAGGATGGTTATAGTTACCACCGCCGTTTACTGGGGCTTAAATTCTCCGCTTCGAACACGAATGTTCTAACAGGTCCTCTTAACCTTCCAGCACCGGGCAGGAGTCAGTCCGTATACATCGTCTTGCGACTTCGCACGGACCTGTGTTTTTAGTAAACAGTCGCTTCCCTCTGGTCTCTGCGGCCCACACCCGCTCACCCCAGCATGTGGGGGTCACGAGGCAGGCCCCCCTTCTTCCGAAGTTACGGGGGCATTTTGCCGAGTTCCTTAACCATGATTCTCTCGATCGCCTCGGTATTCTCTACCAGATCACCTGTGTCGGTTTCGGGTACGGGCAGCTAGAACCTCACGTCGATGCTTTTCTCGGCAGTACAGGATCACCGGATCACCCACCCATAGTGGGCGCCCATCAAGTCTCAGCCATTATGGTGTACGGATTTGCCTATACACCGGCCTACACTCTTAGACCAGGTCGATTCCATTGCCTGGCCCGGCTACCTCTCTGCGTCACACCTGTTACTACGTTTACCTCCACGAATCGGGTCCCACGCCGCACACACCATCTAGCCACAAAGTGGCTGGTCTGGTGTGGTTGGGGTGGTTAGCATCATCGCTTCGATATGGACGGTTCTTCGCCGGTACGGGAATATCAACCCGTTGTCCATCGACTACGCCTGTCGGCCTCGCCTTAGGTCCCGACTCACCCAGGGAAGAAAAACTTGACCCTGGAACCCTTGATCATTCGGCGGACGGGTTTCTCACCCGCCATTCGCTACTCATGCCTGCATTCTCACTCGAACACGCTCCACCTGATGGTTTCCACCCAGGCTTCACCACATGCCCGACGCTCCCCTACCCACCCCACACAAAAGTATGGAGTGACACAGCTTCGGCGGTGTACTTGAGCCCCGCTACATTGTCGGCGCGGAATCACTTGACCAGTGAGCTATTACGCACTCTTTCAAGGGTGGCTGCTTCTAAGCCAACCTCCTGGTTGTCTCAGCAACTCCACATCCTTTCCCACTTAGCACACGCTTAGGGGCCTTAGCTGATGTTCTGGGCTGTTTCCCTCTCGACTCATGAAGCTTATCCCTCACAGTCTCACTGCTACGCTCTCACTTCACCGCATTCGGAGTTTGGTTGACGTCAGTAACCTTGTAGGGCCCATCAGCCATCCAGTAGCTCTACCACGGTAAAGAAACACGTAACGCTGCACCTAAATGCATTTCGGGGAGAACCAGCTATCACGGAGTTTGATTGGCCTTTCACCCCTACCCACAGCTCATCCCCCCAGTTTTCAACCTAGGTGGGTTCGGTCCTCCACGTGCTCTTACACACGCTTCAACCTGGCCATGGGTAGATCACCCCGCTTCGGGTCTAGACCGTGCCACTGAAACGCCCTCTTCAGACTCGCTTTCGCTACGACTACCCCACACGGGTTAACCTCGCGACACAGCACTAACTCGCAGGCTCATTCTTCAAAAGGCACGCCATCACCCCTAAAGGGCTTTGACGGTTTGTAAGCGCATGGTTTCAGGCACTATTTCACTCCCCTCCCGGGGTACTTTTCACCATTCCCTCACGGTACTGATCCGCTATCGGTCATCAGGTAGTATTCAGGCTTACCAGGTGGTCCTGGCAGATTCACACGAGATTCCACGAGCCCCGTGCTACTCGGGTCATACGATCTAGCGGCGGAACATAATACGACTACGGGACTCACACCCTCTACGGTGCAGCACTCACACTGCTTCGTCTCCACGCCCGCACCTCACCAGCCAGCCACGGCAGTAACTGGACACATACACCCACAACCCCCGCACCGCAACCCCTGCCGGGTATCACACGATACAGGTTTAGCCCCATCCGCGTTCGCTCGCCACTACTAACGGAATCACTATTGTTTTCTCTTCCTAAGGGTACTGAGATGTTTCACTTCCCCTCGTTCCCCCCATAACACCTATATATTCAGTGTCAGGTCACACACCTCACAGCATGCGGGGTTCCCCCATTCGGACATCCTGGGATCACCGTCCGGTTATCAACTCCCCCAGGCTTATCGCAGATTCCCACGTCCTTCATCGGCTCCTGATGCCAAGGCATCCACCATACGCTCTCAACAACTTACACACACATATGCAAACCATTGATTCATGAGCAACAAACACAACCCACACAACCAACAAACCAACCAACCAAAAAAGGAAAAGACTGGACTGATTGTGTTGGGTTGAGAAAATCACATACATGAAAACAACACCCCACAAGGGGTGTCATCCTCACAAGATGCTCGCGTCCACTATGCAGTAACCAAACAACAACCCCACACCCACCAACCACACCAGACACACCAGTCAAAGAACCAGCGCACACAGTAGCGTGTTGTATTAGGTCGGGGACACACTAGAGAAACAACCACACCAAACACACGAACACAAAACATGCCCGCTACGTACCTGGTGGTTTGTTGCTCCAGGACCCAACAATGCACCAAGACCCACACACCCCCAAGAGAGTGCGTGGTTTCGTTGATATTCCACCCATGAGCATGGCACCTGTCAACACCCGTGACAGCAGCACCATCTATTCTCTGACACCACCAACCACCATGCATATATCCATACAGGTTGTGGTGTTGAGTGCTCCTTAGAAAGGAGGTGATCCAGCCGCACCTTCCGGTACGGCTACCTTGTTACGACTTAGTCCCAATCGCCAGTCCCACCTTCGACGGCTCCCCCCACAAGGGTTAGGCCACCGGCTTCGGGTGTTACCAACTTTCGTGACTTGACGGGCGGTGTGTACAAGGCCCGGGAACGTATTCACCGCAGCGTTGCTGATCTGCGATTACTAGCGACTCCGACTTCATGGGGTCGAGTTGCAGACCCCAATCCGAACTGAGACCGGCTTTTTGGGATTAGCTCCACCTCACAGTATCGCAACCCATTGTACCGGCCATTGTAGCATGCGTGAAGCCCAAGACATAAGGGGCATGATGATTTGACGTCATCCCCACCTTCCTCCGAGTTGACCCCGGCAGTCTCCCATGAGTCCCCACCATCACGTGCTGGCAACATAGAACGAGGGTTGCGCTCGTTGCGGGACTTAACCCAACATCTCACGACACGAGCTGACGACAACCATGCACCACCTGTGAACCAGCCCCGAAAGGAAAACACATCTCTGCGCCGATCCGGTCCATGTCAAGCCTTGGTAAGGTTCTTCGCGTTGCATCGAATTAATCCGCATGCTCCGCCGCTTGTGCGGGCCCCCGTCAATTCCTTTGAGTTTTAGCCTTGCGGCCGTACTCCCCAGGCGGGGCACTTAATGCGTTAGCTACGGCGCGGAAAACGTGGAATGTCCCCCACACCTAGTGCCCAACGTTTACGGCATGGACTACCAGGGTATCTAATCCTGTTTGCTCCCCATGCTTTCGCTCCTCAGCGTCAGTAACAGCCCAGAGACCTGCCTTCGCCATCGGTGTTCCTCCTGATATCTGCGCATTCCACCGCTACACCAGGAATTCCAGTCTCCCCTACTGCACTCTAGCCTGCCCGTACCCACTGCACACCCGGAGTTAAGCCCCGGGCTTTCACAGCAGACGCGACAAACCGCCTACGAGCTCTTTACGCCCAATAATTCCGGATAACGCTTGCGCCCTACGTATTACCGCGGCTGCTGGCACGTAGTTAGCCGGCGCTTCTTCTGCAGGTACCGTCACCCCAAAAAGAGGCTGCTTCCCTACTGAAAGAGGTTTACAACCCGAAGGCCGTCATCCCTCACGCGGCGTCGCTGCATCAGGCTTGCGCCCATTGTGCAATATTCCCCACTGCTGCCTCCCGTAGGAGTCTGGGCCGTGTCTCAGTCCCAGTGTGGCCGGTCACCCTCTCAGGCCGGCTACCCGTCGTCGTCTTGGTAGGCCATTACCCCACCAACAAACTGATAGGCCGCGAGTCCATCCCCAACCGATAAATCTTTCCACCCCCCACCATGCGGTAAGGAGTCATATCCAGTATTAGACCCAGTTTCCCGGGCTTATCCCGAAGTCAAGGGCAGGTTACTCACGTGTTACTCACCCGTTCGCCACTCATCCACCCAGTGCAAGCACCAGGCTTCAGCGTTCGACTTGCATGTGTTAAGCACGCCGCCAGCGTTCATCCTGAGCCAGGATCAAACTCTCCGCAAAAAACATAAAAACAGATGCTACAAAGCGGACAACCACACCCCACAAAAAAGGGCGCGGTCACATCTAATCCAAGCAGAAACCCACACACCCTGACAGGGATCAAAGGCATGCAGGCAACCACCAAACAAAAAATATTTGGTATCAACAAACAAACTTGGCACACTATTGAGTTCTCAAACAACAAACACCCAACCAGCTCGCTACAGTTATCTATAGTCCGCTCCGAAGGGCGCACTGAATACCAACCAATTTCTTGGTGATTTTCAGTGGGTTGGTCGCCTCAGTGCTCTCACGATCTTTTTCAGTCGGAGCCGTTCGCGGCGACAAGAGAAAACATTACGGGAGTTCAGAACAACATGCAAATCGGCGATGAACCCCTCCAGAGCTCCAACCAGCACCGAAAACCGCATGATTCCGCGGAACCTGCTGGTTCAAGGTGTGCTGCACCACTGAAAACTCGTAAAAATTTGTGGCCACCGTCACCGAAATTCCTTCGAATTCGTGCCCGGGATCACTCGTTCGCCCTACAAAACAGCTATTCGCTCTGTAGCGCATCCAGCACCGCGGCGGCTTGAGCGTCGGTTATTTCACCACGGCCAACAGCTCGAGTGATGGCCGCTGTGGCCATCGCAACATAGAAGCCGTGCGCCCCAACTGGCGCATCGGGCCCTGACCAGCCACGACGCGCGGACGCCACGGCCTCCGGGCTCAGCGTGCGAGCAAAACTTGTGCCCGCGCTCGAACCGCTCGCTATCGCCGCATCAACAGAGGAGCGCACCAACGGTCCCAGGGCCGCGCTCGGATCTTCAACACCCACGCTGTTCAACGCATCCCACGCATACGCAAGCGACGCAGAGACCGGCTCCGTAGCCACAGCGACGGCCGCGGCATACAGATCGCGGTCATCCTCATCGAGCACAAAGGGTTCACAACCCAGCTCCACGGCGAGCGCCAGCGCGACCGGGACCATGAGCTTCGGCGCAGAGACGGCTGCGCGCGCCCCGTTCAGCGCGGTGGCGTCCATGCTTGTGCCCGTGAACCGCAGCAGTGGGTGGATCGCTAACGGGATGGCGCCAGCTTCCGCGGCTGGAGTCAGGACGTCGATGCCTACCGCCGGTGATGTGTGGAGCACGAGCTGACCCATCTGGAAGCGGCCAGCAGCGGCCGCGGATGCGACCTCTTGCTGGATGGTCGCGGCATCCAGGGCGAACACGACGGCTTCGCTGCGTTCGAGGACATCAGCGGTGCTCGTGTGGGGGACGCCTGGCAGGATCGCCTCGGCCCGGTCGGCGGAACGTTCATCCGTGACCGAGATCCCCACGATCTGGTGGCCCACGGACCTCCACGCGGCAGCAACCACAGGGCCTACGCGGCCCGCACCGATAATCCCGATGCCTAAACGCGGGGCATGCGCGCCCAAAGAAGCCGAGCCTAAGGAGGAAAAACTCACCGCACCTCACCCCAGTGGTTCTTGTCTGCCCAGCCCGCCAGGGCGGCGGCCCGCTCACACTGCCTGAAAACGAAAGTGTCCGCGGTCTTCTCCGCAACATCGTAGATCTTTGTGTTGACCGGCCCCGCAGCCGTAGCCACCGTGAGAGTCGCAACACCAGCCGCCCTAGCGAACGGCCCTTGCCTCAAAGCAACCCCTTGGGTGCGTTGATGCGGAACAAACGCGACCTTCTTCACCAGACGGCCTGAGGTGATGATCAGCATCGTCTGCGTGAGCGCGAACGCCTGCCGCGACCCCGCGATCGGGGACAGCCAGCGCGCCTTCCGTGGGCTCACCACAAACTCCGGTTCCTCCCCAGGGCGTTCCGCGGCAGCCACAACGAGCGGTCCGGTCCGGTCCGTCCCCGGGTTCGGGATCAACGCCGCAACTACGGCGAGCGCCTCCTGGAACGTGCCCACCGGTAGCAAGACGTTGCTTTTCTCTGCGGAGGCTCCATCGGAGGGGACGTTCGCGACAACCCGCCACCAGCCGGTGAGTTTCCACAGCAGAGGCTGTTGGAGCCCCAGCGCGTGCACGCGTTCCGGGGGGACTGTGGTGTTGCTTGATTCGGTGTAGCCGCGTGTCAGCACCAGCCCGTCCTGCCCCGCGCTGACAACGAAGCCGCCGTTGGTGTTGATCATCGAGAAGACGAGGCCACCCCACGCTATGAGTAGCGGGCCGAAAACCACGAGCGGCTGCGTGAACGAGGACGTCTCGATCGCACTCACCACATACCCGATAATCACCACGGCACCGAAAACCACGTTCTTCAGTAGGGCCGCGGCCACGAGCCGACTCATGCGAACTTTGACGAGAGGACGCACTACCTCCGATGCTGCAGTTGCCTCGGCGGTTACTCCCGTTGCCTGGGTCTTTGCCGCTGTTACCTCGGCAGTTGCCGGGGCAGTCTCGGTCTGTGTTGTGCTCCCCTCTGTCTGTGCTGCGTTCCCCTCGGTCTGTACCGGGGCCACGGGTTGTTGCTCGCCGCGGGCGGCACGCAGGATGTCCTCGCGTAACTGTTGGGCCTGCCGGTAGGTCACGTACTGGAGTTTCGCGGCTGCTTCTTGCGCATCGGCTACATGGAACTCGAGCTCAGCGAGACCGAAAATACGGGCCAGAATGGGGCGGTTGATGTCGATGCTTTGTATCCGGTCGATGCGGGCGTGGCGCACGTTCTTCATGAAGATGCCCTGCCGAACTTCGACACGGTTCGCTGTGATCCGGTACCCCATGGCCCGCCACGCGAACCACGAATACACGATCGTGCCGATGATGACCGCGAGCCACGCCCACATCACCCACGTGTCATCGGAGAACAGGCCGAAAGAATCCGAGGACCCCTCGCCCTCACCTTCGCCCTCGCGCCCGCCATCGCCGCCGGAGGGGCTACCGCTGACAAACGATTCGGCCCAACTGCGCACAAAATTGAATGCCAACAGCGCGAAAATGATCCACCCGCGCACCAACGGGGTCGCCTTATGAACCCGCTTCCACTCAACCGTTTCAGGCACGTTTGACACAACGCCCCCTAAATCCCGGCGAGCTTCTGCTCACCCCGCGCCGCGAGCTCATCACGTAGACGCTCGCCATCAGCTTGAGTCAGGCCAGGGATGTCCGGCGAGCCTTCTGCTGCGGCCGTCTTGAAGGAGACCTGGCACAAACCGAACCCGCGCATCAGAGGCCCCGACTTCAGATCAACATATTGAAGCCGGCCATACGGCACCACCACAACCCGGCGGAACACGATCCCCACCCGGTACGTGAAATCGTTCTCCCGCAGCATCCACCCCATGCTGCGTACGCGCGGCCCGATCAGGAACGCTTGAACAACCCCGCTCACCAGCGTGTAGCCAGCCACGATCCAGCCCGCCCACACGAGCCACGTCGAGGCATCGAACACACCCAGGCGCTTCAAGATCCACGGCGCACACCCCGCCGCCCCCAGACACAGAACCGTGAAAATATTCGAAAGATGCTGAATCTGCGCCAACCGCGGATCCACCGGAATCCACTCGTGATCCGCAACCCACCCAGTCTGCGCCGGCGAGCCACCCTGCGCCGCATCGTTATTGTGCTGCATCTGCGGCTCCTTCCGTCGGGGCGGCATCGTCGTCATCGTCTGAGTCCACGGTGCATAACCGCTGCACTACCAGCCCCACCGCTGCCACGATCAGACCGGCCGCCGCCGCAAAGAGCGCGCGGAAGAAAATCGGTGACCCCACAACACCATTCACCACTACATCGATCACAACGCCGGCGTGGAAACCCGATGCCGCCAACCCCACCAACGCCGAGGCTTGCGCAAACACCACAACACGCACCGCCGCCAACGGGTCAATCCGGCGATCAGTGCGCCGCGTGCGCGATAAAAACACCCACAAACCCAGAACTAACGCGACAACAGCCACCGCAACCAACGCGACCGAGGACGCCCGCCCCATAGCCCACAGGTCCGCGCTCACAACGGCAAGCAGCGTCGAGGTCAACAACCCGAGGGCCGCGAACACAAGCCATCCACCCAGCATCGGCACAACGCGTAGTTTAATCACGATGCGGACGCCCCACCATTGCTCGGAGCGGTTGCGGTGGCCTCACGGTCATCGCGCGAGTCCGGTAGCCGATGCGCGGGATCCATGTACGGGCGCACCCCGCCTAAAGGCTCAAGTTCACGCGCAACACGGAACACGGACTCCGAACCCACAAACGCGCCCGGGTCCATCCACGACCACGGGATCACCACAAACCCGCGCTCCAGCGCGCGCGGATGCGGCAGGGTCAAGACCGGGTGATCGCTCACAACAGAGCCGAACGTGATGATGTCCAAATCCAAGGTCCGGGCACCCCACCGCACCTCACGAGTACGGCCGTGCTCAGCCTCAATACGTTGCAACTGTTCCAGCAACGTCGCCGGCGCCAGCGTTGTTGAAACCTCGATCACCTGGTTCAGGTATTCCGGCTGTCCCTCGGGGCCGCCCACCGGATCCGTCAACACCATCGGCGACTCACCCGTGACTGTGACCCCATCCAACGCCGCGATCTCAGCGCGCGCCAACGCCAACGTCTCAACAACGTCACCCAAATTAGCGCCCAACGCGATCACCGCAACCACCGGGAAACCCGGCTCGCGCGTCAAAACCTCCGGGAGCGGGCCACCGTCTGCTTCATACGGTTCAGAACCCTGCGACATTACAGCCTCCAACGTTATGAACGGCTACGGCTCATCGTCACAGCCACATCGCCAAACGGCACCGGGATCGGTGCCTCGGGCTTATGCACCGTGACCTGCACCGCGAGCGGAGAAAAGTCCCGCATCAAACGGTCAACAATCACCGAAGCCAGCTTCTCAATCAAGTTGTATGGCCCGCCCTGAACCTCATCGACAACGGCTTGGCCCATCGACCCATAATCCAGGGTGTCCGAAACATCATCCGATGCGGCCGAGACCCGGAAGGACGTCGCAACCTTCACATCGACAACGAACCTCTGGCCCTCACGCTTCTCATGATCAAAAACACCATGAAAACCCGTCGCAGAAATTCCGTTGATCGTGATGACGTCATGACCATCCCACTGGAAAGGCCTCACGCCTTAACCGCCTCAGCAGGGTTCACCCACGCACGCGCAACCTCAACCGCATCGCGGGTACCGGCAACATCATGAACACGCACAGCCCACGCACCCTCGGCGGCAGCCAAAGTGCTCGTCGCATGCGTTGCCGCGTCACGGTCAGCAACCTCATGCGGGCGCTTACGCTCCTCCAGCAACCGCCCCAAGAAACGCTTACGCGACGTACCAATCAAAACGTCATGACCCAACGCCACAAAACGATCCGTCGCATTCAAAACAGCCCAATCATGCTCGGCGTTCTTAGCGAAACCCACGCCCGGATCCAAAATAATGTTCTCCCGCGCCACACCCGCGGCAACAAACTGATCCCGCACCTCGACCAGTTCCGAAACAACCTCAGCCACAACATCGCCATACTCAGCGTGATCCACCATCGTCTTCTGATCCCCACGGCGATGCGTCAGCACAACCCGAGCACCCAACTCGGCAACAACCTGAGCCATATCCGGTTCAAACGTCTGACCAGAAACATCATTAATCAGATGCGCGCCAGCTTCCCACACCTCACGCGCAGTCGAAGCATGCGTCGTATCAACCGAAACCACAGCGCCCGCAGCAACCAGGCCCTTCACAACAGGCACAACCCGAGCAGCCTCAACCTCAGGATCCACAAAATCAGCGCCCGGACGCGTCGACTCACCACCAACATCAATAATGTCAGCGCCGGCACGCATCATCTCAAGACCATGCGCAATCGCCGCATCAACATTCAGGAAACGGCCGCCATCCGAAAACGAATCCTCAGTGACATTCAAAATACCCATCACCAAGCAACGATCACGCGGCAAATCAGCCCACGCATCCTCACGCGACTTCGCACGAATCACAGCCAAAGCAGACGTATTAGGGCCAGTACCAGGGGTTGCAGCGAGGTTGAACATCAACCGACCTTCCAGACGAGACGCAACGAACACGCGGCACACGGCCGCACACCACTAGCCTACCCGCCAGCCGAAAAAGCTACCGGCCATGCCCCATAATCAGGCCCATCGCCTCAGCACGCGTAGCCGACTCACGCAACTGACCACGCACAGCCGAAGTCGTGGTCGTCGACCCAGGCTTACGAACGCCCCGCATCGACATACACAAATGCTCCGCCTCAATCACCACAATCGCCCCACGCGGCTGCAGATGATCCTCCAATGCCTCCACAATCTGCGTAGTCAAACGCTCCTGAACCTGCGGACGCCGAGCAAATAGATCAACCAGCCGGGCCAGCTTCGACAACCCCGTGACCTTGCCTGAAACACCCGGGATATAACCGATATGAGCCCGCCCATGAAACGGAACTAGGTGATGCTCACACGTTGAATAGAACGGGATGTCCTTGACCAAGACCATCTCCGAATGATCAATATCGAAGGACGCAGACAACACGTCAGCCGGATCCATATGCAGGCCCGAGAAAACCTCGGCATACGCTCGGGCCACACGCGCCGGCGTATCCACCAAACCATCCCGGTCCGGATCCTCACCGACCGCCAACAGGATCTCGCGGACAGCACGCTCAATCCGAGCCTGATCAACACGACCCTGCTCCGTCCAACCCTGCTCAACCTCGCCAAGCTCAACGTCACCAGCAACAGTGCCGCCGAGCCCAGCGTCACCGGGTGCAGCGTCAGGGCTCTTGCCCGTCACACCAAAACCATTAGAGTCCACGTTCGACATGATCACAGCCTACCGACCTACAACAGCTCAGCCTCAATCACCGAAGCCGACAGGTGCAACGCGGAAGCGACCCCCGCATCGTCCTCACTACCCACAAACACCACCGCGAGCGACGCCGCCGCATAGCCCGGGACCCGCAACGGGACCGCGATCGAACTCACGCCAGTCAAAACCTGCGAACGGCTCTTGGTATACGGTGCGGCGGCATCCCCAAGCAACTCCGGATGCGCTAAACCACGCGCCGCCAACTCCGCAGTCCCCAGCTGCGCCCGGATGGCGGCCCCCGGGGCGCCAGCGTCCAACGGATGGGCGGAACCCGGACGTTGAACCAGCGTGGCACCATCGACCTTCGGCTCAACCGAAACCAATGTCACCACTTGATCCTGCGTCAAAACAGCAATGAACGCCGTCATCTGCAGACCTTGAGACAACCTCGTTAGCTCCGGCAACGCGGCAGCCTGAACATCACGGCTCACTGAACGCGCCAAAACCAATAAGTTAGGGCCCAACGTCACAACACCATCGGCGCCCCGCACCACCATGTTGTGCGCCTCTAGCGTACGCAGCAACCGGTAGACGATCGAACGGTGCAAACCGACCCGTTCACACAATTGCGGGATCGTGAGGCCCTGCTCATACTCAGCGATGGCCTCCAACAAACTCAGGCCGCGCGAGAGCGTCTGCGAACCCGCCGCAGACGCCCCCGCACGGCCCTCAGAATCAACCGTCACAAAGACAACCTGGCTCTATCTTCCGTGGCTTCCTTAGGACTCCGAGAGGACGCCCTTGAAAAACTCGCTCAGCTCATCCGTGGCATCCAGCGGCAGGACCTGGGCAACGTACTGGTCAGGGCGCACAACAACAATCACGCCGTCACGCGAAAGCTCGCGCGCATCGTAGATGTCGCGGCTCAAAGCAACAGGGTTCATTTCCTGACGTTCACGGTCAGCCGAACCAAGAGCCGAGGCGAAGACGTTCTCCCACTGCATGATGCCGAAGTCGCCGTAGCGTGGACGGAACACCTCTGGTGCGTCGAAGACCTCGAACTCCTCGTGGGACTGCTGGTAGATCACCTTGACGTCGAACCATTCGTGACGTGGGCGGCCGCCCAGCTCGCCGCCAACCAGCGGCGATGCCTCGTCGTCTTTGAGCCATGCTGCGAGATCATCCACCGCGGAGTGCTCGGTTGGGTGCGCACCGTCAGCGAACACATAGATACGCCAGCGGCCATCGGCTTCTGCAAGGTGGCCCAGATGCAAACGGACTCCGTCACAACGGCGGGTAGCCCACGCCGACTTGAAGCGCTTACCGACCGGGAAACCGGCAGCGAGCTCTTGGTGTTTGGTGTCACCGCACACCATGGACGGCTCGTATTCGGTCATGAAACCTGCCGGGAACTCGGCGGTACGGACGTAGAAGTCCTCGAGGTCGCTCGGGTTTTCGAACTCCTCTGGCTTACGCGCCATCATCGAGGACCATTCCATGTCGAAGTCGATGAGGTTCTGCGCGATCACCTGACGCTCGCCCGTGTAGGTCGAGAGGATCTCCAACGGAGCGGTACCGAGCAGGGCGTGCGCGAGCTTCCAACCGAGGTTGAATGCGTCCTGCATCGAGACGTTCATGCCCTGACCGGCTTTAGCGGAGTGGGTGTGGCATGCGTCACCGAGGATGAATACGCGCGGCATCTTGTTCCCGGCTTCTTCCACTGGGACGTCATCGAAGCGGTCGGTGACGCGGTGGCCGACCTCATAAACCGACCACCATGCGACGTCTTTCACCTCAACCGTGTACGGGTGGAGGATCTCGTTGGCGTGACGCACGATCTCATCGAGCGGGGTCTGGCGAACCTTGCCGTCGTCATCTGCGGCGGTTTCGCCGAGGTCGACGTACATGCGCGACATCGCGCCACCTTCGCGTGGAATGTGGAGGATCGAGCCGCCGTCATGGGACTGGATCGCGCACTTGGTGCGCCAGTCTGGGAAGTCGGTTTCGACGATGGAGTCCACGACTCCCCACGCGTGTGCGGCTTGTTGGCCTACGCGGGTTGCGCCGATGTCGCGGCGGATCTGTGAACGCGCACCGTCAGCGCCGACGAGGTACTTGGTGCGGACCGAGAACTCTTCGCCGGCCTTCTCACCGAAGGTGTAACGCAGGTTGACGAGCAGCGGGTATTCCTGGGAGTCGTCGCGTTCGTGGGAGACGTATTCGATGCCGTAGTTCGGTTTCATGCGGGAAGGCTGGTTACGCATGAACTCACCGAAGTACTGCATGATGCGGGCCTGGTTGATGATCAGGTGCGGGAATTCGGAGACACCGTGCGGGTCATCCGGGGCGAGTGCCGCGCGGACGATGTTCTTTGGGTTTTCTGGGTCTGGCTTCCAGAACGCCATTTCGCGGAGATGGTAGGCCTCATCGATCACACGGTTTGCGAACCCGAAGGCTTGGAAGGTTTCGACGGAGCGGGCCTGGATGCCGTCTGCCTGGCCGACCTGGAGTTCGTGTTCGCGGCGTTCGATGAGGCGCACCTCGAGCTGCGGGAAGACCGAGAGTTGCGCTGCGGTAGTCATACCGGCGGGACCTTCGCCCACGATCAGTACGTCCATAACCTCCGGCAGGTCTTCACTACGGTCGATGCCGACTCCTGCGGCTTCCTTGATGAGGGGGTCTCCGGTCACATAGCCGTTGTGGTGAAACTGCATTCTGGCTCCATTGCGGTGAAAGTATTGGGATAAAAGATCACAGATTAGTCCGATATGCGAACACTGCATTCTGTATTCGCAACTGTGATCTATCGTACACGCGAACGGTGAGCCTCGAACAGTCTTTTACGTCCTTAACCAGGAAGGGACGTGGAGCATCACACTCCACGTCCCCGTCGCCGCCCACATCAGCGGAACCTCTATCGAGGCCTAGCCAATCCCCTCCGAACGACCACGACTCCTGAATGCATGAACAGCAGCGATGCTTCCGCCTATAAGCAAGATGGAAAAAACGGTCAGGCCGATGAAAGCGCCAGGGGCAGCAGCAAATGAATACTTGGAATATTCGAGATCTTTCAACCTATCGTTCATCATCGCCAGATGAGGGAAAAACACAATATAAGTTGCGACACCTGCAACCCCGGCAATAGCCCCACTCATTGCGCCGGTCACCTGGAGCGGCTTCAAGCGAATAAATATTGCTATGGCGGAAAGGGTTGCTGAAACAAGCGACAGAGCCATAGAAATGACCGCCAGGATCAAGACCGGATCCTCAAGCCTCCACACAAAGGCAGGCCCTCCGTGGCCCTCGATGTTAAGAACATAAGCTGGAATGAACACGGTCGCGAATGCCAGGGCGGCGAGACCGGCCACCATGAACGGCATCGCTACAGCCCCTCGCTTCGCCCCAGCAGGCACCGTCTGACCCGCTGCCTCAGCTGGTAATTCTTGAGCTGCCGACCCCGGCACGAACACAGCTGGCCGAATATTCGCTCTGAGATCCCGGCCTTTCAGCTCCATAATAAGTACGAGAACGCTCACCACCAGGAGCAGGCCAAACACAACCAGGCCAAAGAATGAACCGAAGCCTAGACCAATCATGGTGTCTTCAGTTTCCCAGGATGCTCCAAGTGCTTCAGCAAATCTGCGTATTTCGCTGAGCTTGCCGTTCACTCCAGCAATCCCCACGATGTACGCGGTGAGGCCCATAGCGCCCGCCACGATCCCCACAATCGGGTAGGTCGATAACAACGCTCTTCTACGAGCGAAGAATGCCGCGACCGACACAGCCGCGGAAACGATCACCAGGACCATAGAGATGATCGCAAGTATCGTCGCCTCATGCGGAACTAATTTAGCTTCCTTAATTAAATTGCCCCCCGCGAAGAAACCGACAGAACTTGAGTGGATATCAACCCGTACGCTCACCAAGGGCAAAAACAATGCAACGAGACCGAGAACAGCTAGGCCTGCAATGATTACCGGAAGCCACTCCGACCATCCCTTCGGAAGCACAACGTCCGCACCAGGCTGACCGTACTGCGTCGGGGCATACTGCTGTGGCTGGTGCCCACCGCCTGATTGGGCGTCGATCCATTCCGCGAGTCCCTGATAACAGTTGGGATGCTGACGCACTACCGCCCGCAGATCGGGACGCGACTGCGCCAGATTCATCAACGTATGTTGATCCAACTGAGGATTGTCACGAACGTCTGCCTCAGTCATTGAAGAAAAATCAGGGGTGCTCATGGCGACCTACCTTGAAGTAATCAACTGTTTCTTTGTGTTTTGTGAAGCTACTGGCGGTTTAACCTGGTCTAAGGCTAACCCAGGTTAAGTGACCATGACCACATTCTGCCACCAAGCTTGTGGCAAGAATGCGTTGAAAAGTATGCGCTGAGAAGTATGGATCGTTAACAAGAGAATGCCCCAGGAGGCATCTTGCCTCCTGGGGCATTCTGCTAACTACTTCTGAGCAGGTCAGTTTGTGCTCTGTGCCTGCTTAATCCACTCCGCCAACGCTGGATAGCAGTTAGGGTGCTGACGGATCTGCTCCCACAATTGAGGCTTAGTCGCGGCAAGTTGCTGCAGCTCAACTGCCGACGCCCCCGCCGGCACCGTCTCACCCGAGGCCTCAGTCGGCGCCTCCTGGCTCTCTTCCTTGGCAGGCTCCTCAGCCGGCGCTACAACTGGTTCCTCAACCGGGGCTACAACTGGTTCATCGACAGGCTCAGCATCTGCAGCCTGCGTTGGCGCCTCGCTAACCTCTTCAGGTGTCTCGGATACCGGCTCGCCAGTAGCAACAGATTCAGGCTCGGACGCAACCGGCTCCGAAACCGCGGTCTCCGAAACCTTCGCCTCACTCTGAGCAGACTCTTCAGAGTCCGGAAGCTTGGCCTCGACGTTCTGAGGCTGCTGGTCCGGCGACTGCCAAGCCGCCCGCTGACCCTGCGCTTGGCCACTGTCCTGCTGCTGGACTCCCTGTGCCTGTCCACCCCGCTGCGGCTCGCCCTGTTGCTGATCATCCTGCGACTGGTCTGACTGTTGTTGGCCAGACTGCTGTTCGCCAGTATGTTGCTGCTGCTGTTGCTGACCGTGCTGGCCCTGCTGTGGGTGCTGCGACTGCTGGGCGTAGCCACCGTACTGGTTGTTCTGGTACGGCTGCTGATTCCAGCCTGCCCCGTTCGAGCCGCCTGTGAAAGCTGGCTGCAGATTCGCGCTGATGCCCTTACCCTTCAGCTCCATGAGAAGCGCAACAACACCCGCCGCAAGGAGTAGGCCGAAAACAACCAGACCGAAGAACGTGCCGAACGCTGGGCCTACCGAAGTGCCCGTGTCCTCCAGGGAATAGCCATACTCTTCAAGCTGCTTACGCGCTTTGTTCGCCTCGGCGCCGACCTGGATGAACATGACGATGTAGGTGATGACGCCCAAAGCGCCTGCCGCGATCCCCGCAATCGGATAGATCAATGGCAGCGGTTTCCTTCGGACAAAGAACGCCACGGCCGGCACAGCTGCGGCCGCGATCACCAAGATCATCGAAATGATCGCAAGCACCTTGACGCCGGCCGGGGCATCAAGAAGCGAACCGGTGTGGCTACCGAACCTACTCTTCGCGCTGACAGCCGGCAAGAAGATCGCAATGAAAGCAAGAACAGCCAAGCCCGCGATGATGACAGGAAGCCACCCTGTCCACTCCTTCGGAAGCACAACGCCCGGACGTGGCTGCCCATACTGTGGCTGGCCGTACTGGTTCTGCCCGGACTGCTGGGACTGAGTCTGTCCATACTGCTGTGGCTGACCGTACTGCTGAGCCTGCTGACCATAGCCAGGGTTGTAGCCCGACTGCTGCTGCGCCGGATACTGCTGGTACTGACCCTGCTGGTACTGATTCTGCTGCGGCTGACCATACTGATTCTGGCCGTACTGGTTCTGCCCGTACTGCTGCGATTGAGGCTGCCCATACTGCTGTGGCTGACCGTACTGCTGAGCCTGCTGACCATAGCCGGCGTTATACCCCGACTGCTGCGACGGATTCTGAGCCCCATAACCCTGAGCCCCGTTGCCCTGCGCTCCATAACCCTGGGCCGCATAGCCTTGCGCAGGCTGGCTCTGTTGCGGCTGCTGCTGACCGTACTGGTACTGGTACTGGTTCTGCTGTGGCTGCTGCCCGCCAGCTGACTGGCTATCGATCCATTCCGCGAGGCCTGGATAGCAGTTAGGGTGCTGGCGCACCGCCGCGCGCAGATCCGGGCGCGACTGCGCCACATTCATCAGCGTAGTCTGATCCAGTTGGGGATTATTTCTGACGTCTTCCTCAGTCATTGAGGAGTAATCGGAGGTGTTCATGACAACCTAACGTGGCTTCGGAGACAGATCAGTTTGATCTTAGATCAGACCAGCCTGCAGGTTCTAGCTCGGAGAACCTCAAACACCGTTCCGTCCGCACACGCGTACACAATTACGCCGCGAGGGCCAGACGCCTGGTCCTCGCGAGCTCCGCCGCTATGTGCCAGGGCCTAAGCACCTGGCCCTTGCGGTTCCCCTCCCGGCAGTTCAGTTCCCCCAGCCGGAGGGTCCACAACCGTGACACCTTCTCCAGGTTTCGGCTCGGTGCCCTTACCCTGCGGGTCGCGCTTGATGTCACGTTCACCACGTACCGGTGGGAGGTCCTGGCCAGGGCGGGCCTCATCGAACAGCCACTGCTCACGTTCCGGAAGCTTCACCAGATCATGGAAAATCTCTGCGACCTCCGCCTGGTTCAAGGTTTCACGGTCCAAAAGTTCCTTAGCCAAGCGATCCAGGACGTGCCGGTTCTGAGTCAGAATCTGATACGCCTCAGCGTGAGCGTTATCCAGAAGTTGACGGACTTCCTTGTCCACAACCTCAGCCATGCCCTCGGAATAGTCGCGGGTCTGCCCGGCTTCACGGCCCAGGAACGGTTCGCCGCTACCGGTACCCAGCTGCACAACACCCACTTCGGAGCTCATGCCGTACTGGGTCACCATCTTCCGGGCCGTCTCGGTGGCCTTCTGGATGTCGTTCGAGGCACCCGTTGACGGATCGTTGAACACGACCTCCTCCGCAACGCGGCCACCCAACGCATACGCGAGCTGATCCAACAACTCCTGGCGGGTTATCGAATAACGGTCCTCCGTCGGCACAACCATCGTGTAGCCCAACGCACGGCCACGCGGAAGAATCGTGATCTTGGTGACCGGAGCCGAATGCCTCAAAGCAGCCGCAACCAATGCGTGGCCACCCTCGTGATAAGCCGTCACCTGGCGCTCATGCTCACGCATCAAACGCGTACGCTTCTGCGGGCCCGCCATCACACGGTCAATCGCCTCATCGATCGCTCGATCATCAATCAAATGAGCGTTGGAACGCGCCGTCAACAGCGCGGCCTCATTCAAAACGTTCGCAAGATCAGCACCCGTGTACCCCGGTGTCTTCTTCGCGACAGCCTCAAGGTCAATCCCATCAACCAGCGGCTTATTGCGCGCATGCACCTCAAGGATCTTCTTACGTCCCGCAAGATCCGGCGCCTCAACAGGCACCTGACGGTCAAAACGGCCCGGACGCAACAAGGCCGGATCCAAAACATCCGGACGGTTCGTCGCCGCAATCAAGATGACGTTGGTGTTCGCATCGAAACCATCCATCTCAACCAGCAACTGGTTCAGCGTCTGTTCACGCTCATCGTTACCGCCACCGATGCCGGCACCACGCTGGCGGCCCACCGCATCGATCTCATCAACAAAAATGATCGACGGCGAAGAACTCTTAGCCTGCTCGAACAAGTCACGCACGCGGGAGGCACCCACACCAACGAACATCTCAACGAAATCGGAACCCGAAATCGAGAAGAACGGAACCCCAGCCTCACCGGCAACAGCCTTAGCAAGCAACGTCTTACCGGTACCCGGAGGGCCATACAGCAGAACACCGCGCGGGATCTTCGCCCCAACTGAAGCGAACTTCTGCGGATGCTGCAAGAACTCCTGGATCTCCCGGAGCTCCTCAACAGCCTCATCCGCGCCAGCCACATCCTTGAACGTGACCTCCGGCATGTCCTTATTGATCATCTTCGCCCGGGACTTACCGAACTGCATGATCTTGCCGGAACCACCCTGGGCGCGCGACATCAGGAACAAGAACAAGCCGAGGATGATGATCATCGGCAACAACAGACCCAACGTGGACAAGAACCAGTTACTGGTCTGCGGGCGGTCCTCGAAACCATTCTCTGGCTCCGCGGCCGCAATCGCCTTAGCGACCTCCGGGCCGCGGGTCACCGAATACTTGAACGTGACCTTCTTACCAAGGTCACGGCCCTCATGCTTGACCGGTTCCGTGGTTTTCAGTTCAACCCGGTTGCCGTCATCATTCAGATCAACGCGCGTGACCTTGTTGTCCTCAAGAAGCTTCAGACCAACCGAGGTCGGGACCTCGTTGCGCTGCCCGCTCAACAGAACGGACATACCAACCATGAGTCCAACAACACCCAGAATGACCCAGAAATACCAGGTTTGATACAGCTTCTTCTTAGGCTGAGTCGTCTTGTCCATTGATGCGCTGACGCGCCTTCCTCTTAGCCACAGCCCCTACCCCACCCGTCAAAACCGGCTGTTCTTCAACACGGCCGGCTGTTCAAAGGGGAGCTGCGAACCCGCTTACATACTTCTAACGTTCTAGATTACCTGTCGCCTACCGCGCCAGAATCAACCCGAGGTACTACTCGCTTTGGTACACGTGCGGAGCGAGCGTGCCGAGCGCATCGAGGTTGCGGTACTTCTCTGCGAAATCTAGGCCGTAACCGACCACGAACTCGTTCGGGATGTCGCGGCCCACATACTTGACGTCGATATCGACCTTGATCGCGTCAGGCTTGCGCAGGAACGTGCAGATCTCCAGGGAACGCGGCCCGCGCGACTTCAGGTTGGAGACAAGCCACGAGAGCGTCAAACCGGAGTCGATGATGTCCTCAACGATGAGCACGTCGCGGCCCATGAGGTCAGTGTCGAGGTCCTTGAGGATCCGTACGACACCCGAGGACTGCGTGCCGGATCCGTAGGAGGACACCGCCATCCAATCCATCGAGACGTTCATCTTCAACTCGCGGGAAAGATCAGCCATGATCATCACGGCACCTTTGAGGACGCCGACGAGCAGCAGGTCGCGGCCCTTGTAGTCCTCGTCGATTCTTGCGGCCAGGTCGCGAACCACCTGATCGATTTCCTCACGCGACATGAGTACGTTTTTTAGGTCATCGGCGACGTGATCTGGCTTCACGGACTTCCCCTTTTTACACGATGTGGCGGCCGGCGGCTAGCGATATAGAAAGCCGCTTCCCTCCATGTTTGCACACGATAGTGCTCTCTGCAGGATTTGTGCTCAGATTTATGCGTCCGATGCGCCCGCCGGCGGCCGCCCGATGAACCGGATCACGCTGTGGTTAGGTGTGGTTTTGATGCGGTGAGCGGTAACGTAGCCGTCGAGCTCGATGGGGCCTGCGGAGCCTTCACCTGCAGTGAGGCGTTCGAGTGCCGCTGTGCGTTCTGCGGTGGGAGCACGCCCCCCTACGGTTTGCGCGGCGAAACGCAATACGCGGGTGCGGATGGCTTGCGGCGCGTTTTTCAGCAGGTAACGGTCGAGGTCCCACTGCATCGGTGCCCGCCCTGATGCGCGGGGCCCGTCGAGGACTTCTGGGGTTTCGGTCAGTGCGCACGTTTGGAGTGCGGCTTCGGCTTCGTTATCGAGGTGCTCGGCATCGTGGCGGGCTTGGATTGCGGTGCGAACAAGGTTGGTGAGCGCGCCATCGCCCAGCACTCGCGTGAATTCTGGTAGCAGTTCGAGCCGGACCTTGTTCCGTAGCGCGAATTCGGGGTCCGTGTTCGTGGGGTCTTCCCACGGCTGGACCCCATAAGCCTCACACACCGCCTCGGTATCCTCGCGCCACACCTCCAGGAACGGCCGCAGGAACCGTCCCCGCCGGTCCGGGATCCCAGCTATAGCGCGTGTGCCTGAACCCCGCGCGAGTGCGAGCAGCACCTGTTCAGCCTGATCGTTGGCGGTGTGGGCGGTCAGAACGAACTCGGCCCCAACCTCTTCACGCACCAGTTCAAGCTCGCGATACCGGGCCTCCCGCGCATCGTTCTCTGTGCCTTTACCCGGCACCTCAACACGGCGGACCACCACCTGCTCCACACCCAAAACGCGGCATGCGCGCGCCGCCCCTTCCGCGGCGGCAGCGCTTCCGGCCTGCAACTGATGGTCCACAACCACAGCGGTGAGCCGACCAGTCAAGTCCCCGTCGCGACGCATCTGCGCGCACACCGCGGCGAGCGCGAGCGAATCCGCGCCACCAGACACCGCGAGCACATAATTCAGTCCGCCCGGCAACCGCTGGCGTAGCGCCTCGCGGGCACGCTGAATCCGCCTGAATACTGCGGGTGGGATGCGTTCGCTACTCATCGTGGCCGGGTTTCGTTCATGGGGACGCTCTATTGGCAACCGCAGTCGGCGAGCGCGGTGGCCACGGCGTCGGCTGAGGCGCGTGCGGCGTCCAGGTTGCCTTCGACGTCGTTGAAAATGATGGAGAACCCGAGTGGGCGGCCTTCCTTGGTGGTGACGACGCCGGTGAGGGATATGACGTCTGCGAGCGTGCCGGTTTTCGCGAGCACGAGCGCCTTAGTCTTCTTCCCATCCAGGCGGGTTTCCATGGTTCCGTTGACGCCCGCGCGCGGTAGCAAGGATGGCACGAACGCTAGATCCCGACGAGCAGGCTGGCTTGCCGAGCCATCGTTGAGGGTCAGCGCCATGACGTCGGCGAGCGTGCCTGCTTGGACGCGGTTTTTGTCTGAGAGCCCGCTGGTGTCTCGCATCACGAGCTCGTTTGTTTCTACGCCGAGTTCTTCGAGGGCTTGTTTAACGCCCTCGATGGCGCCTTGAGTCGAGCCTTCATGCCCGCGTTTGATCCCCACGAGGCGGCCGTATGTTTCGAGGATCACGTTGTCTGAATGCGCTTCGCCGTAGGCGAGTTGTTCACGCACCGTCGCTGAATGCACGGCCGCGAGCTGACCTTCGACGCTGCCGGGCTCAAACGGGTCTACGGCGTCAAAGCCCGGTTTAGTCTTCCCAGACGCCTGCTTGACCTCAACGCTTTTCTTCCCTGACTTCACGGCAGACTGCAGGTGGCCGGTGAACACCTCTAAAGCATGCTCGTCCGGGTTCCGGACCACCGGGGAGGTGTGTGAGGCCTCTGAGCGGCCCGCGTAAAGGGCAATCGGGGCGATCTCGGTGACGTTGTTGGTTGAAACCAGATCATCTGCCCAGTCAGGGTTCAACGCTGGGCCTGTGAACATCCGGGTATCCACACCCACTTTGAGCGAACCATCCGCTTCATCAAGCGCCCCGGAGGCCTTGAGTTCTTTAGCGGTCTGTTCAGCCAACGTCTTCAAACCTGCGCGACCATTCACGGCCTTCGCATCACTTGCGCCCGGGTTGAGCATCACATCGCCACCAGCAACCAGCCACACGACAGGCGCCCCGGAGCCCCGCTTGTCCAGAACGGTCCGCGTGACCCACTGATCCTCCAGCCCCAGCGTGGACACCACCGCGGTACCTGTCAGAACCTTCAAGGAAGACGCCGGGATCAACGCCTCCCCCTCACCAACGTGAGCGACCTGCTTGCCTGTGACCGCATCGACCACTGATACCTCAACCGTGCCCGGGCTGTCCTCAAGTGCTGCATCGACCTTGCGTTGCAGCACCGCGGCATCCGGGGCCGGCCCCGACGTACTGAACGCCGGGGCCGGCAACTGAGGAACCTCGGCGGTCGCGGCCGGATCATCCGGCCGCCCAAAAAACGCAGACACCACCTGGGTTGCGGCCACCAACAACAGGGCCACAACTACAGGGACAAGGAAGCGACGCGCGGGTCGGGAAGCATTGGTCATCAATGAAATTCTACTTAGCTCACGTCAGTTACCCTTAAACAGAGAACGCCCGCGCGCCGGCAACGCGCGGGACACCCCACCATTTACCCACCACTTAAAGGAGTGCACACATGAAGCATGATGTGACCATCGAAATCCCTGCCGGCTCCCGTGTCAAGTACGAGGTGGACCACGAAACCGGCCGCATCCACTTGGATCGCGTCCTGTTCACCCCTATGCAGTACCCAACCCACTACGGGTTCTTTGACAACACCCTCGGTTTGGACGGCGACCCGCTGGATGCTTTGGTTTACATCCCAGGCGTGGATTTGCACCCAGGTGTTGTGGTTGAGGCTCGCCCGATCGGCGTTTTGAACATGACTGATGACGGCGGTGAGGACGCGAAGGTTGTGTGCGTTCCGTCTGATCCTCGTTTCGATCACATCCAGTCCGTTGAGGACCTGGGCGAGTTCTTACGCCAGGAGATCGAGCACTTCTTCACTCGTTATAAGGATCTTGAGCCTGGCAAGTGGGTCAAGGTTGAGGGATGGGCTGACCGTGAGGCCGCCGAGAAGGAACTTCAGGAGTCCATCGAACGTTTCAAGGGCTGAGCACCTCTGTTCCATGTGACTTTGACGCAGCAGAACACCCGCGACGTCGGCGATGGCGTGGGTGTTCTGCTGCAGTCACTTAAACGGTCGGTGGGCGATGCCGCGGATGGTTTCGACCGGACCGTGGGCGATGAGGCCGCGGGCCTTATCGCTGACCCCGCCGATGTGGTGTTGGCTGTTCTGACGGGGTTGCGGCCCGGCCCTGACGGTGCCGTGTTCCGGGTGGGGGTCGGTATTGCCGGGGTTGATGCACACGATGCCGCGGCGGCTCGGTCTCGGGTGGCCGTTGAACGTACGGTGCGGGCCACGGTGCCCGTCGCGGTTGAGGCCGGACCGGCGGGTATAGCGCTCGATGGGCTACCCACCGCGCCGGAAACCGCTGCCGCCGCTGAGGGCGCGCTCGTCCTCTTAGGGGACGTGATCTCACGCCGCTCGGCCGCCGACTGGGCGGTCATTGACTTACTTCTCCCTGGTGTGCGTGGCCAACAGAAGGCCGTAGCCGAGGCTTTAGGGGTCACCGTTCAAGCGGTATCGCAGACCATAGCGCGCGCCCGCTGGCGCGAAGAAGTAGCGGGCCGCGCCTCAGCTGAGCTCCTGTTACGGCTCGCAGAGACCCTCGTCTAACATGCGGGTGGGTCAGCAGCGGCTGGGCCGGCAACACCGGGGCTACACGGCTGGCCCTATTCTGCGACTACGCGGAAGGTCGTTACTTTCGCGTCTTGCGCACCGCGCACGTATCCGGTGGGCGAGGTCGCTACTGCCTGCAGGAACGAGACGATCTCTTGCGTGATTTCCTCGCCCGGCAGAACGTTCGGGATGCCTGGCGGGTAAGCGGCCAGGGTGTCCGCGCTGATCCGGCCCACCGCGTCCTGATCTGAAACCACGTCGAAAGCGTCCGCGAAGTAGGCATCGCGCGGCAGCAGCCGCATAGTTCCGGCTTTCGGGAGCTCGGGGAAACGCTCCTCAGTACCGGGCTGTTCCGCGGTACCGCTGAGCGCGTCAACTGCATGGCCTGGGGTGGTTGCTTCCCAAGCGTCCGTTGCCGCAACCACCGAGTTACCGGAAGCAACCGGGATGTCAGCGGAATCGGCGTCGACATTCGGGTTCTGCGCGGCATCAGCTACAGCACGCAGCGCCTCGAGGGTCCGGTCAACCGCAGGGGTAGCCAGGGCACCGAAGATGATGACGATGGTCGTGGCAGTGGACATTTCGCAGTAGACGTCGTGGTCCGCGATGAGCCGCTGACGCACCCAATGGCCCGTATGCCCCAAACGGGATACATCCACGGGGATGCGGAGCGTGTCGATCTCATGGATGTCCGCGAAATCACCGAAATCATCAGAAAGAACACGGAAACGATCATCCTCACGTAGCGCCTCGCGTAGCTGTTCGGCACCACGCAAGGCGCTCTCGATGCGGTCACGGCCGTTGATGAGGCCTTGGCGGGCCACGTCCAGAGAGCCCTTCAGGATGTTGGAGGCCGAGGTCGAGCCGGTCATCGTGTACGCGCGTTCAACGAACGGCTCGAGCTTTCGCGCCAACGGCCCGTGCCCCAAATGCAGCATCGCTGATTGGGTGAGCGAACCAACGAGCTTATGCGTCGAAGAAATCACGAGGTCCGCACCGAGCGCCACCGGCGAGCCGGGCAGATCCGGGTGGAAACCGAAGTGCGGGCCCCACGCGCCATCCACGATGAGTGCTGCATCGTGTGCGTGCGCAACCTCAGCGAGCCCCTCGACATCGGCAACCGCACCGAAATAGCTCGGCGAAACCACATAGACGCTATCGACCTTCTCACCGGCCTGGGCCTGTGAAGTGAGCGCCTCATCGAGCGCTTCAGGGGTCAAGCCGTGCGTGACGCCGTTGCGTGAATCAACGTTCGGGACAACGAAAGACGGCATGAGCCCCGCCAGCAGAATCCCGTCGGTGAAGCTCGAATGCATAGCACGCTGAACCATGACGCGCTCACCGAGCGCTCGCACCGCGATCGCGGCGGTGCGGTTGGCCTGGGACGCGCCGTTGGTCATGAACCACGTGCGGGAGGCACCCCACGCCTCAGCGGCGAGCTCGAGCGCCTCATCGAGCGGGGTGTTTTCGCCTAGGTCGATGCCGTCGGTCATCGGTGGAACATCGAGCGCTACACCTTGGGCGCCCATGAAGTCCACGAGCTCCGGATACGAACGCTCAGCATCACACGCATGGCCGGGCACCATGACCTGGAGGGTGTCGCGCTGGGCATACTCAAGGAGGGCATGGCCGAACGGGGCACGATGCTGTGCTGGGTTTCCGCGGGCGATGTCGCCAACCTCGCGGGCGGTCTTCTGGAGGTCAGATCCCGGCTTGCACATAAAGGTTTCCTTGAGCATAACCTCTATGAAAACATGCGAAATCTATGCTGTGAACGGGTCATTTTTCTATATCCCTCTATACTCAGTATGGAGCCGGCCCTCGGTTTAACCAGTTCTAGGGTCAGCCAGCTCTAGGGTCGCCACATTCCAAACTCAGCAAGCTCTAGGTGACCCAGCTTTAGGGCGCTCCACTCTCACTTCCAAAGACGATAGAGGCAGGTTCATGCTCGATACGCGGCAGTTGCAGGCCCTGGATGCGATAGCTCGTCACGGCTCGGTGGCTAAGGCGGCGCGGGCTTTGGGCTGGTCGCAGCCCACGGTTGATCATCACCTGGGTAATCTTGACCGCGCTGTGGGTGCCCCGCTCACGGTGCGCGATACGCGCGGTACACGGCTCACACATGCGGGTGAGCTCATGGCGGAGCGCGCCGCGGAGATCCTCGCGTTGTCTGATTCCGCGCTGCGCGACACCCGGGATCTTGCTCGTCTGGGCCGTACTCGCCTCACGTTGGGCCTCTTCCCTACCGCGGCGGCGCGGCTTCTGCCCTCGATTGTTCGTAGCGCTGAGCAGCTGGGTTTCGAGGTCGAGCCAACCTTGGAGGAAAGCCCGGACTTGATCCAGCGCATCAACCGCCGCGCCTTGGATGCCGCGATCATTTACGCGGTGGACGGCTATCCGCTCTCGCTTGGGCCGCGCGCCCTACGTATTCCGCTGTATGAGGACGAACTTTTACTCGCGGTCCCCACAGACCATTGGGCGGCTGGGCTGAGTGTTGTCCGCGCTCAAGACCTGGTTCCGTTGGCTCAAGAGAAGTGGGCTTTAGGCACCAAAGAGGGTGACCCTATGGATCAGGTGGTCATGGACGTGTTCTCTGACGCCGGGCTCCAGCTCAATGTTTCCACGCTGCGCACCGATGATCTTCCATCCCTGCTTGGCCTGGTAGGGGCAGGGCTTGCGGTGGGTTTGATCCCGCTCCTTGCGCAGCACATGGCCAACGACGACGTCGCACTCGTTCCGTTTGATAACGCACGTTTCGCGCGCCATCTGGAGCTGGTGGCTCCGTGGGCACCCGGGCATACGGGGCATGCGGCGAAGCGGCTGGAGGCCGCTGTCCGCGGCGCCATCGCCGAAGTCGAGGACTAAAGCAGCGAGTTGAGGACGTCGGCGAGCCCGTGCTCGTCCACATGGCCTGTGACTTCACCGGCGGCGGCGCGGACTTCTTCGACTGCTTGGCCCATGGCCACGCCGCGTCCGGCCCAGGCGAGCATTTCGATGTCGTTGCGGCCGTCCCCGACCGCCACGGTCTTTTCGATCGGGAAGCCAAGCCGTGAACGTAGCGCTTCGAGTGCGGAGCCTTTCGTGACGCCGTGGGCTGCGATGTCGAGCCACGCGGACCAGCCGACCGCATAGGTCACCCCGGATAGGCCGATGCCTTCGACGGCGCGGCCGAAGTCCTCAGCGGTTGAGTCGGTTGAGAACACGACGAGCCGCACCGCATCGGCTTGCATCATCTCCTCTAGGCTCACGCCGCGGGCTTGGACGCCGAAGCTGGCGTCTTGGAAACGTTCGGTTGAGAGGAAGTCTCCGGTGTCTGTTTCGATGGCGAACTTCGCTACCGGCAGGGCTTCCTGGAGGGCCCTCAGTGCGGGTTCCGGGTCGAAGGTTCTCCGGTCGACAACGGAGAACCCGCGCGAATACGTGGGGTCGAGTTGGGCTGTGACCCCACCGTTGGAGGAGATCACGTGGCCTTTATCGATGCCTAAGGCTTCCGCGACCGGCAAGGTTGCTGGAAGCGAGCGGCCGGTAGCGATGATCACTTCGTGGCCCGCCCGCCTCACTGCGTGGACGGCCTCACGGACGGGTTCGAAGAGTTCACCTGAATGGTCAACGATGGTGCCGTCTACATCCAGGCAGATCATGTACCGACTGTGCTCAGGGTTCCCAGTCTCGATTGTCTCAACCTTTGTCATCTCAAGCTCACTCATTTCAACCTGCTCTTTCAGCGGGGTTTCGTTATTGGGCGGGCCCTCAAGGTGATGGTGCGTCTTCAGCGCTGGATGGGTTCTTCAGCGCTGGATGGGTTCGAGTTTTTCCATTCCGCCCATGTATGGGCGCAGGACTTCTGGGATGGTCACGGAGCCGTCGGCGTTCTGGTGGGTTTCGAGGATCGCGACGATCCAGCGGGTGGTTGCCAGCGTCCCGTTCAGTGTTGCTACGGAGCGGGTGCCTTTGTTCTTGCCTTCGACGTCGGTGACGCGTTCGCGGATGTTGAGGCGGCGGGCCTGGAATGTGGTGCAGTTCGATGTGGAGGTCAGTTCGCGGTAGGTTCCTTGGGTTGGTACCCAGGCTTCGCAGTCGAATTTGCGTGCCGCACTGGTTCCGAGGTCGCCTGC
Source organism: Pseudoglutamicibacter albus (assembly GCF_031458175.1). Taxonomy (NCBI): domain Bacteria; kingdom Bacillati; phylum Actinomycetota; class Actinomycetes; order Micrococcales; family Micrococcaceae; genus Pseudoglutamicibacter; species Pseudoglutamicibacter albus. The sequence continues at coordinate 2,116,399 of NZ_JAVDXX010000001.1, read as the reverse complement.
CGCGGTGTCGATGACGCGGTAAGCGAGCCCGAGGGACTGCAGCATTTCTTCTTCCCAGGCGAGCAGTTGTTCGTGGAGTTCTTCTGCTTGTTCTTGCTGGCAGTAGACGAACATTTCGAGTTTGTTGAACTGGTGTACGCGGATGATGCCGCGGGTGTCTTTGCCTGCGGAGCCGGCTTCGCGGCGGTAGCAGGTGGAGTAGCCGGCGTATTTGAGGGGGCCGGCGGTGAGGTCGAGGATTTCGTCGGCGTGGTAGCCGGCGAGTGCGACTTCGGATGTTCCGACGAGGTAGAGGTCGTCTTTTTCGAGCCGGTAGATTTCGTCGTCGTGTTCGACGTCGAAGCCGGTACCGCGCATGGTTTGTGGGCGTACGAGAGTTGGGGTGATGATCGGCTCGAAGCCGTTGCGTAGCGCGAGGTCCATACCCATGTTGATGAGCGCCATTTCAAGGCGTGCGCCTACTCCTTTGAGGAAGTAGAAGCGGGAGCCGGATACTTTCGCGCCGCGTTCCATGTCGATGGCCCCGAGAATTTCACCGAGTTCGAGGTGGTCGCGTGGCTCGAATCCTTCGGCGCTAAAGTCGCGTGGGGTTCCTACGGTTTTGAGGACGGTGTAGTCGTCTTCGCCGCCGGTTGGGATGCCGTCGATGATGAGGTTGGGGAACGATGCGGCGATCGTATCGCGCTGTTCTTGGGCTGTGTTGGCGGCGGCTTCTGCTGTTTTGACTTGGCCTGCGAGTTGTTTCACGCCTTCGAGGAGGGCTTGTTTTTCTTCGCCTGTGGCTTGGGCGACTTTTTTGCCGAACGCTTTTTGTTCTGCTCTCAGTGTTTCGAACTCGGCGAGCGCGCTGCGGCGTTCGGCGTCGGCCGTGAGAACGCGATCGACGAGTTGTTCGTCGGCTTCGCGGGCGCGTTGGGATGCACGGTATTTCTCTGGGTTTTCGGCCAGGTCTTTCAAGTCGATCATGGTTATAAGCCTACCTGTCACGGTCTTCTTGACGGGTTTGTTGTGTCTTATGTGGTTCACAGGATGGTGGCTTGGTCGGTAATCTATGGGGACGGCACGTTTGTGTCTGTTTGTGGTTGTTGTAGTGGAAGGTTTTGGTGGGTTCGTTGGTTCAGCCTGCGGTGATTTTGAATGGCGGTAAGCCCGGTTTGGAGGCCATCCGCGATGAGTTCCGTGAGGTTGCGCTGGCGGAGGGTATTGCGGAGCCTTTGTTTTTTGAGACGACGGAGGATGATCCGGGGGCTGGGCAGGCTGCGGAGGCGTTGGCTACGGGCGCTGATCTGATTGTTGTTGGTGGCGGTGACGGTACGGTTCGGTTGGTCGCTGAGTATTTGGTGGGGCGTGGCGATGTTGAGTTAGCTGTTTTGCCGTTGGGGACGGGTAATTTGTTGGCCCGGAATGTGGGTATTGATCCGGACGATGTTTCAGGCGCTATCCGTACGGCGTTGTTGGGGGAGACGTATCGGGTGGATGCCTTGCGGGTTGAGTTGGTGGGCCCGGATAAGTCTGTGGATTCGCAGTTGAGTTTGGTCGCTGCTGGTGTGGGGATCGATGCGGAGGTCATGTCGAACACGAATTCCCGGTTGAAGAGGCTGATTGGTCCGGGGGCTTATGTTGCGGCTGGTTTGCAGCGGTTAGCGGGTTTCCCTAAGGAGGCTCGTGTGCGGATTGATGATGGTGCGTGGGAGACGGTTGATTTCCGCACGATTGTGATGGCGAACGCTGGCTACATTCAGGGTGGTATCGAGTTCGCGCCGGGTGCTTCGATGTCTGATGGTGTGCAGGATGTTGTGTTGTATAGGCCGCGTACTGCGTTGGGGTGGTCGATTGTGGGTGTGAAGACGTTGTGGCATAAGCGTTTGCGCACCCGGTTGATGGCGCATGTTCAGATGCGGAAGATTTCGGTGCGTCCTTTGAAGCCGGTGATGGCTCAGATTGATGGTGACCCGGTGGGTAAGGTCACGACCATGACGACTGAGGTTGTCAAGCATGCGCTGACTTTGCGGGTTCCGCGCCCTGTGGATCGGTGTGCTCCTGGTGGGGATTTGCTTGCGATGCTGCCGCGCGGTTTCCGTAAGGCCCTGAATTCTCTGCGTAGTTAGGCGACTACCTCGCCTGGTTGCCGTCTGTTTGGGTGGCATCGGCCTGGTTGCCGCTTGTCAGGATGTCGTTGAGCCAGGCGTCGGCGGCTTGATAGGCCTCGGGGGTTGCGTGTGGTGGAACGTTGACGACTATCGGGGTTGCGGATGGGTAGGAGCCGAGGAAGCGGATGTAGGTGCTGATGCGGTGGAGGCCGTGGAGCACTTCTACGACGCGGGGTTCGCTGATGTGGCCTTCGAGGTCGATCGAGAAGAAGTATTGGCCAAGTCCCAGGCCTGTGGGGCGGGATTCGATGCGGGTGAGGTTCACGCCGCGGGTTGCGAAGTGGTCGAGGATTTCACGCAGGCCGCCGGGGCGGTCGTGGGTGAGTTCGACGACGATGGTGGACTTATCGGACCCGGTCGGCCCTGGGATGCGGCCGGGTTTTTGGACCATGACGAAGCGGGTGACCGCGCCTTGGTTGTCTTCGATGCCTTCAGCTAGGACGTTGAGGTTGTGGCGTTGGGCGACCAAGGGTGAGCAGATTGCCGCTTGGTAGGCGGGGTTGTCTTCGAGGAGGCCGAGCGCGCCTGCCGCGGTGGATGATGCGGGCAGAAAGTTGACCTCCGGGATCGCGTTCTGCGCCCATTGCCGGCATTGGGCCCACGCGTGGCCGTGGGTTGAGATGGTGCGGATCTGGTCGAGGGCGTTGATTTCTGGCAATGCGGCGAGCTGGAAGGTCACGGGGATCACGGCTTCTGCGACGATGTGGAGCGAATCCCCTGCGGCGATCGCATCGAGGGTCGCGGAGACCCCGCCCTCAACGGAGTTTTCGATCGGCACAACGGCCGCATCAACCTCACCTGTGCGAACTAGCTGGAGTGCTGCGTCCACGTTGGTGGCCGGGATCCGGTTGTGTTCCGGTTCCGCGGCGGGCCCCGGCAGTGTCAGGAGGGCTTGTTCGCAGAAGGTTCCGGCTGGTCCCAGATAGGTGTATTTCACGCTCACTCTGTCCTTATATAAGCAATCCGACATACAACGCCTGTGTATGCCTTGGTGGACATACACAGTTTGGTATGCATGCACGGTTTGGTAGGCATGCACAGTGTTGTCTCATATCCGGCGCTGCCCTATTTGATGCGCGGGGTTTCTCCGTTGTCGCTTTCGATGGGTTTGCCGGCATCAAGCCATGCGCCGGACCCACCAGCGATGTTGAAGACGCTGTAGCCCTGGTTCGCGAGCCAGCCGCAAGCCTGCATCGAACGGCCACCGGTGCGGCACACGATGTAGAGGTCCTCATCCGGATCGAGCTCTTCGTAACGCTGCATGAGTTCGCTGAGTGGGAGGTGGCGTGCCCCGACGATATGCCCTGCGTCCCATTCGTCTTGTTCGCGGACATCGAGGATGGCTGCACCATCTGGGACGTCGCTGACGCTGACGTTTTCGAAGAGGTCTGACATGCTGTGCTCCTTGCTGACGGTGTCCCGGTAGCTGTGTTGCGTGCCCCGGAAACTGTGTGTCCGGGTGCCGGTGGTTCCCAGCCTACAGATTTCCCACTGTATCGAGCCTCTCTGTGCGATTTGTTTTCAGGGTGGTGTTAGTTTTCGTGGCGTTCGTGTGACGTGGTGGATATGGGTTGGCATCATGGGTGTATGAGTTTTGAGATTCCAGAAGCGTTGTCTGGTGTTCCGCGCAGGGTTGATGATGGTTTGCCGTTGGCCGTCCAGTTGAGAAACAGCTTGCTTGCGGGCGAAGTTTCCGCGGGTGAGCTTGCCCACGATGTTGCTGAACGGGTGCGGTCTAAGAACCCTGACCTGAACGCTGTCGTGACGTGGGATGAGGACATGTTGCTGGCGCAAGCGCGTGAAGCCGACGATGCGCTGGCTGGTTACCGGGACTCATCCGGCAGCCCGGCCGACGGCGCTAACTCCAGCGGCAGTGACTCTACGGGCGGTGACTCAGCGTCATCGTCTTCAGCGACCTCAGCGGCTTCCCTGGGTAAGCGGGTTCCGCCGTTGCTTGGCTTGCCGATGGGGTTGAAGGATGGCCTCGATATTGCCGGTCTGCCTACTACGTATGGTTCCGCCTCGATGGACCATGTAGTGGCGGGCGAGGATGGGCTACATGCTGCGCGTTTGCGTTCAGCTGGGGCGAATCTGTTTGCTAAGACCTCGGTTCCGGAGTTTCTGCTTTCGTGCCATTCGGAGAACCCGATCCTTCCGCCGGCTAAGAACCCTTTGGATATTTCCCGGACTCCCGGCGGTTCTTCGGGTGGGTCTGCGGCGGCAGTTACTGGCGGTTTGATGCCGGTCGCTCCGGGTAGTGATGGTGGGGGTTCGGTTCGCATTCCGGCTTCAGCCACCGGGCTGATTGGTCTGAAGTTGGGCCGCGGCGCGATGGTCGAAGACATCACGGATGAAACCGGTGCGGCGTCACCGATCGACCGTTGGGGTGCTCCGAAGCTATCGGTCACTGGCCCGTTGGGTCGAGATGCACGGGATGCCGCGTTGATGCTGGATGGATTGCTTTTTGACCGTTCGCGGCTGGCCGCTGGCCATTCCGCTACCCCGGCGCTGGATTCCGTAGAAGCTACGTTGGATCATTCGGAGGGCCTGGCTGGGTTGCATGTGGGTTTCACGCGCACCAGCGCTTTCGATTCCGCGTTGCCGGTTGAGATTTCTGCTGCCGCTGAGGCCGCGTTTGCGCGGGCTTGCGCGGTTCTGGAACGCCTGGGTGCCGATGTCGAGGAGTCCCCGTGGCAGGCCCCGAGTGATTATGACGAAACTTTCCGGAAGGTGTGGACGGCCTGGTTGGGGCGCACTCCGATCCCGTATGAGGACAAGCTGGGCGAGTTGGCGGCGTCCTTCCGTGCGGAGGCGCAGGCCCGCTCAGAGAACGAACAAGAACGGGCCAACGAGCGGCTTCTGGAGATCGGTGGTTCGATGTCCACCGCGTGGGGTTCCTTCGATGTCGTGGTGACTCCTGCGATGGCTGAAACCCCGCCGCCGCTCGGTTATTTCACCGACAACGATGCCGAGACGGATTACCGCTTACAGTGCCTGTATACCCCGTACACGTCGATGGTGAACGTGGCTGGGGTTCCGGCCGTGACGGTTCCGGTGGGGTGGACCCCTGATGGGTTCTCGATGTCGGCTCAGTTGATTGGCCGGATGGGTTCGGAGGTCCACCTGTTGTGCATCGCGGCTCTCATGCAGCGTGAGTTGGCTTCAGCCGGCCTGATCTAGCTCCCTACAGCAGCTCTTTGAGGAGCTTCGATTTGGTTCCCTTATATGGCGGGTAGGCGACCCGCAGGGTATCGAAGCGCAGCGGCTTGGAGAGGGTTGGGCGGTCTTGGCTGAACTCGTCGAAGCCGGCTTTGCCGTGGTACTGACCGATCCCGGAGGCTCCGATGCCGCCGAATGGTAGGGACGGGATCGCTAGTTGGATCACGGTCGCGTTGATGCACACCCCGCCTGCGCGCACGTAGTCTTCGAAGATCCGCTGGAGCCCTGCCTTGCCTGAGAACAGGTAGGCGGCCAGCGGGTCTGGCCTGTCTTCGATGAAGTCGAGGGCGTCATCGAAGGTTTCCACCGTGATGATCGGCAGGATGGGCCCGAAGATCTCTTCTTGCATCACGGGCTGGTCCGGCTCAACATCGGCAAGCACGGTCGGGGCGATGTAGCGGTCTTCAATATCGGCGGTTCCGCCGGTGACCACGCGGCCTTGGTCGAGGAAGCCTTTAAGGCGTTCTGCGTGGCGTGTGGTGATGATGCGTGGATAGTCCGGGGATTGTTGCGGGTCTGTCCCGTAGAACTGCTGGATCGCGGCCGGCAGTTCTTTTTCCAGCGCCCGGCTCACGCGTGAACCCACCGCGAGAATGTAGTCCGGTGCCACGCATGTCTGCCCGGCGTTCATGAACTTGCCGTAGGCGATGCGCCGTGCCGCGGTCTTGATGTTGCCGTCCACAACCACTACGGGGCTCTTGCCCCCGAGTTCGAGTGTGCACGGGGTCATTTGTTCGGCTGCGGCACGGTAGACGATGCGCCCCACTTTTTCTGAGCCGGTGAAGAAAATGTGGTCCCACTGTTCCTTCAGTAGCTCTTGGGTTTCCTCTGCCCCACCGTTGATGACGGCCACGGTGCGGTGGTCAAGGTATTTAGGGATCAGTTCAGTCAGGATCTGTGCTGTGGCTGGCGCGAGTTCGCTCGGCTTGATCACGGCGCAGCAGCCCGCCGCGAGCGCTGCTACGAGTGGGGCGAGCGTGAGGTTCACGGGGTAGTTCCACGGCGAGATGATGAGCACGAGCCCTTTAGGCCGCGGCATCACGGTGGCTGATGCTGGCGCGAGCGCGATGGGTGAAGATACTTTGCGGCGCATCATCCAGTCATCGAGGTGGCGGCGGGCGTGCGCGATTTCGCCTTCAACAACCTGCAGCTCGGCCACGGAGGATTCGGTTTCAGACTTACCGAGGTCTTGCGCGAGCGCTTCGAGTAGTTCCTCGCGGTTTTCAGCGAGCATCGCCTCGAGAGCATCGAGTTGAGCGATCCTGAAGCGACGCACGTGAGCGATCCGGGAGAGCGCGCCTTCGCGCAGGTGCGCCACGGTCTCCTGGATCCCGCGGTTCTCCGCGTCGTCTGGGGCGGTACGGATGCGGGCGGCGTTCTCGGGAGTCTGATTGGTGGCCATCATATTTCGATCCTATGGGGTGGGTATCGGCCGGCCAAGGACATATGAGTTACGAGTTAGTTTCTTGGCGTACTGAAGAGTAAGATACTCGTTCAGCCCCACATGTTTTAACGGTGCCGTTTTTGGCGCCATTCAGGAAGTTCCATGTCCAAGAAAAGCAAGCCTGTGTTCAGTTGGACTGTGCACGGCGATGGCCGCACGGTTTCACCGAATACAGCTGTTGCCCCGGACGAGCGCCTCCACTGGCCGCAGACTATCGGCATCGGTGTTCAGCATGTCATGGCGATGTTTGGAGCCACGGTTCTAGTTCCGGCTCTCACGGGCTTCCCTGTCACCACAACACTGTTGTTCTCGGGGCTTGGAACCATTATTTTCTTGTTGGTTACGGGCAACCGGATCCCGAGTTATCTCGGTTCTTCGTTCGCGTTCATTGCGCCGGTCAGCGCTGCGATGGGGCCTGGCCGCGACAACTTCGGTGCGGCACTCGGTGGTGTGCTTGTTACGGGTTTCGCTCTGTTCTTGGTGGGCGTAATCGTCAACCGTACCGGTACGGGCTGGATTCACGCGCTCATGCCGCCGGCGGTCATGGGGACCATCGTCGCGCTCATCGGGCTTAACCTTGCCGGTTCGACCGTGCCGAAAATGAAGGAATACACGCTCACGACCTTCAGCACGATGGCCGCGGTAGTAATCTGTTCGGTTCTGTTCCGCGGAATGTTGGGACGGTTGTCGATCCTGTTGGGCATCGTGATCGGCTACCTCGTGGCACTGCCTCAGGGCGAGATCGACTTCGCGCCCGTCAAGGAGGCCGCGTGGGTTGGTTTGCCAGCGTTCCACACCCCGACGTTTGATCTGCACGTGATCCTGCTGTTCCTGCCGGTTCTGTTCGTCCTGATCGCGGAGAACGTGGGCCACGTCCGCACCGTGGGCGTCATGACGGGCAAAAGCTACGATCACCTCAACGGTAAAACCCTGATGGGTGACGGTATTGCGACCATGCTCGCAGGCTCTGCTGGCGGCTCGGGCACCACGACCTATGCAGAGAACATCGGCGTCATGGCTTCCTCGCGAGTGTATTCCACCGCGGCGTATTGGATCGCTGGTTTCGTGGCGATCGTGTTGTCTTTCATGCCTAAATTCGGGGCCGTCATCGCAACCATCCCTCCGGGCGTGCTCGGCGGGGCGGGCATCGTGCTCTACGGGATGATCGGGATCATGGGTGCCCGCATCTGGGTTCAAAACCAAGTGGATTTCGGCAACCCGATCAACCTCATGACCGCGGGCGCGGGCCTCATCATCGCGATCGCACTCAACGGCGGCGATAACGTCCTGATGATCGCGGGCCTGACGCTGGACGGGATCGCGTTGGGAACCATCGCAACCCTGCTGATTTATCACGTGATGCGAGGAATTGCGTTGTGGCGTAAGACCGTCCCCACCCACGTAGACGAGCCTCAAGGCGCCCAGCCAGGCAAGCTAGGCTAGTAGATCCGAGAGGTACACAAGAAGGCCGGGCCAACCTAAGATGGTACAGATATGAGTGAATGGGAAGACACCTGGAAAGCCGCAGGGTGGAAAGACACTGCCCGCGGCTGGATTCAGCGTGCCCTCGACACCCTCGGTATCGAGTGTGTAGCCCGCCTCAAACCTGTCACAGCAACCCTCGCGGCGGCCGTCTACAGCATCGATACACCCGAGGGGACCATCTATTTCAAGGCCACCGCTCCCGCGCGAGCCGCGGAAGCGACGCTGTCCGCGCATCTGGCCGCCGTCACGAAAGGCCACGTCCCGGTCCCCATCGCGGTTGAGCCCGAACAAGGCTGGATCCTGACCCCCGGCATCGGAACCCCGCTCTCCGACCTCATGCCGCAACGGCAACACGGCAAGCGCCGCAGCTCCGCACTGAGCCCTAAAGAAGCAGAAGCAGCCACCAAACTCATTGGACGGGTACTGACCGAGGCATCGGATCTGCACCAGGCCACGGCCACCAGCCAGGACCGCCTCATGAACCTCGGAGCGCTCGCCTACACCGATGAGTCCTGGCCAGACCTGTACACGGACGCACTCGACATCCACGAGAGCATGCCGGACTACCACCCGCTATGGATCGAGCCCACAACCCTGGACTTCCTCCGGCGTGAATCACGTCACCTCAAGGACGCCTCCGCCGCGCTCGCCTCAACCAAGCTCCCCCTGGTCTATAACCAGCTCAACCCGGAAAGCAGAAGCATCCTGCTACCGGACTCCCACCGCAACCCCATCATGTTCGTTGGCTGGAGCGGGGCAACCTTCACCAACCCGCTGCTCGCGATCGCAGGGATCGCGCTGGAACTCGGCAACGTGCTACGCACAGAACCACTCCAGGAACCGATGCGCTCCCTGCTGGTCAACTACATCACCCCACTCGCCGCGGACTCCCCTGTTTCACCAGAGAACCTGCTGGACTACCTCATCCCAGCAACCCTGCTTGCGCACGTGCGGAACTATCTGGCGCTCATGGAGCTCATGCGTGACGCCCCGCCTGAAACCCAAACGAAATACGCGGGCGAGCTGCGCGCACTCCTGCACTATGCGGTCGATTCAGACCCACGCCACCACAACCACCGCGCCAATGGAAACAGCGCCCGCGCAAACGGCGCTGGCAGGAATGGCGCTGGCAGGAACGATACCCGCGCAAACAGCGCCGGCGGGAACGGTGATGGCGGGAACAGCGACAACCGGAACGGAAGCAGCAGGAACAACGCTAGTAGGAGCGGGGCTAGCAGGAACGGGCGCCGCCACGGGCGCCGGTCGGCTCTAAGCTAAGCGTTTCAGGACCCGTTCAATCTCAACAGCAACCGAGTCCTCGTGCACTGGGCCAACCACACGATCCGCGGCGTCAGCCACCACCTGGTAATCCGGGCCCACCGCAACACCCGTGCCAGCCCACGCGAGCATCGGGATGTCATTAGGCATATCCCCGAACGCCCACACATCCTCACGCGCAACCCCCAAAGACGCCGCGAAATCACGCAAACGTGCCGCCTTATCAACCCCCGGGGCTGACATTTCAAGCAACGCGACATCAAACGCTGAATGCGTCATCGTCACAACATCATCCACGGCACGCCCCACAACCGCGGCGAACTCCGAAGCCTTACCCGAGGGCCGCTTAGCCAAAAGCTTCACAGTACGCTGAGCAACCGCCGCATCGAGATCCAGACCCGAATCCGAAACACGCGCGCCCGCATCAACAAAACCCGCGCGAGCCTGAGCTGGAATGAACCCCGGCTCCGCAACAATCCCCTCCAACGTCTCCGCAGCAAACAACGCATCCGGAGCCGCACGCAGAATCCGCTCCCGCGCCTCACGCATCGCAGCCGCATCAATCTCCGCAGCATCCACCACCACGCCACGCGAATCATCGAACAAAACAGCGCCGTTATAGGCGATCACCGGCCCCAGATCACCCAAACGCTCACGCACCGACCCAAGCCACCGCAACGGCCGCCCCGTCACCAAAACCACGTGCACACCCGCGGCACGCGCGGCGTGCAAAGCCTCAACAGTACGGTCAGACATCGTCCCATCACGACGCACAACCGTCCCATCCAGGTCAGTCACCAAAAGCTTCACAGCAACACCCCCTCCCTGCCGCCATCCGCCACCGGACCAACAACACTCAAAAGCTGCTCACGCGAGGGCCCATCAGGCCCCTCAGACTCAACCGCCAACGCACCCGCGGCCAACGCGACATCTAACAGACGCGAAACCTGTCCCTCAGACAAGCCCTGCACCCGCTCAGCCGCACCAATACCGCCACAACCGGCATCCACCAAGGCAGAAATCAACGCAGCCATCACAGCGTCCCCTGCACCCACCGTGTCCACCACATCAACCGAATGAGCCGCACGCGTCACAAGATGCTCGTGAGTCATAGCCAACGCGTCACTACCCCCGCTCGTCACCACAACAAGCGAAGGGCCCATCGAAAGCCACCTACGCGCCGTATCAACAGCAGGGCACTGCGGATACAGCCACTCCAAATCCTCATCAGAGGCCCGCACCACATCAGCCAGCGCAACAACCTCCTCGATACACTCAGCCTCGACCTCACGGGTCCCCGCCGTATCAGGGCGCACATTCGGATCAAACGTCACCAGCGCACGCCCACGGGCCGCCCGCATCGCGTTCAACACGGCGAAGCGCCCCGGATCCAACGAAACCGCAAGCGAGCCCGAATGAACCACCGACGCGTCAGTCGCCAACGCAGCCAACTCATCATCAGCCGGGCCTAGATCCCACGTGAGTGACTCAAAAAGATAATCCGCCTGACCATCGGAGTCCACCTGGCCGCGCGCAACAGTCGTGGCTCCACGCAAAGGCGGAGTGAAGACCTCAACGCCCTCACGCGCCAACGTCTCCAAAACAACGTGCGCGGCATCGTCATCACCCAGACGCGTCGCAAACGTCACCTGGGCCCCGTAACGGGCCAAACCCATAGCGACGTTCAGCGGCGAACCGCCTGTGTACGCCGCAACGCTGCCGTCAGTCTTTTGAAGAATATCGACGAGCGCCTCACCGATCACCAACATGCCAGTATCCCTGTAACCATCACTCACCGTCTTGGTTACCGACCCGGGAACTGAGCGGTCTGCTTATCCACGAAAGCCTGCCGCCCTACACGCGAATCCTCAGAACCGAACACGGCAGAGAACGCGCCCAACTCAACATCCAAACCATCACGGACCGTGAGCGCATCCGCCTTGGCCATCGTTAGCTTAGCTTGGGCAACAGCAACCGGGGAGCGCTGTGCAACCGAAGCAACCAGCTCATCAGCGCACTCAAGCAGCGCATCCTTATCTGGGCACACGCAGTTGACCAGGCCGACCTCCAGAGCACGCTGTACGCGCAACGGGTTACCCGTCAGGATCATCTCGCGAGCCACACCCAACGGGACGCGGCGCGGCAAACGCACACAGCCGCCGAAACCCGGGATGATCCCCAACGTGATCTCAGGTTGGCCGAACGAGGCGTTCTCAGACGCGATGATCCAATCGCACGCCAACGCCAGCTCGCAGCCGCCACCGAGCGCGTGACCGTTCACCGCAGCGATCACCGGAACCGGCAACGCCTCCAACGCGAGCGTGACCTGATGCATCGACTCGGCGTAGGCGCGTGCTTCTTCTGAGCCGTACTCGCTCATCTCAACGATGTCCGCCCCTGCCGCGAAAGCCTTCTCACCCTCGCCGGTGATAACTACAGCACGGAACGGCCACCCGGACTCAGGCGCTGTTTCCAGCAACTGGGAGCACGTGGTGACCACGGCATCGAGATCAGCGACCACCTGGGTCGAGAGCGCATTCATCGCCCGCGGCCTGTTGATGCTCACAAGCAAAGCGCTTCCACGCTCAGAAACGTTTACTGTTGAGAACTCCCCAAATTCCATGGTTCACCTTCTGCCGGATGAGCAATCGATTCTTCCTGACTATTACCAGGGTGCACCGAAGTGTGCCCATTGTCACCTTTAGAAAGTAATACCTAGAAGGGTGTCGCGGTAGCAAGGCTGCTAGGCGGCCTCACGCTCAGTGTGCGCGGTGCGGTTGGCTTCGCTCGTAATCCATTCGCTCGCCTCACGAGCGCGCTCAGCACTACCGGAAGAGATCGCAAGAGCGAGAGCGTCATGCTGATCCAGCACCGCTTCACTCGGAGACACAAGCTCACCGTTGACGGTCAAGCTGCGGCGCATGATCTGCTGGATCACATGCCCAGACATGCGGAACAATGAGTTTCCGCTGTAACGGTAAATCAGCTCATGGAACTCGGTGTCCGTGCGCACGAACGCTTCCATGTCATTCGATGCAGCGGTGTCACGCAACTGGCCTGCCAACGCAATGATGTCGTTCTTGACTTCGCGTGGGGCGTGGATCGCGGCACCAGCAGCCGCCATCGGCTCGATTGCGCGGCGCAGCTCCGTCAGCTCACGGAACTGAGTGTCACCGTCTGGGCCGGACAATCGCCACGTGATGACCTGCGGGTCGTGCACACGCCAGTGCTCCAGGCCGGTAACAATGAGGCCCACGCGGCGCTTGGCGTACATCAGGCCCATAGATTCCAGGATGCGCATCGCGTCGCGTGCCACCGTGCGGGACACGTCGAAATGGTCCTGGATGTCATCGAGCGTGAAGCGTGAGCCAGTGCCGATCTCGCCATGAACGATGCGCCGTCCAAGGTTCGCGACAACCGTGTTGCGCAGAACGTGCGAGGAAGATCCTATGCCCTCATTGATGGTCTGTTTCAGATTGTCATGGTCAGCTGTGGCCATTTGGTTGAATTCTCCTGATGTTTTTCTTGTGTGAGGTCACGGATAGCTATGAGCCGCCAGTCATTTGATGCTGATAGGTGTCACTATCCGACCTGACTTATTTCCCACATACCTTGCGCAAATATCGCTCCCATTTTGACGAACGAAATTTGTTAGATGGATTTATTCGGAATAAGCACGCGTTTTCAGGGTCACCATTAAGCCCACATGAGCAAGCGCGTGGATTTATCGTATATGTGGAAAATTAGCGCTTCCTACGTAATTTTCGAGAACTAGCTGTATTTCTTCGTAAAGTCCGGCTCTTTAGAGATCTCTGTTGAGAAAAAGACCGCCGAGAAGAACTCTGTTGCGAAGAGCTCTCTTGCTGGGAAGTCTGGGTTGATCCGCGAGATGATGTTGATCCGCGGGATGACCCTGCCCTGCGGCCTCTGAGCACTCCAACAAAGTCTTGGATCACAGCCTCGCGCGTCTCGCGCTCAGCCAGGCTCCAATCCCCGTTACTCACTGTTGGGACCGCGTCCGGGTGCACCCATACAACGGAGACGCGTGTTCGAGGTTCTGCCTGCAGGCGGCGCACCACAACGTCCTTGCGGGAGAGCATGCGCGCCAACGGAAAAGGTAGCTCAGCTACCGCGCCAGCACCCGAGGCAGCGACCTCGACCATCATGCGCTGGCCCGCAACATCATCTGGGTAATCGGCAGGGTCAAGACGCGCCCACGCCGCGACTTCCTCTAGCGGGATTGAATCGTGTTCATCCCAGTATTCCGCGTCATGCTCGCGGGCCGTTACAACCGCAACATCCTCGTCGTAGAGCCTCACCGCGTGCAGGCGGACGCCCCGGGGGAACTCGCGGCGGGTGAGGACCTCGTCAACACTGTGGCGCACCAAAGCGACGTCCGAGCGGAAGTTCAGTAGCGCCTCGATTGCCTCAGAATCAGAGGTGCCCGCGGTCAGCTGGACCGAAACATCAGGGCGTGCGTCACCAAAACGCTTAAGCCACTTGTCAGGGCTGGTTCCAGGTGCACACCACAGACGCAGGCGGTTCAGCTGCGCGGGCATCTCAGAAGGGTGCGGGATATTAGTTTCCGGAGGTACGGACAACGTAGACGTCACACGGTGCGTTGTGCACGATGCCGGTGGCTACGGAGCCGAGCACACGGCCCAGGCCGTGAGTGCCGACGTTACCTACGAAGATCACGTCAGCCTTGTGTTCTTTAGCGGCCTTGATCAAGGCATCCACGGGCTTGCCGAACATCGCGGCGGTCTCTACTTTGAGGTCGGGCTCGTTTTCGAGGAGTCGGTCTGCCACGCGGCGAGCAAGGTCACCTGCGAGGTCGGCGTCGTCGAGAACCCAGGTGTCGGTACCGATGTTGACAACCTCAGTGTTGTCTTTGGAGTGAGCCGAAACCACAACGAGGGTGTCGCCAGTTCGTGCCGCTACATGCGCTGCGCGGGATGCAGCTTTGAATGCAGTCTGCGAGCCGTCAACGCCGACGATGAAGGTGCCCATGGTGTACTCCGTATCTGTTTCAGGTCAGTCTTGAACTGATACTAACCGCAGAACACGTGTGAGAACAGTCCTAAACAAGAAAAACGTTGGCCCGTTGCGGGAACTACTCGCGTCCCTCTTCGAAGACAGGGCATTTCTCAGCGAACTGTTTGGCTTTATCGTCCATCGCTGGGTCTGTGGCTCGTTCCCCGAGTTCACGCATCTGAGCCTGAGCTTCAGTGTTCGACATGTCTTCTGAGATCTTGACCTGAACGTCAATCATCTTGGCAAGCAGGTAGATCGGATCGGACAGCTCCGACGTACTGTTCTTCTCAGCGGCACCTTTGAGGTCCTGGCCGAACTGAGCCAGCTTTTCGGAGTCTGAGATGCGCATGAAGTCACTGAAACTTTCGATGTTTGCATTCTTCAGCGCCTGAGAGAAGTCTTCACACAGGGCCTCGTCGGGGTCCTTGTTTGAGCAACCGGTCAGAAGCCCGGCCGCAAGGCCAAGTGCGGACAAGCCAGCGATGAGGCGGGCACCTGGGTGCTTGGTGCCGCGTGTGTTGAAACGTGCTTTCATAATCTACTCCTTAAGTTCCTACTCAGGGAACAACGCTTTTGGGGGGGGGAACAACGCTGGTAGCTAGTCCTCATCGAAGGCAGGGCAGTTCTCAGCGAACTTCTTAGCCTTCTCCCCTAGCTCTGGCTGGGCGGCCTGCTGCGACAGGTTGTATAACTCCGCTTGAAGTTCCTGATTCTCGCGGTCTTGGTCAAGCTTGGCGGAAGTAACCGCCATCTTGCCTACGACTTCAATGGGTTCAGCGTACTCAGAATCGTCATACTTCTCGGCTGCATCAACGAACCCTTCGCCGAGCTGACTCACTTTCTCAGCCTTCTCGAGGTTCGGGATATCGTTCCCGTTGTCCAAGCCAACGGACTCGAGTGCCTTGGTCGCCTCTTCACACAGACCCTCATCGGGGTCCTTGTTCGAGCAACCAGTCAGAAGCCCGGCCGCAAGGCCAAGTGCGGACAAGCCCGCGATGAGATGAATGCCTGGGCGATGGGTACTGGGTGCACTAGAACGTGTTTTCATGACCTTCTCCCTGCTTCCTGCTTAAAAACGATGCTAGTTGTTACTTCACACCAATAACAGGGCACTTTAGTGTAGTGACCATCAACTTTCATATTGAAGTGGTCATGCACGCTCAGTTGTTTACTCGTCCCGGAAGGCCAGACACTTCTTGTAGAACTCGTCCACCTTTTCCTCTGTGCGCTCTTCATTCATCCTGACTTCAAGCACCCATTTCTCTTCACGATATTCAGGGTTCGAGCTCTCGTGATCCGCCTTGGCTTCAGCCTCTGTGAAGCGACCATAAAGTTCCAGAGCATCTGAGTACTGCGAACCCTTGTTATTGTGAGCCGCTATCTGAAGGTTCCTCCCGGCCTTAAGTTTCTTGTCGCTGTCCTCGAGCTCGTCGGAACTTCTGGCACCGGTCGCGTTTACTGCTTTGACCATGTCTTCGCACAAGGCCTCATCTGGGTCCTTAGCCGAGCATCCAGCGAGGAAGGCAGTCACAAGACCAGCAACCGATAACCCTGCGATGAGGCGTGCACCAGAATGCTGGGCACTGCGTGCGTTAGAACGTGCGGCGATGATCCATTCCTCAACTTCCTAGGCAACTCAGCCCTACTCAAAACTGATCTCTACTCATCTCAGCACGGATCGCATAAAGATGCTCCCCGCTAGCCAGGTACTGATTTCTCAGTCCAGCCAACGGGGAGCATGTCACCTAGCCTGCGCTAGGTTCCACTAGTTCTTGAAGGCGTCGCACTTCTTAGAGAGTTCCTTAGCCTTCTCTCCGTTATCCTCGTCCCGGAGCTGTTCACCGATCTCATCCATTTCAGACTTGAGCTGATCAGCGTTCGATGGGTCTTCTTTCACCTTAGCGGCGAGCTCGGCTGACTTACCTAAGAGGTTGACAGGTTCTGCAAGGTCCGATTTGCTGTTTTCAGCTGCTGCTTTGAGATCCTGGCCGAGCTTGGACATCTTAGCGCTGTCCTCGATCTGCAGGACTTCAGTAGGCTTTTCGATGCCAGCATCCTTGAGCGCCTTGGTGGCGTCATCGCACAGCTTGCCATCTGGGTTGTTATCACCCGAGCAACCGGTCAGCAGCGCGCCTGCAAGGCCCACCATGGACAGGCCAGCGATGAGGCGGGCGCCTGGGCGACGAGTATTGGTGAAAGCTTTCACAATCTCTCCTTAGAGTTCATACCAAAATGATGACGCTACTACCTTTCACACGTTATTCGTCGCGCAAAAAGTAGTCCCGTACTACGTCCGACAGCGTACGCTAATCGGACCTGCGGGGAATAATCCGAGCGCAGATAGGACGTAAATATCACGTGAACACCGCGCGAATTCGCGATAGCTAGCTCTCCCCTAGCTCACCGCTCAAACGGTCATGGATCCGGCGGCTCTTCTCACTCATGCCCGCAATCACCAGACGCTTTCCCTGTTCGGCATATGTTGCCTCAACGCTGTCGAGCGCGGCGACCGATGACGCATCCCAGACCTGCGCTTGAGACAAGTCCAAGCACACGAGGTCCGGGTCCTCGCCGTACCGGAACATCGTCGTGAAATCGTTACTCGAACCGAAGAACAACGCCCCACGCACCTTATAGACGGCTTGGGCCACCTGATCCGCTGGTGTATCCGCAGAAAGGACGTTGCCTTCCTCGTCCTGCAGTTCCCGCTCGACCCGCACCACGTGAGCAACCTGACGCACGAACACCACAGCGGCAGTCAAAACACCCACGATCACGCCGATCGCAAGGTTCGAAGTCATCAAAACCACAGCGACCGTCACCAGCATGACTACCGTCTCTGACTTCGGGAGAGTGCGCAGCGTACGTGGCTGAATCGAGTGCCAATCAAACGTGGCGATACACACCATGATCATGACCGCAACCAATGCCGCCATCGGGATCTGCGCCACCCACTGATCGAATACCAGAACCAGAACCAACAGGAACGCGCCGGCACAGAATGTAGAGATACGTGTGCGTGCACCTGACACTTTGACGTTGATCATGGTCTGCCCGATCATCGCGCAACCACCCATACCGCCGAAGAATCCGGACGTGATGTTGGCGAGACCCTGACCCCAGGATTCACGCTTCTTATCTGAAGAAGTACCGGTGATGTTGTCAACCAGCTGGGCCGTCAACAATGACTCCATGAGACCCACCAAAGCCATCGCCGCGGCATACGGGGCGATGATCTGCAGGGTCTCCCACGTGAGTGGAACATTCAGGATGAACAGCTGCGGTAACCCTTGCGGTAACTCGCCCTGGTCGCCAACCGTCGGAACCTTGATATCGAAGATCATCACCACAGCGGTAATCACGACCACCGCTACCAGTGGCGGCGGAACAGCGCCGGTGATCTTGGGGAAAAGCCACAGAATCACGATCCCTGCCGCCAGAAGCGGATACACAACCCACGGCACATCAATCAGTTGCGGCATCTGCGCCATGAACACAAGGATCGCTAACGCGTTCACGAACCCGACCATCACCGCACGCGGCACAAACCGGATCAGCTTCGATACACCCAGGAGCGCGAAAACAACCTGGAAAACTCCGGCCAATAAGACGCAGGCAATGAAGTAGTCAAAACCGTAATCCCGCATCAGCGGCGCAATCACCAACGCGACAGCCCCCGTAGCGGCGGAAATCATCGCGGTACGGCCACCGGCGATCGCGATCACGACCGCCATGATGAAAGAAGAAAACAGGCCCACCGCAGGGTCCACGCCCGCGATGATCGAGAATGAGATCGCCTCCGGGATCAAAGCCAACGCCACCACGAGACCTGCCAAAACCTCGCGCACCAGCTTCCGCGGAGACTTCAACGCGCCCAGCGTCGAAATATCGTATTGCCTCATCAACGGATCGCTATGCGGCTTATTAACCTGTCCCGGCGACACCCTTACTCCTCATATACAGACTCATCTTGGACGCTGCCTCGATACCTTAAGCGTAGGCCTTCGCAGGTCTTTGGACAGCTAGACTGTTCGCTATGTCTGTTTCTGAGTTGTCTGCGAGCACCCAGGACTATCTGAAAACCGTGTGGTACCTCGGTGAGTGGTCAGATGCCCCGGTCACGCCGAAACTGATTTCGGATCGGATGGGGCTGAGGCTGTCCTCGGTATCGGATGCGGTGCGCAAACTCACCGAACAAGGTCTTCTTGATCATGCGCCGTACGGCGAAGTGACGTTGACGGATACGGGGCGCGCGCACGCGATTGCGATGGTACGCCGGCATCGTCTGATCGAGACGTTCCTGCTAGAAACCCTTGGATACCGATGGGATCAAGTGCACGATGAGGCCGAGACACTCGAACACGCGGTGTCTGATTTCATGATCGAGCGCCTCGACGAATTCTTGGGCCACCCTGCTCGTGATCCGCATGGCGATCCGATCCCAACGACCGACGGCGATGTGGCACGCCCCAACGCAACGCTCCTCACCACGCTCGCGGCGGGCTCGAAAGCTCGGGTCGAGCGGATCTCTGACGATGATCCGCAACTGCTGCAGTTCTTTGCAGAAAACGGCATACATTTCGGCACGCTGCTCGAAGTGCACCCGAGCGCGCCTTATTCAGAAACCGTGGAGCTTCTTGTTGAGGGGCAAACCGAACGGCTCATGCTAGGGCGTGCTGCTTCTGATGCCGTTTGGGTAGAAGCCTTGTAGCTAACAGCACAGCACCGAACACAAGCCCATAGAACAGCGACATACCCGCACTTGTTGCAGCATCGAGCACATACGCTATCCAGAACCCAGCCAGCGCGCCCACGATGGCGATGAGCACAGTGAGCGCGATCATTGCCGGTAAACGGGTGGTGAGCAGGTAAGCTGTCGCGGGCGGAACAACCACGAGGGCGATAACCAGGATCGCGCCGGCTGCGTTGAACGCGGCAGTCACGGTGACGGAGACGAGGAACATGAACGCAGTATTCATGAGCCCGGAGCGGATGCCGAGGCTGGTTGCGAACTGGGGATCGAAGGTTGTGACCTTGAGCTTTGAATAGAACAACATAAGGAACACGATGTTGATCAGCAGAACACCCAGCATCACATAGAGGTAGGCAGGCCCTAAGTGTGTTCCTGCGATGATGAGGGGCTGCCAGGCCGCGATGTTGAGGTCGCCTGCCAGAACCGCGTGGGTATCAAGGTGGATGTTCGCGAATTCGAGGGTCACCAAGATCACGCCGGCACTGAACAGGGCGGGGAAGATCAGACCTTGCGGGGCGTCACCGGACAGTAAGCCGGTGCGGGCGAGCCATTCGCTTCCCAAGACTACAGCTAACCCTGCCAGTGCAGCCGCGAGGATCAACAAAGGCGAGTTGAAGTTGCGGGTGAGGAAATATCCGAAGATGATCCCGGGGAAAATCGAGTGGCTGATGGCGTCCACGAGCATCGAGTTTCGCCTCAACACAACGAAAACGCCGGGCAGTGCGCAGGCGAGCGCGGTCACTACCGCAAGCAACATGGTCCCGAGTAAGAAGCTCATGCGTGCCCGCCTTCCTCGATCAGTTCCTGTTTAAGGCTCGCGCGTGCACGGGCGCGAGAAACGGCACGAGTGATGATGCTGCGCCGTGGCGCGAACAAGAGCGAAAACAGGAAGATCGTAAACAGTGTGAGAACGATGAGCGGCCCGGTTGGAACTTTGCCGAGCACAATCGACAGGTATGCCCCTACCCCGCTGCCGACGCCACCGATCACGGCCGAGAGCGTTACCATGCCGGGCAGGGTCCTAGTCCATTGTCTAGCCGCTGCAGGTGGGGTGACCACGAAAGCAACCATGAGCACTAGACCCACGGCTTTGACGCCGATCACGGTCGCGATGACGATGGTCGCGAACATGAGGGTGTCGATGGTGCGGGCCCGGAACCCGAGCACCGTGGAGTGGTCCGGGTCGAAGGTCCGTAGCGTGAATTCTTTCCAGAACACCACCACGAGGGCGAGCACGATCACCCCGATGCTGATGCTGGTTACCAGGTCCGCGACGGTGACCACGGAGGCGTTACCAAACAGGTAGTCTTGGATGCCGCCTTTGCCTGGGTAGGCGCCGTTGGCGATGATGCGCATCAAAAGCATCCCGCCACCGAAGAAAACGGTGAGAGATATCGCCATCGCGGTGTCGATACGGATCTTGGAGATGCGGCTGATGCCGTTGGCGATCAGCACCGCGATGGTGCCTACGATGACTGCGCCGAGGATCAGGCCAAGCATGTTGCGGCCGTCAGCGCCCAGCACGCCGACCGCGGTGAGGAACGCGAGCAACGTGCCTGGCAGAGCGGCATGAGAGATCACATCGCTGATGAGCGACTGTTTACGCAGATAAGCGAAGGAACCGAGCGCGCCCGCGACAAGCCCGATGGTCATGGTGCCGAAGAACACCATCCGGTAGGTGTGATTGCTGAAGAATTCGATAAGGCTCACGACGCGGACTCCAGGAACGCTTCATCCGTTACTGAAACCTCATAAGCGATGCGGATGTTCTCCCGCGTGAAGGCTTGTTCGGCCGGGCCGGAGGCGATCACGCGCCGGTTCAGTAGGGTCACGTAGTCGCAGTATTGGCGTACGGTTGCGAGGTCGTGGTGCACGATCACAACGGTCCTGCCTTGCTCTCTGAGGGTGTGCAGAACCGAGACGATAGCTTGTTGGCTTTTCGCGTCGATGCCTTGGAACGGTTCGTCCATGAAGTACAGGTCGGGGGCCTGCACGAGTGTGCGGGCGAGGAACACGCGCTGTCGCTGCCCTCCGGAAAGCTCACCGATCTGCCGCGAAGACAGATCAGCGATCCCCGTCTGTTCGAGGGCAGCGACAGCGCGGGCGCGTTCCTTCTTACCTGGCCGACGAATCCAACCGAGCGATCCGTACGTGCCCATCGTGACCACATCGAGCACCGTGGTCGGGAAATCCCAATCGACACTCGTAGTTTGAGGCATATAACCAACCCGTTTGCGCGCACGCGCCAGCGGTTTACCGAAGAACTCGGACGTGCCAGTCAACGGCTTCACGAGCCCGAGCATCGCTTTGATGAGGGTTGATTTCCCTGCGCCGTTCGGGCCAACGATTCCCATCACAACCCCCTGCGGGACCGTGAAGTCAACGTTGCGTAGAACCGGCACCGCATCGTAGGCAACCGAGAGGTTATGGGTACGGCACGCAGGCGTGGCGGCGCCGTGAAGAGGGCTACCCTCTTGTGGATCTGGTGTTGCGGCAGGCCCGCGTGGATCGCTCAGGTTGGTCACGTCTACTCTCCTGAGGTTTTCAGGGCGTCAGCGATAGCGCGGGCATTGTGTTTGAGGGCACCGATGTAGGTGTCCATGGGTGCCTCAGCGCCCAGGGAGTCTGCGTACAGCTCCTGGTTGGAGACCTTGACGTGCCAGCCATGGGAGCGGACAGCTTCTTTAAGGCTCGTGATCGCCTGGGGGTTAGCTTGGTTGTCCTGGAAGATCACCGGGACCTTTTTATCGGCGATGAACTTCGCGAGTTTCGCCAGCTCAGAGGCGCTGAGTTTCGCTTCGCTGGAGACGAAGTCGGTCGCGTGAACATCAAGGTCGAAGGTTTTACCGAAGTAGTTGAAAGCGTCATGACCAGTAACCAGGATGCGGGGGTTGATTTTGCCTTCTGCTAGAAGGCCGCGTGCCTCATCTACCGCTGCATCGATCTCCTTGAGGTACTTGTCGGCGTTCGCCTTGTATTTTTCGGCGTTGTCCGGGTCCACTTCGGCGAACTTATCGGCGACGTTCTTCACAACGAGCGACCACGCGTCAGGGCTGTTCCATATGTGCGGGTCATGCAACGCATTTCCCTGATCATCAGTTTCAGGCCAGTCCAGCAAGAGGTTCTTGGGGAGGCTCTCCCCCACGGCCACCTGCTTGTCACCGAGGCTTGTGAGCAGGTCCGTCATCTGGGCTTCCAGGTGTAGGCCGTTCCAGAACACGAGATCTGATTTCTGGATGGTCTCGATGTCTTTGGTGGACGGCTGGTAGGTGTGTGGGTCGCCGCCGGGGCCGACCATGGTCGTGACTTCAGCATCGGGCGCGATGTTCTTGACCGCATCAGCGAGGTATCCGGTGGTCGCGTAAACCTTGATCGATTTGCCGTCACCGCCCGCCTCGGTGTTGGAACCGCTGTCAGAGCATGCTGTGAGCCCGAATGTGGCAAGTACGGTGATCGCGATTATAGAGAGGAGTTTCTTGATGTGCTTCAAGAGAGGCAACCTTCCAATGTCAGTAAGTGGGTGAAGGGATTTCCACCCACTAGGACTGTTGATGTGCCCCGCCCAGAGCGCATCATGATGGCATGCCTAAATATAATGTTCGATTCGCCGTAGTTGCAAACAGGGATAGCTCGTAGTCGATTCGAGGAAGGTGAATTTGGCGCGTGATCTACCGGAAGGGAGCGCAAGCAGGCCGCGTATAAGCAGTGCAACCAAGCAGCCTAAAAAAGAGCAGAAACGAAAAGAGCGGTGTTGTAACCAGACCTATTCGGTCTGCGTTACAACACCGCTCAGAAAACGTGCGCGAGGGGGGACTTGAACCCCCACGCCCTTGCGGGCACTGGCACCTGAAGCCAGCGCGTCTACCAATTCCGCCACTCGCGCGTAAACTTATTCGTTCCCTCCACGCTCGATGTGAACACATCA
Source organism: Pseudoglutamicibacter albus (assembly GCF_031458175.1). NCBI lineage: Bacteria > Bacillati > Actinomycetota > Actinomycetes > Micrococcales > Micrococcaceae > Pseudoglutamicibacter > Pseudoglutamicibacter albus. The sequence goes on along the minus strand of NZ_JAVDXX010000001.1, from coordinate 2,093,111 downwards.
TGTGAAAGACAACAGAGAAAAGCTTAACTGAGGATGCCTAGATTTCATAATCGACACATCCGCAACCCCGTCACAGTGCCGCATTTAGTGCCACATTGGGGCGGCTGTAACGCGCGGAAACTTCACTGATTTCAGACAGGTTGAGGCATGAACAGGTGCTTTAGGTAAGATCGGAGAACGATGTGCCCCACATCCGCCGTGCCTGAAAACCAGAATCACGGCAGAACACGGGACACACCGTAGCGCCTCGTGAACCGCGAGCACACAGCAAACACAGTTGAGAGGAGGTTCGTTGTGGGAATTGTCAGAGGATTCGAAAAAGGACTCGAGCGCCTCGTTTCACGCGCATTCCGCGGCAACTCCAACGGGACCATCAAACCCGTAGAGATCGCCAATCTAATCCGTAACACCATGGATGACGAATCTTTCTCGATCTCAGAAGGCCGCACCGTCGCACCGCACTCCTTCACAGTCCGGCTCGGCGCCGACGCGTTCGACCAGGCACGCGAATGGGGTACCGCGCTAGCGCAAGAACTCGCTGACGTCGCACTCGAACACGCGCAACGCCAGGACTATTCACTACGCGACGCCGTAACCGTAACCTTCCGCAAAGACGAATCGATCCAGCCAACACAGATCGAAGTCGATGCTTCCCTCGGCGGAACCAAAGCACCAAGCACGCCACAGCCCCGCCCATCTGCGCGCCCACAACTGAGCTCCGCGGAACAACAAGCCAGCACCCAACACATCCGTCCCACCGGCAACCGGACACCCGTCATCGAAATCGACGGCAGCCGTTACGCCCTAAGCGGCGACAGCGTCGTCATGGGCCGCGCAGGCGATGCCGGACTCCACATCAACGACCAAGGAGCCTCCCGCCGGCACGCCGAAATCGTGCGCCGCGGAAACCGTGTATTCATCCGCGACCTCGGCTCCACCAACGGAACCTACGTCAACGGATCCCGCATCGAAGGCGACGAAGAGCTACTCGACGGAACGATCATCTCGATCGGTCACGCCCGCCTGACCTTCTCCTGGCAGGACGCCCCCGAAGGAATGAGCTAACCGCATGGTCCCCTTGGTAGTGACGCTACTGCGTATCTCTTTCCTCGTATTCCTCTGGATCTTGGTCCTCATCATCGTGATGTCGATGCGCCGAGACCTCGGGGTAGGAAAGCGTGCACGCATACAGCCAGCCGGCGCCCCAGCAGGCCCGTCCGGATCATCCGGACCAGGCGCCGGTATGCCCAGCCAGCCCTCACAGGCGCCCCGCAACATCGCCCACGCCCTCGTTGTTGTTGAAGGCCCCGGGGCCGGCACGTCAGTACGTCTAGCTGCCAGCCCTATCCTGCTCGGCCGCGCGCAGGAAGCGAGCCTCGTGCTGATGGACGACTACGCATCATCCCGACACGCCCGATTGTTCCCGCAAGGAACCCGCTGGTTCCTCGAAGACCTCGGATCAACCAACGGAACCTATGTGGATGAAGTACAGCTGACCCGCGCCCAGCCAATCGAGGTCGGCCAACGCATCCGCATCGGCAAAACCGTGATGGAGCTGCGCCCATAATGGCCCTATATTTCGACTTTGCCGCCCACTCCGATGTGGGCTGTGTACGCCGCAAAAATGACGACTCCGGATACGCGGGCCGTCACTTCGCGGTCGTCGCTGACGGTATGGGCGGCCACGTAGGCGGTGACGTCGCCTCCGCATCGACCGTGTTGGACCTCGTGCACCTGGACCGGCCCGATGTCGAGGAACCCAACACGATCCTCGCTGACGAGATCCAGTCAGCGAACATCATCCTCAACGAACTCGTTGAACAAAACCCCAAACTCTCCGGTATGGGAACCACCGTCAGCGCTATCTTGCTGGAAGGTTCCAAACTTCACCTCGCCCACATCGGCGATTCACGCGCATACCGGTTGCGTGACGGCGAGTGGGAACAGATCACCAAGGACCACACGTTCGTCGAAAAGCTCCTCGCTGAGGGGCGCATCACCGAAGACGAAGCGAAAATCCACCCGCATCGCAACGTGATCATGCGTGTTTTGGGGGACTCTGATGCTTCCCCCGAACTCGATATGTCTGTAATCCCCGCTACCGCCGGGGAACGCTGGATGCTGTGCTCCGACGGCGTGAACGCCGTGGTTTCCGAGGAAGAAACCGAGGAGATCGTTCGTAGCGCCGCGACCCCGCGGGAAGCCGCGGACCGCCTGGTTGAGCGGACCCTCGAACTCGGTTCACCAGATAACGTCACTGTCGCTGTCGTGGACATCGTGGACGATGCTGACAAACCGCTGTCGGAAGAGTTCAGCAACATAGAGATTCCCACCCTTGACACAGGTCAGATCGAGGTTGCTCGCGGCGGTGACCTCGCCGCTAATCAGGCGCTGTTGCGTCACGCGATGGCTAACCGCCCGCATGAACTCGTTGGTGCCGCGCAGCTGGCGACCGAGTCGGGACAGATCCCGATTGTCACGCAGCGTTCCGGTGAGCGTCGCGCGGCCGCGCTACTTCAGCATCGCTCCTCCGAGCGTGAACGCCAACTGGCGCTCGCAGCACTTGATGAGGAGCCGCCACGGCGTCGGTTCGCATGGGTTTTGCCTACCACGCTCGTTGTTTTGGTGCTGATTCTGCTCACGGGCGGTTACTTGGGGTACGCCTGGACCCAAACCCAGTATTACGTGGGAGTCCACAAGGGTAAGGTCACGATGTTTAAGGGTATTTCCCAGGACCTTGGCCCTATCAAGATGTCGAGTGTGGACACCGAATCGAAGATTCCACTTGAGGCGTTGCCCGAATACACTCAAACCCAGCTTAAGAGCGGCATCGCAACACAGTCGCGTAAGGATGCCCAGCAGATCATGCACGATGTGCGGATTACCGCCCAGCAGTCGTGTCCTGTAGTGGCGCCAGCACCGCCTGATGTTGTTGCACCGGATAGCTCAGGTAAGGGTTCACAGTCCTCGCCGGAGAACGCACAGGACGGAAACCCTGGTGATGAGGCTCCGGAGTGGTGCCATGAGTTGCGTGGTGATGTTGAGTGAGCGTTACCGCGAATCGTGCAAAGAAGTTGCCAACCCGGCGTAATACCGAGCTCTTCTTGCTCGTTCTTGCGTTGGGTGTCACGGCTTTAGCGGAGTTTTTGGTTTCCACGACTGCGGGTTCCTCGCGTAATGATCAGTCGTGGCTTCCCAACATTCTCGTTCTGGGTGCCTTTGGCGTAGGCGTGAACATTTCGCTACGCATCTGGGCTAAATATGCCGACCCTTACATACTTCCTGTTTTGGTTGCACTGAACGGGATTGGCTTGGCGATGATCCACCGCCTCGACCTTGCCGGACCGCCAGAATTAGCCACCGCCGCTACATCCCAGTTGCTATATTCCGGTGTCGGCATGGCTTCTGCCGTGATCATCCTGTGGGTCATCCGCGATCACCGCGTACTACGCAAGTTCACGTACGTGTGGCTCGCGGTCTCCGTCGTATTGCTTCTCTTGCCGATGGTTCCCGGCCTCGGTTTCGCAACCTACGGCGCCCGAATTTGGATCCGCATCGGTTCCTTCTCGGTTCAGCCTGGTGAATTCGCCAAGGTCACCCTCGCAATCTTCTTCGCCAGCTATTTGGCTTCCAAACGTGACCTGATCCTCCTAGCAGGCCACAAGATCGGTTCCCTCCAGTTGCCTCGCTATCGCGACCTAGCGCCTATGTTGATCGCATGGTGCATTGCGATGGGCATCATGGTGATGCAGAGGGACCTCGGTAGCGCCCTCATGTTCTTTGGCCTCTTCATGGTCATGATCTATGTAGCAACCGGCAGGATCTCCTGGATCCTCATCGGCGGTGGGCTCGTTGCTCTCGGCGGCTTCTTCGCCTATATGTTCATGGGACACGTCCGGGCCCGTTTCCAGATCTGGTACGACGCTTTCAACCCAGACATCTACTACCGCGATCCAGGCGGCAGCTACCAGGTTGTTCAGGGCCTATTCGGTATGGCTCACGGTGGTCTTGGCGGCACCGGACTAGGTGCTGGCTCCCCTGAACGCATCCCAGTAGCGAAGTCAGACATGATCTACGCCGCTCTCGGTGAAGAAATCGGCCTCGTCGGCCTCTTCGCCGTCGTCATGTTCTTCTTGCTGTTTACCTCGCGCGGTATCCGCGCTGGCCTGGGTGCCCGTGATGGCTTCGGCAAGCTACTAGCCACCGGGCTGTCTTTCGCGGTCGCGTTCCAGTTCTTCATCGTCACAGGCGGCGTGCTACGCATCATCCCATTGACCGGCTTGACCACTCCGTTCATGTCCGCAGGTGGTTCTTCCTTGCTTGCTAACTGGGTTCTAGCGGCAGTGCTGCTGCTCATCAGCCACAATGCGCGGCGCCCAGCAACCGGTGGGTTGCTTACAAGCGAAGATGATTCGCTACTTGCAAGCAAACTTTCGGCGCCTGAGACGCCGTCAGCCCTGGACGCGCGTGAAGATGACCGGCCACGCCCCCAAAGCAACCACACTAGCCAGGCAAACCGGCCGGACCAGTCCAACTCTCGTCCAGGTGCCCATCCACATGCTCGTCCAAGCGGCCGCCGCGCCGCGCATCGGGCAGGACACCAAGACCATCGCGATGATTCCCGGCCTAGTGATGCCCGTCCAAACGCAGGAGGTGCTACGTCAGCATGAATCCAGCAATCCGCCGTACCTGGCTGGCTGTCGTAACCCTGTTTGTAGTTATCCTCATGGGCACAACCTATGTTCAGTTCATCGGCGCTGAAAAACTCAATACGAACCCCCTGAACAGTCGACCCATCCTCGCTAACTATGACCGTCCGCGTGGCGCGATCCTCGTGGACGGCAAACCGATCGCCCAGAGCGTCAGGACTGAAAACGGTCCATATAAGTTCAAGCGAACCTACACGGATTCGAAGCTCTATTCGGGCTTGACGGGTTTCTACTCGATCAACAGTGGCGCAACTCAGCTTGAATCGACTCAAGAGTCGACCTTGTCTGGCACCTCCGATGATCAGTTCTTTGACCGTTTGAGCAACCTCTTCACGGGCAAGGAAGACCGCGGCGCTGATATCGAGCTGACCATCGACCCAGCTATCCAGAAAGCCGCCTACGACGCGCTGCCGGATGGCAAGCAGGGTTCCGTTGTTGTGACTGATCCCCGCGACGGACGCATTCTCGCGATGGTCAACAAGCCGACCTTCGATGCGAACGAGCTGTCTGTAGAGAACGCTGATCAAGCTAAGCAGAACCGGGCCAAGATCGAATCGGTACCTGGTATGTCGGTCAACTGGAATCCCGCGGTCTATGACCGCATCTCACCCGGTTCCTCGTTCAAGTTGCTAACCCTGATCGCGGGGTTGGAGACCGGCGATTTCCAAATGGATGAGGAATATGACAACCCTCCGTCCTGGTCGCCACCTGGTACGGAGAGGGAGTTGAAGAACTTCAGCCTCGGTATTTGCGCTAGCAAGCCGGATAAGGCCCCTCTTACCTTCATCGTTGCGCAGTCCTGTAACACTCCGTTCGCTCAGGTTGTTCAGGACATCGGTGCAGACAAGATGAAGGACGTCACCAAGCGGTTCGGTTTCGGTGAGAAGCCGGACTGGATGGGTTTGGCTCCAACCTCAGCATCGGTGTGGCCAGACACCTCGGACCCTGCCCAGCTTGCGTATTCGTCGATCGGTCAGTTCGATGTTCAGACAACCGCTCTGCAGATGAACATGGTGGCCATGGGTATCGCGAATGATGGAAAGATCATGCGTCCGCAGCTCATCAAACAGGTCACTAGCCCTGATCTGCGTGTTTTGAGGCGTTTCAAGGCCGAGGAGTATGGCCGCGCCACCAGCTCTGACGTCGCTCAGGATATGACCAAGCTGATGCGTGAACCGGTCAAGTCCGGTACAGCTACGGGTGCGCGTGTGTCTGGCGTGGACCTTGCAGCCAAGACGGGTACCGCAGATATTGGCGAATCAGGCAAAGTCAACGGCTGGATCACCGGTTTCTTCCCAGCAGATGAGCCTCAGTATGCGGTCACGATTGTTGTCAAGAACGTCACTTATGAGAAAAGCGCTGGCTTGTCTAGCGCCATCATGAGCAAGATTGAGAGGGCGGTGATGAACCGATGAGACCATCAAGCGGAATGGTTCTTGGAAGCCGCTATAAGCTCACTGACCGCATCGCGATTGGCGGTATGGGTGAGGTTTGGAAAGCTCTAGACGATGTCTTGGGCCGGGTTGTTGCCATCAAGATCCTCAAAGAGGAATATATGGGCGATCCGGGCTTTAGGGAGCGTTTCCGGGCTGAGGCTCGGCATACGGCCCTGCTTAATAATGACGGCATCGCGAATGTTTATGACTACGGCGAGGCCGATGGCTCTGCTTATCTGGTGATGGAGCTGGTTCCCGGCGAGCCGCTTTCCACCATCATTGAGCGTGAACGCAACCTGAACTCTGATTTCACGCTTTCGGTGATCGCTCAGACGGCGCGCGCGTTGGGGTCTGCGCATGCGCGTGGTTTGGTGCACCGCGATGTGAAGCCGGGCAACCTTTTGATCATGCCGTCCGGCAAGGTCAAGATCACTGATTTCGGTATTGCGCGTTTGGCTGATCAGGTTCCGTTGACTGCTACGGGCCAGGTTATGGGTACAGCGCAGTATTTAGCGCCGGAACAGGCTACCGGGCAGCAGGCTACGGGCCAGTCTGATCTGTATTCCTTGGGCGTTATCGGTTACGAGTGCTTGGCTGGTCGCCGCCCATTCACGGGTGAGTCGCAGATCGCCATCGCGTTGGCGCAGGTCAATGACAACCCGCCGGCCTTGCCTGACACGGTGGATGCCCCGGTGAATGCGCTCATCATGTCGATGCTGGCTAAGGATCCTCTGAACCGGCCGGCTAACGCTTCGAAGCTGGCGATTGCTGCCGATGCGTTGCGTGCGGGTCGAGTGTCCGATGCGGTTGCTGCGGTGCCGGGGATGAAGTTGTTCCTGAATCAGGACTCTGATGCCGCCAACGACGCTCCTACTGCCGCGACGACCGTGGTTGATTCTCAGGACGCGAACCCGTCGACCTCGCAGTTGCCTGCGGTGGATTCTGTTTCTGGGTCCGCGGCTCCTTCCTTCCCGATGTTCGAATCGGGTGAGGAAGATGCCGGTTTCCCTGGGCCTTCGGATCCGGATGATGATGAGGATGATGGCGGTAAGAAGACGTGGCTGTGGTGGCTCATTGGTCTTCTGGTGCTTGCGCTGATTGTTGGTGGCGCGGTCCTGATTCCGAAGTTGACTGGTGGTTCGGCGAAGCCGAGTCCTTCGGTCAGCGAGTCTGTTTCGGAGTCTGAATCCGAATCTGAATCAGAATCCGAGTCTGAGTCCAAGAGCGCGGAGGATACCGTGCTGGTGACTAAGTCGAAGTACCTTGGCCAGCCGTATCAACAAGCCATAGCTGAGCTTGAATCGCGTGGCTTTAAGGTTGAGGCAGAGCCTCGCCAGGTTTCCTCGGCGTCGCAAGCGGCTCGGGTTGTGGATATCGACCCGACGGGTGAGCTCGAGAAGGGTAGCAACATCACCATCTATTACGGTGCGTTCACTTCTCCGCAGCCGGCCCCGTCGCCAACTCAGCAACAACCGACTCAGCAGCCCCGCCCTTCGCGGACGCAGCAGCCGAGCCCAACTCAAACTGAGCAGCCTTCACAGACAGAGCAGCCAAGCCCGACCTCGGAGCCGCCTAGTGAAACTGCACAGCCGAGCGCAGAGCCTAGCCAGAGTGCCCCGCAACGATCAGGTAGGCCGTTGCCATCCATTGACCCTCCAAGTAACAACTGAGGTGACTCGTGACTGAGGACGAACAGCAAGACCGCCCCCGTCATCGGGAGGAAGAGCAAGCGGCGCAGCCACGCCAGCACACTCTGAATGGTCGTTATGAGCTTGACCGCTTGATTGGCCGCGGGGGCATGGCCGATGTATGGCTGGCTCGCGACGTTTTGTTGGGCCGCGATGTGGCCGTGAAGATTCTGCGCTCCGATTTGGCGCGGGACCCTATTTTCCAGGCTCGTTTCCGCCGCGAAGCGAAGGCTGTGGCTGGCCTGAATGACCCTACGATTGTCTCTGTTTTTGATACTGGTGACACGGATGTTCGCATCCCGGGGGAGCATTCGAGCCTCAAGGTCCCGTTCATCGTGATGGAGTACGTGGCAGGCCATACGCTCAAGGAACGCCTCAAGCATGGCCCGTTGTCGCAGAAGGACGCGATCAACGCGACCCTCGGTGTTCTAGCGGCGTTGTCGTCATCTCATAAGCAAGGCATTGTGCACCGCGACATCAAGCCTGCCAACGTGATGGTCACCAATTCCGGGTCTATCAAGGTCATGGACTTCGGTATTGCGCGTGCGTTGGCGGATTCCGCCGCGACCATGACACAGCCACAAACGGTTGTGGGTACTGCCCAGTATCTTTCACCTGAGCAGGCTCGTGGCGATGATGTTGATCAGCGTTCGGACCTGTATTCGGCCGGTTGCTTGCTGTTTGAGTTGTTGACGGGCCGCCCTCCTTTCCAAGGCGATTCTCCAGTTTCAGTCGCGTATCAGCACGTGAGTGAAGCTCCACCGCGTGCTCAGCGTTTCAACCCTGAGATCCCGCAGGCTATGGAAGAGCTTTTGCAGGTCGCGTTAGCCAAGGACCGCGAGGACCGCTACCAGACCGCGGATGAGTTCGCCGCTGCGTTGCGTTCCGTGCAGCGTGGAGAGACACCGCCGTCGCCGGCTACGCTCGCGACGCGCACCCTGCCTGCTGCGGCACCTGCGGCAGCGATTATGGGTGCAACCCAAATGCCGCAGAACGGCTCTGGGCATGCCATGAACGGGCAGCCTTTGAACGCCCAGCCTGTTGCGTTGCAGGAAAGCAATGACGATGAGGAGCTTGAGGAGCGCGATAGGCGCAGCCGGAAGGGTCTGTGGATCGCTTCTTCGATCTTCGGTGTGTTGCTGATCGTCGGCGTGGTGTTCGGGCTGCTGTGGATGCAGGCTGAACGCGAAAGGAACGCGCCAGTCAACATTCCTTCTTTGGAAAACCTCTCTCTCGAGCAGGCGCAAGCGAAGCTGAGTGAGCTTGAACTCAACTATGAGGTCAAGGAAGAGCACTCGGATTCCGTTGATGAGGGCCATGTGATCTCGACTGACCCTGCGGCTGGCACGAGCGTGAAGAAGCAGACCGTGGTGACGCTCATGGTTTCTGAGGGTACCGATAAGGTTAAGGTTCCCCGTGACGTGATCGGTAAGAATGAGCGCGAAGCCCGTCGAATCTTGGAAGAAGCGAAGCTCACGGTTTCGGATGACGTCAAGACGAAGGACTCCGCTAGCGAATCGCAGGGGACGGTGCTTGAGGTGAGCCCGAAACCTGGGACTGAGTTGCGTTTCGGTGACGAAGTCCAGTTAACAATTTCTTCGGGTGAGGTCAGCCTTCCTGACGTGACGGGGCTTGAGGAATCCGAAGCCGTCAAGAAGTTGACCTCGGATGAGTACAAGCTTGAGGTCCAGGTGACCCGCGCCGTGGATGATTCTGTTGACGAGGGGACCGTGGTTTCTCAGCGTCCAGGCAAGGGCACTAAGACCTCGCCGGGCAGCATCGTTGTGATCGTGGTTGCGGAGGCTCCGGAACAACCGAGTGAAAGCCCGTCCGATGAGTCTGAAGATGGGGGAGATGAATCCGATTCCGGAGAGGATTCTGAGGAATCCCCGTCCTCAACCATCGGAGCCGACGAATAGTCTCGGAATCGTCGAGTAGTCACCGTTGACCATCGGCCGCTATCTAGTATCAGCGGCCGATGGTCATATCAGCGTTCGGCCTTGCCACACCGGTTGCTCTCTTATGCCGTAGAGGCCGCTGACTAGCGCTGATTGACACTACTGATGAGCGGGCTGAGTTTCTCAGCCCGCTCTGCTGCGCCCGGCAGGCCAAGGGCTTCGAGCCAGTTACCGAGCATCCGATAGCCGTCTTGTGTCAGGACGGACTCGGGGTGGAACTGCACACACCATGCCAGTGCGGTCTTGTGAGCTAGCCCCATGATCACCCCGTCCTGGGTTTGGGCGGTTACCTCGAGATCATCTGGGACCGTACCGGCTTGCACTGCCAGCGAGTGGTACCGGGTTGCTGTGAACGGATTGGCGACCCCTTCGAACATGGGGTGGCCCGTGTGTTCTACGAGTGAGGTTCGCCCGTGCATAAGCTGTTCTGCGTGGCTCACTATGCCGCCGAACGCCTCAGCTTGAGACTGCAGACCTAAGCAGACCCCATACAGCGGAATATTCCGTTCAACACATATACGGATTAGACCTATGCTTATTCCGGCATTTAGTGGATTGCCTGGGCCGGGGGAGATGAGTACGCCATCGAAATCTTCTGCTAGATTCCGGGCTTCTTCGAGTGAATATTCGTCATTGCGAATAACTCTGACTTGCGCTCCGAGCTCACGGAGATAACCCACCAGCGTATAGACGAACGAGTCATAGTTGTCGACAACAAGTACCCGACCACCCTGCAACGATTCCTGACGCTGCGCTGCCTCAGGGCTCAGCCGCTCGTGCGCACGGCCCCCTAGTTGGTACCCGTGTGTCACTTGCCTCCGCCTAACGTTCCCAGAATGCTCCCGCTAACCGTGGAGTCTTGCCACGGGCTGTAGGGGTTCAGCAGAGGGAAGACGTAGTTCATGAGCAAGAGGATCACAAAGACTGCAAGGAGGATCGCTTGGAGTACCCGGATCCATAGTGGGCCAGGTAGGAGCCTGAAAATGAAGCCGTACATCAGCCGTTTCCACCCGTAGTTTTAGTGACGATGTCTTCGATTTCGGCAGGGATTGGTTCACCGCGTTTAGAGAAGTCGGTTTGTTCGAAGGTTGAGATGATGCGCTCGGCCATACTGAACGGCGGATGGCAGGTTGTCAGCGTCATAAGTTTCTCTTGCGGTTTCGCTCCGGGCTGGCCAGGTACTGGAAGTAGTACGTCGGATTGCTCCGGGCTGACGTACTGGAGTTGCCGGAGCTTATATGAGTAGATGCCGTCCTTGGTTTGAATGTAGGCGGTGTCGCCTTCGCTGAGTTTGTCCATGTCCCAGAACACTTGCCCGTGGGTTTGGCGGTGGCCAGCGAACGCTACGTTGCCCTTCTCGCCAATCATTTGGGTTTGTGGGTAGCGGCCTACGCCCACGGTGTTGAGGACATCCATCCCAATGCCTTCAGCGATGGGCTTGGCATAGTTGTGGCCGAATTTAGGGATATAGAGGATTCCCCAGGTTTCCCCTTCGATCGGGGTAGTGGGTTTACCGTCCTTGCTCTTCTTCTCGGCTTGATCCCATTCTTGGGTGACCTGGCTGATGGCGTTTTGCTGAACGGATTCGGCTTCGATGTTGGTCCACCACAGCTGCCAACCAATGAAGAGGAGGACGAAGAGACCTGCGGTGAGCAAAAGTTCAGCGATGATCCCGATGATCACTGACCCGACGCTGCGTCGCCTGCGAGGCCGTCGGGCAATTGGCTCTGCTGTCACAAGCCCCTCCTGAGTTTGTTAGCTCTATTGTGGACTCTTTAGCATTTTCAGGGTTATGTACCGTTAGAATGTGATGTTGAGCCCGAGCCCGGGAACACTAACCAATATTACAACCTGTTCATATCCAGGCGTTGAACACTGAGCCGTTGACACCGCTACGTTGAATGGGTTGAGGAGGACACGTGTCTGAATCTTCCAAGCGCGCATCTTCTAATCCGAAGAAGATTGGGAACCCTGCTGCACGTAACGCTGCGATCAAGCAGCAGGAGCTGACTCGTCGTCAGCGCCGTGAGGCCAGCGAGTTCCAGCCTGTTTCTCCTGTATATAAGGCCATCATGTTTGGCTTCATGATTCTCGGTCTGGTGTGGATCGTGACGTTCTATGTTGCCCACATGGTCGGTGTCGAGTTGCCGATCCCGAGGATCGGTAACTGGAACATTCTGATTGGCTTCGGTATCTCCATGATCGGCTTCATCATGATGTTCGGCTGGCGAGAATAGAGCCAGTCATCTTATCTACTCAGCTTTTGAGGGGCGGAAGTTCGCATGAGTTGCGGGCTTCCGCCCCTTTCGTATCTGCCTCAATAGGTGTGTGTGCTCAGCTCGATACGAGTTTGAGCCCAATCACGCACGCGATCATCCCTAACAGGAGAAGCACTTTGATGATGCTGAAGTTTTCGTCACCGGTGATCATCCCGTAGGCGACGGCCGCGGACGCTCCGATGGAGACCCAGATGGCGTAAGCCGAACCGGTTGGCAGGGTTCTCATGGCCCATGCGAGTCCGCCCATCGAGACTGCTGCGGTGATGAAGAAGATGACCGTGGGCCACAGCTTAGTGAACCCCTCGGATTTGCCGAGGGCCGTGGCCCACACGGCTTCGAAGAGCCCGGACACGATCAATACAACCCACGCCATGCTGTTCCTCTATCTTCCTACCGTCTTGTTCGACCGTCCTATTCGACCATCTTGGTGCGAACAGCCTCCGTTCCACAGTATCCACGAGGGCATTCCGCGACCGAAGCAAAGAGCGGTAGATGTGCGATGCAGGCCGAGAAACGGCGACTGTGGATTACAAGAGCTGTGGACGTGTGAACTTGAGTTATCCACAGGTGGGGATAAAGTGTGTGGATTGCGAAATATTCTCACAGTCTATGTACAGAAAGATGTCCGGATCCACGGAATCACAGTCATCCCCGTATCTTAAGGTCTGAAAGATCCTTCATAAATCACAACGGTGTAAGTTCTCCACACTGTGGAAAACGACTGTGGATAAACATGAAGATAACGGCAGGTGGCGAAAAGTAACGAGAATTCCAAGATTCTGTCAACACCCGTGCACAAAGTTATCCACAGGTGGGGATAAAAAGTGGGAAAACATTCGAACACATCTTCGCTAGTGCTTGCTTTAAGTAATCTTTAAGCTGGATCTTGGCCTAGGTTATAGTTAGCACAGTTTTTCTTCGAATATTTGTCCCTTATTCGAATTACACCGTTGTGTTCTTGTCCACACTGTGGAGAACCACTGTGGATAAGTAAAGACGCCGCGTGCTTTACGCGGCGTCTGGGCTAGAGGTCAGTCAGGATGAGGGACAGGGGTCGCCATCAGGAGCAGAGGTCAGGGTCAGTCCTCTGCCCTAGGTCAGGCTCACAAGGCTTAGCTCGCAATGTTGTACGTCACGGTGTTGCACATCACGGTGTGATGCCGTATTTCGTGAGCGTTGATGTTACGTGGCTCGTGCTCAGCCATACGGCGAGGGCAACCACTCCGGCATAGATCGCAACTTCTGCAATGCGGCGCGGTACTTCCGTCACGATCTTCTGCCGCGACACGGAGGGTTTGATTCCTTCTGTCACATCGAAGAGGTCACTCACACGTTCAAGAACATAGGGCTGGAAGCGTGCGGTCGCGCCCAGCACGATACCTGTGATTGCTCCGCCGAGGTGGCCTTCCCACGAAACTCCTGGCATGAACAGCCCCTGGAGAAACATGATGACCACAACGGTCGTGAGGCTTGCGAACGCCGTGGTTGCTCCTTTACGCAGGACCATGAGTAGGGAAGTGCACAGGGCGAAGATCCCGCCGGAGGCACCCAGCGCCCCGTCGATGGGGCTTGTTAGCAATACGACCGCGGCACTTCCTCCCACGACGCCTACGAGGAAGACTGCTATGAACCGGATTGTGCCTAGGATCCGTTCGAGCAGCAGCCCCACGTACCACAGCATCAGCAGGTTACTCAGTAGGTGCGCTGAAGGCAGGAACTCGGTGCTGTGGACAAACCCTGAACTCAATAGACGCCACGGTTGCTCGTTAACGTAGACCCCGCGGATCAACATGTCCTCGGTGAAGCTTTCCACCACAAGCTGGACGATATAGAACGCCACCAAGACCACAGTGATGATGATTGTTCCCGGGTAACGCACCAGCAGATTCCTCATTGATATCCCCGTTCGTTTGATGTCTCCATGGTGAGAGCCCTTAAAGGCAGGTGCCCCGGCGCTGTTACAGCACCGGGGCACCTAAGCGAGCCACAAGTTACAGCTTCTTAATATCGATCGAGGAAATAACGACGTCCTCGAGTGGCTTATCGGCCGGGCCCGTAGGGACTGCGTTGAGCTTATCCACGACGGCCTTGGACGCATCGTCCACAACCTCACCGAAGATGGTGTGGTTGCCCTGCAGCCATGTGGTTGGCACGGTCGTGATGAAGAACTGGGAACCGTTGGTGCCGCGGCCCATCCGCTTACCTGCGTTGGCCATCGCGAGCTTATACGGTTCAGCGAACGTCAGTTCGGGATGGATCTCGTCATCAAACTGGTAGCCCGGGCCACCGATGCCGCGACCCAGAGGGTCACCGCCCTGGATCATGAAGTCCTTGATGATGCGGTGGAAGATGGTGCCGTTGTACAGGGGAGTGCCTTTACGGGCTTCACCCGTTGCAGGGTCGGTCCATTCTTTCTCGCCGGTTGCCAAACCAACAAAGTTCTCAACAGTCTGTGGCGCGTGGTTGCCGAACAGATTCAGAATTACGTCGCCCAAGCTCGTATGAATAGTTGCTTCATGCGTTGCAATGCTCATGCCCCCATCATCCCATGAGGCGCCCCTGTTTATGTGGCCGAATCATACGCGTTCAGTGAACAGGTTGGGGCAAGTTCTACAAATCCCAACACAACACCTCGTTTTCCGTCTAGGGTAAATGTATGGAACAACGTCTACTCATGTGTGGACGAACAACTAAAACAGGAGAGCAGTCATGAAAGACCGTTCAGTTAAGAAGACAGAAGGCGCAATTGCCAGCACTGTCGAGAATGTACGCGATTGGGCTGCTCCTAAGCTCCATGCGGCCACCGAAGCGCTTGCTCACGGTTATGAGCAGGTTTCCCCGGTTATTGCCGATGGTTTGAACACCGCTAAGGAGAAGGCAGCAGACATGATGGAAAAGGTTCAGGACGACGTCGTCCCCGCAGCTAAGGATTTCGCCTCCCGCGCGCAAGAAACCGCTAGCGAGACCTTTACGAACGCTAAGACTAAAGCTTCCGAGCTGGCAGCCCAGGCTCAGGCTGGAGCTAACGCTGGCCGTGCAGAGTTGGAAAAGTCCGCTAAGAAAGCGAAGAAGGGCAAGAAGATGTCCAAGCGTCAGTTGAAGAAGCAGGCTAAGCAGGCGGCCGAGGCGGCTCGTAAGGCAGCCGCTAAGGAGCGTAAGAAGCAGAAGAAGTCCGGCGGCAAGAAGTTCTTCTTGTTCGTCCTCTTCGCAGCGATTGGTGCTGCCGCTGTTGCTGCTTGGCGTGCATCCCGTCCAGTCGAGGACCCTTGGAAGAACCCTGCTCCTCAGGAGAAGGCCCCGACCTTGGCTTCGAAGCCAGCTTCCGAGAAGGAGTCCACTGTGGAGAAGGCTAAGGACGCCGCTAAGACCGGTGTCGATGCCGCTAAGGACAAAGCTGCAGACGTCAAGGAGAAGGTCACTGGCGAGAAGCCTAAGCAGTCCGGCCGCCGCGCAGCCGATAAGCCAGTTGCTGAGAAGCCGGCTGCGGAGAAGCCGCTGAAGAACGCAAGCACCGGTTCGGATAACCCACTGAACAAGTAAGCGTTCCCGCTCGCAGACAGCGAGCTCAAAGACGCGAGAGCGCCCCCTCACCACACGTTGGTGAGGGGGCGCTCTCTTTATGCCTCGCTTCCTTTAACGGCCCTCACAAGGGCGTCAACAGGCCCACGGGGCGTCAAGGCGCTCAGGCCCTTCCCCTGAGGCCCTCCTGAGCCACCGGCCCATCAGTCTGCGCCTAAGGCTCCACAGGCAACCAGGGTTAAGGGTCAAAAGGGGCCGCGCGGGGCATAGGGCTGTCCCGCAGCCTGGTTGCGCAGTGGCCGTGAGTTAAATGACGAAGGTCCGGCTGACCTTTCGATCATCCGGACCTTCACTTTGTGGAGGATAGGGGACTCGAACCCCTAACCCTCTGCTTGCAAAGCAGATGCGCTACCAATTGCGCCAATCCCCCATGGTGGGCGTACCTGGAATTGAACCAGGGACCTCATCGTTATCAGCGATGCGCTCTAACCGTCTGAGCTATACGCCCGCACCATTTCCGTCTCTCACTCCGTGAGGAGTTTTGCTACGGAATTCCGCTAAGGAATCTTTCTTCAGTCGATTCTATTCCTAGAACCTTCTTGAACAAAATCGAAACGAAATCTAAACTTCAACTTTGCATCTCTCAATTTTCAAGAGATTCAGTATTCAGTTCTCA
Organism: Pseudoglutamicibacter albus; assembly: GCF_031458175.1. Lineage (NCBI taxonomy): Bacteria > Bacillati > Actinomycetota > Actinomycetes > Micrococcales > Micrococcaceae > Pseudoglutamicibacter > Pseudoglutamicibacter albus. The sequence continues at coordinate 2,076,846 of NZ_JAVDXX010000001.1, read as the reverse complement.
TTCGTTTTGTTTCCTTAGCAGGAGCAACGTTGAAAGACTCTACCTGGTTTCTTTCTAAGTTCCAAATCGAACGTGATGTGATGTGAAACTCACGTAAACCGGACGAGACCGCCAACGTCACTGCAGGCGTCTAGTCGTCAGTTAACGTTACCGTAATTCCGCCAACAAGGGAAGCCGACAAGTTATAGATCACGGCAGCCACCATCGAAAGCACCGTCAACAGAATCACGTTGACTACCGCGATGATCACCGAGAAGCTCGTGACGTTACCCATCGACACATAATCCTTGACATCAAACTTCTTGCCTTCACCCATAATCGTGCCCAAGAAGTTGTTGATCTGGTCAAGAACACCAGCGACGTCGAAGATAGCCCAGAGCACCACAGTCGCAACAACCGTGACCACGCCCAAAGCCACAGACAACAAGAACGCAAGCTTCAAAACGCTCCAGATGTCCACCTTGGACACCATGAGGCGTGCCTTACGCACCTTCGCCTTAGGCGCAGGGCGCACCAGGGTAGGGTTACTGCCACGCGCATTAGCTGGGCGAGCCCCCGACGACGCCGGACGAGCCTTCCCCTGCGAACTCACCGTTTGCGGGGCCGGGCTACGGCCCTTCCCAGACGACGCGTTAGGCCGCTGCGCACCAGGATTCTTTGAGGTACTCACTCGTCTCCTCCGTCAGTTGGCTCAGAATCAGCGCCCTCGCCCTGATCATCTATCTGCACTTCAGCAACTGTACCCGCTTCGGTACCCTCCACGTCTACACCTGAAGTATCAGTCTCGTCATCGCCGGCTTCCTCACCGGCAGCTTCCAAGTCATGATTAGCGTTCTTCGCAACCGCAAGAATGTGATCCTTCTTGTCCGGCTTAGCGAAAATCACGCCCATCGTGTCACGGCCAGTAGGCGAAACCTGGTTCACAGCCGTACGGACAACCTTGCCCGACTGCATCACAACCAGGATCTCGTCATCTTCCTGAACAACCTTGAAACCAACCAGCTCGCCACGATCCTCAGGCAAGTTCGCAACCTTAATCCCGAGGCCGCCACGACCCTGAACACGGTAATCCGATACCGGGCTGCGCTTGGCATAACCGCTATCCGTGACAGTGAAGACAAACGAAGCCTCATCGTCACGAACAACACTCATACCCAACAGTTCATCGCCTGCGCGGAACTTCATACCCGTAACACCAGACGTCGCGCGACCCATCGGGCGAAGAGCGTCATCAGTAGCCGTGAAACGAACCGACATACCCTTCTTCGAAACCAGCATCAGATCATCATGCTCGCTGGCCAAACCAGCCGAAACAAGCTCATCACCCTCACGCAGATTCACCGCGATCACACCGGCCGTACGGTTCGTGTCGTACTCCTCCAAACGAGTCTTCTTAACCAAACCATTACGGGTAGCCAACACCAGATACGGCGACTGCTCATAATTCTCCAGCGCCAAAACCTGCTGAATCTGCTCGCCAGGCTGGAAAGCCAACACATTCGCCACATGCTGACCCCGCGCATCGCGCGCAGCCTCCGCCAACTCGTAACACTTCAAGCGATAGACGCGGCCGAAGTTCGTGAAGAACGCAATCCAATGGTGGGTCGTGGTCACAAAGAAATGCTCCACAACATCCTGGCCACGCAACTGCGCGCCACGAATGCCCTTACCGCCACGGTTCTGCGCCCGATAATTATCAGAACGCGTCCGCTTGACGTAGCCACCCTGAGTGATCGTGACAACCATTTCCTCAACAGGGATCAAATCCTCAACAGACATATCCCCGTCATAGCCACGCACAATCTCAGTGCGGCGGTCATCACCGAAACGCTCCACAATATCCGTGAGCTCCTCAGAAATCACCTCACGCTGCAACGTCTCAGAAGCAAGGATCCGCTCATAACGCGCGATCTCCTCCATCAACGCGTCATACGTGTCCTGGATCTTCTGACGCTCCAACGCAGCCAGCCGGCGCAACTGCATATCCAGAATCGCGTTCGCCTGATCATCATCGATCCCCAAGAGCTTCTTCAAACCCTCACGCGACTCATCAACAGTCGGTGACTTCCGGATCAACGCAATCACGTCATCGAGCACATCCAGCGCCATCAACAAAGCAACCTGAATATGCGCCAAAGCCTTGGCCTTCTTCAAACGATGCTTAGTGCGGCGGACAATCACATCGATCTGGTGATTAATCCAGTGAATAATGAACGCATCCAGCGAAAGTGTGCGCGGAACACCGTCCACGAGCGCCAACATGTTCGCCGAGAAATTCTGCTGCAGCTCCGTGTGCTTATACAGGTTGTTCAAAACAACCTTCGGCACAGCGTCCCGCTTCAGGACAATCACCAAACGCTGACCAGTCCGGCCAGAGGTCTCATCCCGCAAGTCCGCGATGCCCTGAATCTTGTGGTCCTTCACAAGATCAGCGATCTTGATCGCCAAATTATCCGGATTCGCCTGATACGGAAGCTCAGTCACAACCAAGCACGTACGGCCGTCGATCTCCTCGACATTAACCACCGCACGCATCGGGATAGAACCGCGACCAGTGCGGTACATATCCTCAATACCCTTACGCCCCAAAATACGGGCGCCCGTGGGGAAGTCCGGGCCCTGAATGCGCTGCATCAGCGCCTCAAGCAACTCCTCACGGCTCGCATCCGGATGCTGCAGTGCCCACTGCACGCCATCGGCAAGCTCACGCATATTATGCGGAGGAATATTCGTAGCCATACCAACGGCAATACCAGCCGAACCGTTTGCCAACAGGTTCGGGAAACGGGCCGGCAAAACAGTCGGCTCCTGATTCTTACCGTCATAGTTCGGCATGAAATCCACGGTGTCCTCGTGGATATCCCGAACCATCTCCATAGCCAACGGAGCCATCTTCGTCTCCGTATAACGAGGAGCCGCAGCACCATCGTTACCCGGAGAACCAAAGTTACCCTGCCCCGTAGCCAACGGGTAACGCATGACCCAATCCTGAGTCAGACGCACCAACGTGTCATAAATCGCCGAATCACCGTGCGGGTGGAAGTGACCCATCACCTCACCAACAACACGAGCACACTTATTGAATCCGCGATCCGGCCGATAGCCGCCGTCATACATCGCATAAATCACACGACGATGCACCGGCTTCAAACCATCACGCACATCCGGCAACGCACGACCAACAATGACAGCCATCGCATAATCCAGATACGACTGCTGCATCTCAGTCTGCAGATCAACCTGCGAAACACGGTCACCAGCAACCACCGCTGGAGCCAAAGACTCCCCGACGCCCTTAGCGTTCACATCCGGATCAGGAGTGTTGTTCTCACTCATCGAATTACAGCTTCTTCCTTAGCCTCAAAATCCAAAAGTCTTCCTCAGCAACAGCGCCACCGTCAGATCCATGTACTCGATCCACACCATAGAACGCCGTGCACCCTGACGAACCTAAATATCCAGGAACCTCACATCACGGGCATTCTGCTGAATAAACTCACGGCGAGACTCAACGTCCTCACCCATCAGAACAGAAAACACCTGATCCACAGCCGCAGCATCATCCATCGTGACCTGCTTCAACGTACGGAATTCCGGGTTCATAGTTGTATCCCACAACTCCGAATAATCCATCTCGCCCAAACCCTTATAACGCTGGATCGCATTATCCTTAGGCAAACGCTGGCCAGCCGCGCGGCCCTTCTCCAACGCCTCATCACGCTCAGCGTCAGTAAACACATAATCGTGCGGGGCATTCGACCACTTGATGCGATACAGCGGCGGCTGCGCCAAATACACATAACCGCGCTCAATCAGCGGACGCATAAACCGGAACAACACCGTCAACAACAGCGTGGTGATGTGCTGACCGTCAACATCCGCATCCGCCATCAAAACAATCTTGTGATACCGCAGCTTCTCAATATCGAACTCTTCACCGATGTTCGTACCGAACGCGGTAATCATCGACTGAACCTCACGGTTAGCCAACGCCTTATCCAGACGCGCACGCTCAACATTGAGAATCTTGCCGCGCAACGGCAAAATCGCCTGAGTCCGCGGATCACGGCCACGCTTAGCCGAACCACCCGCGGAGTCACCCTCAACAATGTAGATCTCGCACTCAGCCGGGTTCTTCGACGAGCAATCCGACAACTTACCCGGCATACCGAACGTCTCCAACGGAGACTTACGCCGAGCCTGATCACGAGCCTTCCGCGCAGCCATACGAGCCTGCGCCGAAAGCATCGCCTTCCGGATCACATCCCGCGCCGGCATCGGGTTACGCTCCAGCCAGTCACCCAAACCGTCGTGAATAACACCCTGCACAAAACCACGCGCAATCGAGTTACCCAGCTTCGTCTTGGTCTGACCCTCAAACTGCGGCTCACCCAGCTTGACCGAAACCACCGCGGTGAGACCCTCACGGATATCGTCACCCGTGAGGTTGTCATCCTTCTCCTTCAGAAGGTTGTTCTCACGCGCATAACGGTTGATCAACGAGGTCAACGCGGCACGGAAACCCTCCTCATGAGTACCACCCTCATGAGTGTTAATCGTGTTCGCATACGTGTGCACCGACTCCGAATACGCCGAAGTCCACTGCATCGCGATCTCAACCGAAATCTTCCGGTCAGTATCCTCGGCCTCAAAAGCGATCACATCCTCATGGATCAGCTCAGCCTTCTTCGACGCGTTCAGGAACTTGACGTAATCAAGCAAGCCCTCGTCATACTTATAATCCACCGTGCGATGCTGCGGCTTCTTCTCAGCCTCGCCTGCGTCCGCATCGGCCTCATCAACAACCTCATCACCGGCATCATCAAGACTGCGCTCATCAGTCAAAACGATGCGCAAACCCTTGTTCAAAAACGCCATCTGCTGCAAGCGCGCACGTAGGGTCTCAAAATCGAACTCAACCGATTCGAAAATCTCCGGATCCGGATAGAACGTCTGGATCGTGCCCGTCTCATCAGTCGCAGCACCACGCGTGAGCCCCTCACCCACAACGTGGCCGCCGTTCTCAAACGTCACATTCCACTCGTAACCCTGACGCTTAACACACGTGTCAATGCGGCGCGAAAGCGCGTTCACAACCGAAATACCAACACCGTGCAAACCACCCGAAACCGCATAACCGCCGCCGCCGAACTTACCGCCAGCATGCAAAATGGTCATCACGACCTCAACGGTCGGGCGGCCCTCCGTCGGGTGCATATCCACCGGGATACCGCGGCCGTTATCCTCAACACGGACGCCACCATCGTCCTGCAGGGTCACCCGGATCGTGTCCGCATACCCGGCCAACGCCTCATCGACCGAGTTATCAACCACCTCATACACGAGGTGATGCAAACCACGCGGGCCGGTCGAACCGATGTACATACCCGGGCGCTTCCGGACAGCCTCAAGCCCCTCAAGCACCGTAATCGCAGACGCACCGTATTCCTCAGTCACCTTATGGTTGCCGACATGGCCGGTGCCCTCATGTGTCTCACCATGAGTCTGATCCCCAGACCCCTCATGGTGTTCCGAAACGCCGTTCTCCGGCTGGATATCCTCCGCCACGGTACTCCCAGTTCTTCAATCATCTACAGCGAGCGCCTGCACCACACGCACAACAACAAGCACGCGGGCACACAAAAACGCCAATTTAGATCCATTCTAGCGCGGAATAAGTACGTTCGTCGCGTTAGCAGGCCCGTAAACGCCCCTTAGACACGATGCATCCCTTTATATGTAGGGCATCCCCTCCGGCCCTCCCATCCCCTCAGAACCGATCGAGCGGGATGCGGAGTACGCGATACAAGGCTCAGAATGCGGGGCTCGGGAGGGCAGTGGTGGGAACGATGCGCCGGGTGCGAAACACACGATGCCTCGCGTGCCTCACCCGTACGTGTCCCGCGGGCCCCGCCCGCCCGGAGCAGACCGCGGCCCCTTACGCCACGAAGGCGCCGCCGGCCCCAAAGCCTTGATCCGCGTCACCACGCCATGACCCACCGCAGCATCCAAACGCTTCAACAAATCATGCTGCATCAGCTGCAGATTCGTAGCCCACGCAGTAGAAGAACACCGAACCACCACAACCGAATCCTCAAAAGACTCAGCAACCGCGTGCGCGGCAACCTGCGGCCCCACAATCTCAGGCCACCGAGCCAAAACAGAACCCACCGCAACCGGTTCAGCCCAGCCCCGCGAACGCATCATCCGCTCCAGCAGCTCACCCAAACCCACCGGATCACGCCCGCCAGCATCAGGATCATCCCACTTCTGCTTACGGCTCTTACGGGCCCGCGCCTTCTGCTTAGCGCGCTGAACCATCGCCGCATCACGGCGCACATCACCTTGGGACAAAGCAAGCTTCCGCGCGCGAGCCAAAACCACCGCCGGGGCATCATCCACCAAAGCATCAAGCCCCTCAAGTTCAGCTTCGAACACCTCAACCTCATTCGGCTGCGCATCACAACCCTGCGTTTCAAAATCACCACCCTGCGTTTCAAAACTGTCCTCTTCAGGGCGCGGCTCAGGCGTTTGTGGCGTCATCGATCATCACCTCCCCAGGCGAAACACGCACCACCGTGGCATCCAACCCTTGAGGAATCTCGCTACCCACCGCGGCAGTGACCACAACCTGCTCGGCATCCGCCAGCGCCGCCACCAGACGCTGCCGCCGGAACTCATCCAACTCAGCGAACACATCGTCCAGAATCAATACAGGACGCGCCGCATCGGAAGGGTCATCCTCCATCAGAACCCGAAACGCCGCCAACCGCAACGCCAACGCCAACGACCACGTCTCCCCGTGAGAGGCAAAACCCTTAGCCGGCGCGGACCCGAGCCCCAACATCACATCATCACGATGCGGACCAACCGTTGTCGTGGCACGCTCAATATCACGGGCGCGGGAAGCCTCCAACGCTTGGCTCACCACATCAGTGATGTGCACCATATCAGGGGTCAACAACGTCTGCTCCGCGACCGGGCCATCAACCGAACCCAGCGTTTCCGCCTCATCAACCACTGTCGCGAAATAACGCAACGTAGCCGCCTTAGCCCCATTCGTCAGCTCCGAATAAGCCTGGGCAACATGCGGAGCCAACAATTTCGCCACATGAATCCGGTTCCGCATAAGCGGTGCCGCAGCTTGCGCGAAATGCATATCCCACACATCAAGAGTGGCCTCGTGGGCTTCAGTGAAACCGCCCGATGCGCGAGCCGACTTCAAAAGTGCGTTGCGTTGACGCAATACCCGGTCAAATTCGTTGCGCACCGCGGCCTGATCCGGCCGAAGCTGCACCACAAGATCATCAAGGAAACGGCGCCGAACCTCCGGCTCGCCCTTGACCAGCTCCAGATCTTCAGGGACAAACAGGATCGAACGGAGAATGCCTAAAGCCTCACGAGCTCGCGAAAAATCAGCGCGATTGACCCGTGCCCGGTTCCGACGCCGCGGATTAATCTCAACTTCAACACGCGTCAGGCGGTCCCCGCGGTTAACCTGGCCCGCGATCAACGCGCGCTCCGCACCGAAACGCACTAGCGGTGCATCCTGGCTCACACGGTGAGAATCCTGTGTAGCCAAATAGCCGATTGCCTCAACAATGTTGGTTTTACCCACACCATTGGGCCCCACCAAAACAGTAGTGCCAGGGCTCAAAGGCAACTCGAGATGCTGATACGTACGGAAATCGTGCAGCGAAAGATGCGTCAGATACACCTAAACATCACGCGTTAGGCAGTCGCACCGGCATCACCAAATAGCGGAAAGACATATCCGGCTGGCCGGTTTCCTGATCAAGCGCGGTCAACATCGCAGGCTTCGGCGCGGTAGTGAACGCAAACTGAACATTCTCAGTGTCAAAAGCAGACAAACCCTCGGACAAGAACGGAGGGTTGAAAGCGACCGTGATCTCATCGCCGTTGAGCTGGCTTTCGATGGCTTCTTCAGCTTGGGCTTCTTCACCCGTTCCCGCATCGAGCGCGACCTGGGCATCAGTGAATTGCAAACGCACAGGGGTGTTTCGCTCAGCCACAATCGAAACACGGCGAACGGCCTCAATCAGCTCAGGAGTAGAAACCGATGCGTGAATAAGCGATTCCTCCGGGAACAGAGAGCGAATCTTAGGGTAATCACCATCAACCAAAAGCGTAGTGGTGCGGCGCGAACCCGAAACGAAACCGACAATATCGCCGTTTTCCTCCATGCAGATGCTGAGCTCACCAGCAGAACCTAACGTCTTAGCGACATCCGAGAGGGTCTTAGCCTTCACGAGAGCCGAAGTTGAAACGCTCGAACCAGCTGGCTTCCAATTCAACTCACGCATCGCAAGACGATAGCGGTCAGTCGCCAATAGCGTCATCGTGTCATCTTCAAACTCAACCTTGATGCCAGTGAGGATCGGCAAGGTTTCATCACGAGCAGCAGCAACCGAAACCTGAGCAACAGCCCGAGAGAATTCTGTGCCATCAACAGTGCCAAGAACATCGGGCATCTTAGGCAGGCTCGGGTATTCATCAACCGGCATGGTGGCCAAGTGGAAACGGGAACGGCCACACGAAACCGTGAGCTTAGCGTTCTCAAGTTCAAGAGTCACTGGAGCCGCAGGCAAAGTACGGGCGATGTCGGCGAGCATCTTGCCAGAGACAAGCACCGAACCTTCCGTTTCGATGTTGGCATCCACGTCAAGGTGTGCCGAAGTCGTGTAGTCAAAAGCCTCAAACGTCAGAGTGTTATCCGCGGCAGTGATCAAAATACCGGAAAGTACAGGGGTCGCTGGACGAGGAGCGAGTGCTCGAGCAGTCCACGTCACGGCTTCAGTGAGCACATCACGGTCCACGCTGATCTTCACAGATTCACCTTCCGATGCGAAATACGAGGCTTTCGGTGCGCATGAGATTCAAGCACAAGAGTAAGACCTTATTCACTCTTGTGCTCAAAAGTCACACAGGGCACGTGTTTAGCCTACCTGGTTCAAATAACTTGTTCACTGAGATTTAGAAATCAGCCTGTAGGGGCGTGTAGTTCGAGCCGGGGCCGGTCGAATCACAAAATGTAATTTGGATAGATGTTTAAAGGTGGGAGGAGTAGTAACCGTTGTGGAGTTTGTGTAAAACCCGTCAGATCCGCATGATTCAGCTATCCACTGAGTGTGGATAAAGTGTGGAGAACTCTAACGCATTATTCCCATCACTGTGAAGCATATAAGAGTGAGCTAGGATTATGCGAAGCGAAAGGCATGTCACCCACAGTTATCCACAGCTCTTTGCACATTTCTTGCGGATAACTACAAAATATTCGGATTTAACCGCGTAGTTACAGGGTTAATCCCGCTGCTGCTGCCGCATCGTATTGGTCAGTTCCGTGACCTGGTTATAGATCTCGCGCCTCTCAGCCATCAGCTCACGGATCTTGCGCTCAGCATGGATCACAGTTGTGTGGTCGCGTCCGCCCATCAACTCACCGATCTTCGGAAGCGACATCTCTGTCAGCTCACGCAACAGATACATCGCGATCTGCCGTGAGGTAACCAGAGCCCGGGTACGCGACTTGGAATTGAGCTCAGCCACTGTGAACCCGAAGTACTCGGCAGTTGTGTGAATGATCGTTTCAGGCGTCAGCGTTTGCGCGCCCTCATCCGTGACAAGGTCCTTCAGCACATGTTCGGCCACTTCTAAAGTGGCGGGCTGTTGGTTCAACGAGGCATATGCCGTCACGCGAATTAGTGCGCCCTCAAGCTCACGGATGTTCGTTGAGATTCGCGAGGCGATCGCTTCCAAAACCTCGGGAGGCACCGAAAGATCTTCAGCCTCAGCCTTCTTACGCAGAATCGCGATACGCGTCTCCAGCTCAGGCGGCTGAATATCAGTGGTCAAACCCCACTCGAAGCGCGAACGCATGCGGTCTTCAAAGCCTGAGAGTTGCTTGGGCGGCAAATCCGAGGTGATCACAACCTGCTTGTTGTGGTTGTGCAACGCGTTGAACGTATGGAAGAACTCTTCCTGAGTTGCGTCCTTGTTCGCAAGGAACTGGATGTCGTCAATCAGCAGGATGTCTACGTTGCGGTACATCGCCTTGAAGCTGGTGCCCTCGTCATCACGAATCGAGTTGATGAAGTCGTTCGTGAACTCTTCCGAGTTGACGTAGCGCACCCGGATTCCGCGATACAGATCGCGTGCATAGTGCCCGATGGCGTGCAACAAGTGGGTTTTACCGAGCCCCGAACCCCCGTATATGAAAAGTGGGTTATATGCCTTAGCGGGCGCCTCCGCTACAGCCACGGCCGCGGCGTGGGCGAAACGGTTCGATGAACCGATCACGAACGAATCGAAAACGTATTTAGGGTTCAGCCGCCCAAATTCCGCCGATGTCGATGGGGGCTGCGGCACGGCACGGCCAACCGGAAGCATGGCTGAGCCAGATGCCGCGCCCTGGCTCGCATCGAGCCTTTCAGCCGCGCGTTGGAAACGCTGCACATCCGCTTCTGCACGCAAGAATTCACCGTTATCGTGCGGCTGTCTCGATGTGTCCTCGTGCTCAAGAGGGTAAGGGGCAATTGTCTGATAGCGGTTGCTATCAAATTCCTGGTGGTTGAAGTTCTCGCGCGGCCGCTCAGCTGCGGCATACTCGCCGCGGTCATCATATTCACCGCGATCGAACCGACGGCGCGGATCGACATTCGAAGAAACGGGGTGTGGATCCAGGATTTGCAGCTCGTTGGCGGGGGAGACCTCGTTGCCGCGGTAGCGGTCGGGGCTTTCCGCAACTGAGGTATCCGCATCGTCAGCACGGGTTTCGATGGTTGCATCGATTGAGAAAGCGCACAGCATGTCCTGACCAAAAACGGTGCGCAGAGCATCATCGAGCGGTTCACTCAGCACGCTTTGCAGAGTGTCGCGAGTCAATTCGTTAGGGACAGCTACCAGGAACGTGGTTCCAACACGCCCCTGTGGTTGCGCTAATTCGAGGTAGCCGCGCTGACGGGGTGTAACGCGCGGGTCTGCACGCAACTCTTGGACCACTTTCCGCCACTGATCGGCGGTTGCGTCCTGAGTGCTCATCCCAGTTTCCCTTCTGTTAGCGCATAGATGACGTGAACGGTGCGATCAGGCGAGGAGTCGAGAAAGGACTCGGCGCCGACACAGCGAACACACAGCTGAGACTACGGTACAGCCTGTGCAAAAGATAGACCCCAACGGCACTACCGTACCCGTACCCACCACAGGTTGACGAACTTATGCACAGGAAAATGGGGATAACTTGGACTGTAAACGCAAGTAATCCCCAGAGTTCTCCCCAGGCTGTGGATAACTTTCGTAAACAGGGTGTGAAAAGAATGCCTAATTAAGGTGATTTGAGCTGTTTCGTGCATGCAGCTGCGCACATCAGCGTGATTCACTTAACCCGGGTTTGACCCGCAACAATCAAACTGGCTACACTGGATCAGTTCCGTGCGTTGCGGCGTGCCCAAAAGGTGCATCCGCGAACCTGACAATGAACTGGCCAAACGGATACAACATCGTCCCGGTTAGTCCTCGTTAGAGCACGGTTGTAAACGTGATACAACGCATCCATCCCGTTACATTCCTCAGGCACAACCCCTCAGGCACAGCGGGCGATGCCCTAACTGACGTCTCGGAGTGTTCAACGTGACCAAGCGGACTTTCCAGCCGAATAACCGCCGCCGCAGCAAGAAGCACGGCTTCCGCCTGCGCATGCGCACCCGCGCCGGCCGCGCAATCCTCTCGACCCGCCGCAACAAGGGTCGCAAGAGCCTCTCTGCCTAACCCGCTCGAGCCCGCGTCCGGAACCACACGGTAACCGGACCAGCTCAAGCGAACCCAACAACGGGTGTTTTCGTGCTCCCACAACAACATCGAGTACGCAAAGGCAACGAACTGCGAAACGTAATGCGTTCCGGTACCCGTAAAGGGTGCCGGAACGTCGTTGTCTTCGCTAGACCTACCAACAACCCGGTTCCACGCTTTGGATTCATCGTCTCCAAAAAAGTAGGAAACGCGGCAGTACGAAACCAAGTCAAGCGTCGACTACGCGCCAGCGCATGGGAGATCATTAAAGAAGGCATCTCAAACCACGACGTGGTGGTACGTGGCCTACCCGCCGCAGCGCACGCAGACTACAACACCCTCAACACCGACCTCCGCAACGGACTACGCAGAATCGGGGTGGACATCAGTGGCACGCAACAAAAATAGACGCACACCACACACCCACCTCAACCATGCCTGCGCAACGGAATCAAACTCAACCCGACAGCACAAAGCAGCTGAACAGTGCGACTCAGCCGAACAGCGCGGCTTAGCTGAACAACACAGTTCAGCGGAACTTCACAGCCGCAATGATGAGCGTAGCCTTGCCGAGCAGCTGGGTCCCGCACCCATCGTCCCTGACAACCAGGCACCCGCAGTACCGTGGTGGCGCCACATCGTGGACATCCCACGCAACCTCATCATCGGCTTCATCAAGTTTTGGCGGCTAGCCATCTCCCCGCTCTACGGAGATGTGTGCCCCTACTATCCAACCTGCTCCGCCTACGGGCTAGAAGCAGTAACAAGCCACGGCGCCATCAAAGGCTCGTGGCTCACCGTATCGAGAATCGCTCGATGCCACCCATGGACCAAAGGGGGAATCGACCCGGTGCCACCCGGCAAACGGATTTGGCCAGAGTCGAAGGCACCGAAGATCATGGTGTTAAACCATCCCCTGAATTCATCTCAGCCGCACACCGCGGCTAAGGAGCAAAGCGGCGCTTTATGAATTTCTTTAACTGGCTTCTGACCCCATTCCGCTGGGTCATGTCCTTCCTCATGGACATGTTCCACAGCTTCTTCACCCTGATTGGGATGGACCGGGACTCCGGCTGGACCTGGACTCTCGCGATCGTGCTGGTCACGGTCACGGTCCGCGCCGCTTTGATCCCTGTGTTCGCACGCCAAATCCGTGCCCAGCGCGCAATGCAGGTTGTGCAGCCAGAGCTACGCAAGCTCCAGCAGAAATACAAGGGCAAACGAGACCAGCTTTCGCAGCAGGCGATGCTTGCCGAACAGCGTGCACTGTTCAAGAAGCACAACACCTCGATGTTCGCGTCCTGTATGCCGCTGCTGATTCAGATGCCGTTCTTCTTCGCGCTCTTCCAGGTGCTGAACGGCTCGACTCACGCGGCTAACGCCAACGAAAACATCGCGGCACTCTCCGCAGAGAAAGTCCGCTCCTTCCACGACGCCACGATCTTCGGCGCCCGCCTCTCCGACACCTTCGTTGGCACGCTCGGTAGCGGCTCACCTAAGGCATCCGTGATCATCGTCGCGATCATCCTGATCATCGCGATGGTCGCCCTCATGTTCATCACGCAGCGCCAGCTGATGACCAAGAACATGACCCCTGAATCCCAGCAGGGCCAGTTCGCACGCCAACAGCGCATGATGATGTACTTCCTGCCAGTGGTCTTCGGTATCGGTGGTATTAACTTCCCACTGGGTCTGCTGGTTTACTGGACTGCAACCAACATGTGGGTACTGGCCCAGCAGATGTGGGTTATCAAGCACAACCCAACGCCTGGTTCGCTTGCCGAAAAGGAACTCAACATCCGCCGCGCCGCACGCGGTCTTCCGCCCATCGGGCAGAAGGATGCACCTGCAAAAGAAGAGAACACTAAAACAAATCAGACGCACGTGCGTGGCCAGCGTATCCAGCCGCAGCGTAAGAACCGGAGGAAGCGTAAGTGATGAATAACGAACAGTTGCAGGACCTCGAAGTCACCTCCGAAAATGACGCCGAGCGCGCCTCGGATGATGCCCAGCCTGAGCGTGAAACCGGTAAATCCCTCACGATGCAGCGCCTGGAAGAAGAAGGCGACGCCGCAGCTGACTATCTCGAAGAACTCCTCGACATCGCTGACTTGGATGGCGACATCGACATCGAGGTTCGTGGCGGACGCGTCTACGTTTCAGTAGAAACCGAAGATGACGATGCGGACCTTCAAGAACTCGTGGGCCGCGACGGCCGGGTCTTGGACGCCCTGCAGGAACTAACCCGCCTGGCAGTTCTGGCGCACACCGGCCAGCGTTCACGTTTCGTTCTAGACATTGCCGGCTACCGCAAGGAACGCGCCGAAGAACTCAAGGACATCGCGAAGAAAGCTATCGACGCCGTCAACGAGACAGGTGAGTCGGAAGCTCTGGAACCGATGACCCCGTATGAACGCAAGATCGTTCACGACGTCATTGCTGAAGCTGGGCTTGTTTCCGAATCTGAAGGTGAAGGCACCCGCCGCCACGTCGTCGTGCACCCTGCTGAGGACGCGAGCTAATGACTCCACAGACCAACGGTGAGCAGCATCGTCCACAGGATGATGAGCAGCGCCGTCCCGGTACTGGCCCGGAAGGCCCGCGGATTGATTCCTCGGAGATCGCGGTAGCTCCTGAAGATGCACCGCGACCGAATGAGCAGGAGCTTCCCGCGGTTGAACACTATTTTGGTGACCGCGCGGGGCTCGCTCAGCGATACGTGGGGCATCTGGCTTCAACCGGTATTGAGCGTGGCCTGCTTGGTCCACGCGAGATCCCTATTCTGTGGTCGCGGCATGTTCTCAACTGTGCGGCTTTGGCCGATGTGATGCCTGAAGGCGCACTGGTTGCTGACGTCGGTTCCGGAGCTGGTTTGCCGGGCATCGTTTTGGCTCTAGCGCGCCCTGACCTGACTCTTGTCTTGATTGAACCGCTGCAGCGCCGTTGCCAGTGGCTTGATGAAGTGATCGAGGACTTAGGCCTGAGCGACCGAGTCGATGTGGTTCAGGCTCGCGCCGAACAGATGGCCGAAACCTTAGATGTCGATGTGGTGACGGCCCGCGCAGTGACTGCGATGCGTCAGCTGGTTCCTTTGACTCTTCCTCTGATGCGTGGGGGAGGGGAGCTGATCGCGTTGAAGGGCCGTTCGGCTGCGGCTGAGGTTGAAAAGGCTGCGAAGGTGATCCGGAAATATAAGGGCCGGGATGTCCGGATTGAAACTGTGGGTGAGGAATGGCTCGCCGAGCCGTCAACCGTAGTGCGGATCGTGGTTGATCCTCGATAAGGTTGAACTCTGAAGGTTATGGATGAGAGGCGCAGGAATGCTCGATAATAATCAGGCCGGCGACAATATTTCTGGTGATTCAAATTCTGCCGCTGAGGTCTCTTTTCCTGCAGGCGATATGAAGCGTCCCGAAGCGACCCGCGTTATTACGGTGAGTAACCAGAAGGGCGGCGTGGGGAAAACCACCACAACCGTTAACCTGGCTGCCGCGCTTGCTTTAGAGGGCATGCAGGTTCTGGTGATCGATAACGATCCCCAGGGTAACGCCTCTACCGCGTTGAATGTTCCTCACTCTTCTGAAGTTCCCTCGACCTACGATGTCCTGATTGAGGGGACACCGTTGTCTGATGTGGTTCAGGATTGCCCTGACGTGGACAACTTGGTTGTTGCTCCTGCGACGATCGATCTTGCTGGCGCCGAAATTGAGTTGGTCTCTCTTGAGGACCGTAACGTGCGGTTGGCTACAGCTATCCGGGACTACGCCGAGTACCGTGAGGCCAACGGCCTCCCTCGTCTCGATTTCGTTTTCATTGACTGCCCGCCGTCGTTGGGTCTGTTGACGGTTAACGCTTTCGTTGCAGCGCGTGAGGTTCTGATCCCGATCCAGAGTGAGTACTATGCACTCGAGGGTTTGAGCCAGCTGTTGAGCAATATCGAGTTAATCCGTGAGCATCTGAACCCTGAGCTTGCGGTGAGCGCTATCTTGTTGACCATGTACGATGGCCGCACCAACTTGTCCTCGCAGGTTGCCGAAGAGGTTCGGGGGCATTTCCCTGATCAGGCCCTAGATTCCGTGATTCCACGTTCGGTGCGTATTTCAGAGGCGCCAAGTTTCCAGCAGACTGTGCTGACGTATGACCCGACGTCCACTGGCGCCTTGGCATATATCAACGTTGCGCGGGAACTTCTGAACAAATAAAGCATTTTTACTTGAGTGCACTGTTGATCCGCTGTCAACAGTGGATTCCTGGATCGAGTCCTTTTACCTGACCTGCCCTAAGGGTATCCAAGGCGCAATTTCCGTATTTCGGCTCACTTCTCGGCCATTCGAGTCTTTCGGGGCGTTTCACGTGAAACGCGGACCTACGGATACAACGCGTCTACGAGTAAGACGGACTCATGAATGCAACGCGCTTCTGAATGCGGCGGGCCCATCAATACGATGGGCGCAGATCGGGGCCACTCGAACTGGTAGGGGAGCGGACGGAATCCATAGCGGTTTGCTGCAGCGTGGAGTCAGTTCTATTAGAGTTCGTGCGTTCAGAAGCGGTGCCGGAGGTAGATGCTGTAGGTAGTTAGACTTCCGGATACATTCTGCAGGGATTCTCCGGGCGTCACTGGAGATGTTGACTCGTCTAGGTTTATGCCGCTAGCTCGTGAATGGCTCTGGTCTAATTAGCTGACTGCGTATGTGCACTAGTTCACTGTTCTAAACTGCGTCGGTGGGGTAGGAGGGTCCCTTCCGACCTGCACGAGCCACGCACGTAGCTGTTGAGCCAGGTGAGTAGGTTCCACTGTGCGTGAGTGCGTCTGAACAATAGGCAGACAATCTTCCCGGTTGTTCGGCTTTCTGTCCTTGAAGCCCGGCGTTCTTCAGTAACGGCAGGAGCGTAGTTCTTGTTTCCGCAGGAACGTGGCAACTAGGTGATGTTATGAGAACCCGGTGATGCTGAATGCCAGTGCCCGTTTCACGTGAAACGCAGGGAGTAGAGAGTGGTTAGCAGGTAAGCGACAAGGCGAATTGTTGCAGCGTTGCAACGCTAACTGAAATAGGGTCTTGTGCGTTTGAAGGCGTCTCAGTTCTCGCGCACATGACCTCAGAGAGCTATGCGGGGACGCCTGCAACGAAGGGGATCCCTGCTTGCGTACCAAAGGAAGACGGGACGGGAATGTAATGTGTCAGGACATCGTTCCGCTTTTGGGCACGGCCAAGGCGCCCCGGTAACGTACCGGCACTCATGCGGTTCCCGGTGTTCCCTGGGCTATCTTGCTGCCGCAGCGGCTGGTCTATTCCGGTGTAGTCGCAACTCGCGGTCCACCGGAACAGCCAGTTTCTGCGCCGGCCCGTCTCAACTTGGTCTGCGGCAGTGGACTGGTCGCACCTTGTCTTGTGCGGGACGATGTCGTGACACATAGTTGGGGGGTGTCGTGACACATCTCTGGGCTGAAAGAGGTGATTTCGGGTGAGTGATGTCGTGAAACCAGGTAGAGACAGGACGGGCGCAAGGTGATAGTAGACGGCGTTTCTTGGCTATTCCCTGCCAGAACAAGCGAACCCGGAAGAGATGCACGAGCTCGTTGGACCGTTTCACGTGAAACCCAGGCATGAAACTAGCCTGCGATAGGGATGGAAACCGTATGAGGCGGGAGCCCGCGGCTCACTGTACTGATCAGGAAAAATGAATTGCGGGGAAACCTACCAAGTCCAAGGCCGGGATTCGCGCCAAAGCGGATAAACTAGTTGCGAGCGAAGGAGCGTTTAGATGGCCACACCACGTAGGCGCGGTCTCGGTAGGGGACTAGGTGCACTCATCGGGGCGAGCACCCCACAACAATCCGCCAACGAAACTACAGCGAACAACGAAGATACAGAGCAACGAGCCAAGACCCGTACAGAGGCCGCGAAGGGCGCGACTCGTACGAAGGCATCTTCTCAGTCCTCGGCTACATCTGCGGAGACCGGATCTAAAAAGTCGAAGACTCAAGCAACACAAAAGTCTTCCACCACTAAGGCGAAATCTGCGACGACCAAGACAGGTAGCGCTAAGGCGTCGCAGAGTAAGCCTACGTCGACCAAAGATGATGCGAAAGCAACCAAGAGTGAGGCGCGTACACCCGCTGAGAAATCTAGAGCAAGCAACACAACTGGACGCTCTAAGGCGTCTGAAGTTTCACGTGAAACGCAGGCAACTTCAGCCTCCAATGTCCAGGGTGGTAAATCCGCGCGGAAAGCAACGGGGGATAAAGCTAACCACAAGCGGCGCCCTGTGGACTTCTTCTTCACCACCGAGGCGGATCGCAGCACTGAACATGATTCAGTAGACGGCAGTGGCGCCCACGAGACTAGGCGAGACTCGCGATCACGAATGTCTGTACCAGACGTGCTCTCGACTCGGAGTCAAGAGAGTGTTTCACGTGGAACGAGAGGCTCTGCTGGTAGCGGCGACATTGAGACGGCGACGGCAGGTGACGACTTAGTTGCAGTGCCAGGCGCGACGTTCAGCGAAATTCCCGTCGATGACATTCACCCGAACCGTAAACAGCCGCGGCAGGTATTCGACGAAGAAGAACTCGCTGAGCTAGTTCATTCGATCAAAGAGATCGGCCTGCTTCAACCGGTAGTCGTGCGGCCTTCACGCGAAGAAGGTGGACCACGGTATGAGTTGGTGATGGGTGAACGCCGCTGGCGCGCCACCCAAGAAGCAGGTTTCGATGTCATCCCTGCCATTATTCGGGAGACCGATGACTCTGACCTGCTCAGGGACGCCCTGCTTGAAAACCTTCACAGGTCTCAACTCAACCCGCTTGAAGAAGCAGCCGCGTATCAGCAGTTGATGGCTGAGTTTGAGTGTACTCAGGAGGAGTTGTCTGAACGCATCGGTCGTTCCCGTCCTCAGATCTCCAATACGATCCGGTTGCTACGCCTGCCAGCGTTGGTACAGCGCCGTGTGGCCGCAGGGGTTCTCTCGGCAGGTCATGCGCGCGCCATCCTGGCCCTGAGCAGCACCGAGGATATGGAAAAGCTGGCGCAACGTGTAGTCAACGAAGGCCTTTCTGTACGTGCGACTGAAGAGCTCGCTCAGGCTATTGAACGTCAGGGTGAGCCTCAGAAACGTCGGAAGGTTGCTGAGCCTCGCAGGCAGGAGCGGTTGGACTTCTTCGCCAACCAACTCCAAGACCGGCTCGAGACTAACGTCAAGATTACGCTTGGCGCCCGCAAGGGTAAGGTGCAAATTGACTTCGCCTCAGTTGATGACCTCAACCGCATCATGGGCATCATCAAGGGCGAGACGGGTCTCGGAGAGTAGCTCTTGTATTGCCCGCGTGAGTCCTTGACTGACGTGTTGACCGTGAAACGAGGTAGGGCCTGGTTCGGAAGCTATCCGAACCAGGCCCTACCTTTTGTGTCCCATAGTGGTGATGTGTCGTGACTGTATTGATGTGGTAGTTCCGCCTTCCGCTTCTTGGTGGATGTTTCAGGACATCGTTCCGCGTTGTGCGGTCAGCAAAGACGGCCAGGGAACCTCTCTGCAGTATTGCGGATTCCGGTGTTCCCAGGGCTGTTTTGTTCCGGTTGCCGCTACTGCACACTGATGTATTCGTTGTTCCTGACCGCCGGGACAAGCTCATTTTGCCGCCGCCCGTGTCTTGACGTGGGATGCAATGACGGAAGGCTCGCACCTCGCCTCGTGATGTGAACGATGTCGTGACACATGGGTGAAGAAGTCGTGAGACGTGATTGGAAGGGTGTCATGAGAGATCTCTGGGGTGGACAGGGTGGTTGCGGGTGAACCCTGTCGGGAAACCAAACACTTCTCAGACCTGCACATTGTTGCTGCAGTGGGTCATGACCTCAACACATTGATCCGTGCCATTGACTTCGTAGTTGCAGACGGTGTGGATCCCGTTGTATGAAATGAGCGCCCACCGAGATACGCGGTAGCAGGGGAGTGGTTGTTTCATGTGAAACATTGGACGCGGATTGTCCGTCGGGCAGCGTTCAGATTATTCATGAGGCAAGGTGTGCCGGCCGTTCCTGGCAACCACGTCGACGCAGGACCACGCAGCAAGACGCAGAATCTGGTTTCCAGGACAGAAGTAATGAGTGGCGTCGGCAGTGCACATCAACTGCAGATACAACAGAAGAAGACTGTTAGTCAGCACGAAACAGAATGTACTGAGTCGCGTCATCGTTACGCTATGCGAGGCGAGCATAGGTTGCGTGGAATATCAGAAGCGGTACGTTCGAGGCCGATGCGGGGGAGTGGTAGAGGCGCCGGATAAGACAGGACGAAGGAACGCTGGGCCAGTACATGGCGGCTACATCAGCTAATAGGACCGGCGCCTGTCTGCAGATAGCACTGTCACTCACGCGTCCTGATTGCCAGTCTTTCGTGGGCGTCCACATGCGTGCGCACTCGTACCCGTGTGCCCAGACCAAGTTCACGCTGTGAAAGCTGAAGAAGGCACAAACAAGTGATTGCAAGCGACGGTCGAACAAGCCAGGCTCGTTGCACATACAACAGGGTCTCTCCATCGACGCGCAGGCCAAGTAGGAGACACGGAAAGGAACGGAGTATCGGGGCGGCTCAATGCCTCAGAACAGAAGACTCAGAACACAGACGCCGAACAGAAGGCTCCGAACAGCAGACTCAGAGCAGATAACTCCGAACAACAGACCGGAGCAGGAGGGTCGGAACGGAGGATAGGTTAGGAACGTGATTGCGTATGCGAAGCGAGTGGATAAGAAATGAGGGAGTCAGTTCCCACTGGAACTGACTCCCTCATGCATGTCTACGTTTCACGTGAAACGCTAGCTAGTATCCGCCGTGTTTCACGTGGAACAAAGGAACGGCCGAGCTGCGGCATGTTTCATGTGAAACAAACCCGGTCGATTAGATGTAGTCCTTGAAGGCGTCGAGTAGCTGAGCCTTTGGCTTCGCACCGATAGAGGTAGCGACGTGCTGGCCACCCTTGAAAGCGAACACAGCAGGGATCGAGGTGATCCCGTACTTCGCGGCGATACCCTGGTTCTCGTCAACGTTGACCTTGACTACCTGCAGCTTCCCTCCGTCCTCTTCCTGGATCTCCTCGAGAACCGGTCCAAGGGCGCGGCAAGGGCCGCACCATTCTGCCCAGAAGTCCACCAGAACGGTCTTCTCATTCTTGAGGACCTTCTCCTCGAAATCTGCTTCAGTTACATCAATAACGTTGCTCATATCTACTCCTAAAACTCGATGGGAAAAGATTGTTGGGTTCGGGACAGACGCACGCTCTACCAGCGAGGCGGCTGCGGAACTGTGTACGGATCTCTATGTACGGAACTCGATGTACAAATCTATGGGGGAGAGTGCGGCCTAGTTCTGGGGGAGGGCGGCCTAGCTCTCCTTCAGCGAAGCCAAGTAGTGCTCCACGTCAATGGCTGCGGTACAACCAGAACCTGCAGCCGTGATGGCTTGCCTATAGGTTGGGTCCACAACATCACCCGCAGCGAATACGCCAGGGATCTTGGTCTTAGAGGTACGGCCTTCAACTGCGATAGTGCCCTCGTCGGTGATATCGAGCTGCCCGGCAACCAACGAAACGCGAGGATCGGAACCAATAGCGATGAAAACGCCAGACGCGTCCAGTTCACTCTCCGCGCCCGTCACCGTGTCACGTAGACGAACACCTGAAACCTTGTCATCACCCAGAATCTCTGTGACTTCGCTGTTCCACCGAACTTCGATGGAAGGATGGTTCAGTGCCCGATCAGCCATGATCTCCGAGGCACGGAACGAATCACGGCGGTGAACGATCGTAACCTTGGAAGCGAACTTCGTCAGGAAGAGCGCCTCCTCCATGGCAGAATCTCCGCCGCCAACAACAACGATCTCCTGATCACGGAAGAAGAAACCATCGCACGTGGCGCACCAGCTCACACCATGACCGGTGAGTCGCGTCTCCGACTCCAGCCCAAGCTCACGATACGCCGAGCCAGATGCGACAATCACAGAACGCGTCTGGTAGATAGTGCCGTCACTGAGCACAACCTTCTTGACCTCGCCATCGAGCTCAAGAGCGCTAGCGTCATCGTAGATAACTTCAGCGCCAAAGCGTTCAGCCTGCTGCTGCATATTCGTCATCAGATCAGGACCCATGATCGCTTCAGGGAAGCCAGGGAAGTTCTCGATCTCAGTGGTCTTCATGAGCTCACCGCCGGCATCGACGGAGCTTGCAATAACGATCGGTTTAAGATCAGCGCGGGCGGTATAGATCGCTGCCGTGTAACCGGCAGGACCGGAACCGACAATCACCACATCATGAATCTTTTCAGTGCTCACCTAACATGGCCTTTCATAGAGGACCCACCGTCATGGGTTCCACGGTACTGACCGGCAGCCGCACATGACGTTACAAAACCCTAGGAGGACCGCCCAGCGTGGGCAGAATGCAACGCCAACACGAACTGCGCTCACTCGTTAATAGAAACAAGAAACGCAGGTGAGCTATTCCAGAGCAGAAACGAATAACGCGCCTACAGTGCTAGTCCACTGAGGCGCGTTATTCATTCTGATGTGCTGAATCTACAAAGCGGTCCAGCACGGCGTCCACGGTGTCGCGGAACGGTACATTTACTCGACGTTGATCTCTGCGACAGTGAAACCATAAGGGCGTCCAGAAGGGCCACCGCTAGCAATCTTTGGAAGCTCGGTAATGTTCACGAAAACATACTTCCCTTCAACGCCCTTACCGAGCCCGGCTTCTAGGGTTGGGCCAGAGAACGAGCCTGAATAGGCTTCCTTAGCATCAGAAATGTTCTCCGTGTCACCCACTAGAATCTGCATGTTTCCGCCAACGCCATTCAAGCCCTCAAGCTTGACTTGCTTGACAGAGGCGGTCTCTTCAAGCTCCAGAACCAAAGCCATCGACTGAGCGTAGTTACCGAACTGCGGCGTGGTGTAGCTGTACGTCTGATAGGACGTCGCTAGCGAGCCATCGATCGCCTTCGGCAACTCGCCGTCAGTATCCGCATTCAATTCAGGCGCGCCAGGAACCAGACGGCTGATGGACTGAACAGCCGGTTTAACTTCCTTCTCCTTTTCCTTCTCGGAAGGAGATGGAGACTCAGAACCCCCTGAGTTCTCCGGCTTCTTCTTGTTCTCCTGAGAAGCAGAAGCAACAGGTGCCGGGGATTCCTTGTCTTTGGTGAGGTTTCCGACAGCGAAGACGACACCGCCGATCATCAGCAGGCCAAGCAGACCCCCGACGATTACACGGGTCAACTTGTTGCCGCTATCTTCCGGTTCAGCATCTTCGAACGCCTGCGACTGAGTGCCATCTGCGGAAGCGGCCGCGCCGCTTGCGCCCGCGCCAGCACCCGCAGCAGCTCCGGCACCGAACGCCTGGCGTGGGAAACGAGATGCAGGACGCATCTCGCCATCGCGCTCAGAAGCTTCACGGGCGGCACGCGCATCTGCATCCTCACGGCTTTCACGCATGCCGGGGGTGACGATGGGGTTCATCTCAGTCGGGACATCAGCGAAGTCAAAGCCGCCGAACCCAGTGAAACCACCCGCGGCTGCGCCCCCGCCAGTACCCCTCCCATCAGTACCCCTGCTACCGCTGCGACCGGTACCCCGACCAGTGTCCCGGTTCCGTGCGGACTCCTGGGAAGCCTCGCTGGCTGAGGTGGGCACGCTCGCGATCGGGCCGCTCTGGTAAGAATCAGAAGCACCGGCAGACGATGGCTCAACAGGTGGAAGCTCCGAGGAGCCTAGATTCTCGGGCTGAGTCTCGTGTGGGTCGCTGATCGCTGGATGCTGCGATCCAGCCCCAGCCCCGGCGCCACTGCCACTGCCAGCCCCAGCCCCAGCCCCGGCGCCACTGCTGGCGCCAGAACCTGCCCCGGTACCTGCCGGTGCGCCAGCGCCGAAACCTGCTGCCCAGGCGCCGGAACCCTGCTCGTCATTGCTCTCATCATCGGTATCCCAGGAGTCGTCGTAGACGTCCTGATTCCTGTTGCGGCGGTTGCGGAACCGGCCGGCGAAACCTGAGAACAATGGTTTGCGGGCTTGTTCGTGGGCGAGTTCTTCGTAGTATTCGGCGTCGTCGTCGTAGACCTGTGGTTCGTAGGAGCGGGATTCGCCGAAGATCTCGGAACCGAGTGTGTCGGTCATGAACGGTTCAACGTAGGGAGTGCCGTTCTCGATGACCAGGTCAAGCATGTCTGCCGCTTCAGCGTCAGCGGCGATGAGGTAGGTAGTGGACTGACTGATGCCGAGGTCGAGGACCTTCACCGGGGAGGGCCGGGTTTCGATCGCGATTTCGCGGGCGGCTACGGCGAGTCGGGTCGCGTTATGCGGTGCCGCAGTGAGGATGGAGACGGCGCGGTTGAGGACTTGGTCGGTGCCTGCGTACACGCGGTCGCCTTCTTCGGTCGCGACGATGAGCTCGCCAACCTGATAGCGCCCGCCTAATACGGTGCCGCTGTCGATCTCTTCCGACACGTTTACTCCTCGAACTCGACCAGCCTTGCCGGTCCTGGTTGGTGTGCGGTGCGGCTGGTG
Source organism: Pseudoglutamicibacter albus (assembly GCF_031458175.1). Lineage (NCBI taxonomy): Bacteria > Bacillati > Actinomycetota > Actinomycetes > Micrococcales > Micrococcaceae > Pseudoglutamicibacter > Pseudoglutamicibacter albus. The sequence goes on along the minus strand of NZ_JAVDXX010000001.1, from coordinate 2,052,489 downwards.
CGTTTGTGTTGGAAACTGTTTCTATTGTTCATGCTACCGGGGAAGTTCCCGCGGATGCGTTAGCGCGAAACCTTGAGTTTGCGCAAAACAGGGGCGAGGAAGTCGTCGAGTTCTGGGATGCGTGCCAGTTTGAGGATTCCGAGGTAGGCGGCGAGCATCACGATGCCGGTCATGCAGATGGTGGCGATGGCTGGCAGGTAGCCGCTCCAGGCCCACCCGTAGTCGTAGGCGCCGAAGCTGTAGGCCAGTGTTGCTCCGATGAGGCCGGCGCCGACGGCGCACCACCCGATTTTGATGTATTGGTCCATGACGTGCCCGGCCCCGTAGTGGCCGTATTTTTTACGGATGGTGAGGTGGGCGACGATGGTGAGTGAGATGTGCGCGATGGGGAATGAGATGCACAGGGCTTGTGCGCGGATTTCCCATGGCACGCTGTAGGCGACCAAGATGGCGGCTGCCAGGGTTAACGCCGAGTAGAACACCTGCAACAACATCGGCGTAAAAGTATCTTCTTTCGCATAGAAGACGCGCATAAGGAAGAAGTTATAGGACTGCCATGGCAGCCCCAGCGCCATCAAAAGAATCAACGTCGCCGTTGCGGAACCGGCTGCTGCGGACTGCACGCTGGTACCGCCGAAAAGCCTTCCAAGCGGACCAGCCAAAACGACCAAAGCGACCGTTGAGAACAGCATCGGGATGGCGATGGTCCTCAGGCCATGCGAAAGCAAGTGGCCTACGTCCTTGTCGCGTTTCTCGCTGAACGCGTTGCTGAACTCGTTGAACAGCACGGTAGCCAGCGATAGCGCGAAAAGGCTGTGGGGGAGGACCACAATCAACTGGGCCTGGTTGAACGCGGTTTCACCCGGGATGGACGGGTTGCCTTCACGGACCGCGGTTGCGCCGGAGACGACCTTACCGGTGTAGAGGTTGACGATGTTGCCAAGCGCCATGGCTAACAGAGTCCAGGCAGCCATCTGGCCGACTTTACGCAGTCCCATTCCGCGGAAACGGAAGTCAGGACGTAGGTTGAGTCCGAGCTTTTTCAATGGCCAGAACAATATGAGCGCTTGCGCTGCCACACCGAGGGTTGCGCCACCGGCAAGCACCACGGTTTGGTGGGTGGTCCAGTTGGCGAAGTACAGATCAGAACGGCCGGTATAGGCGCCGAAGAAGAATATGTAGATCGCTAGTGATGCGACCTGGATGACGTTGTTAGCCACAGGTGCCCACATGTAGGCGCCGAAGCGGTGGTGGGCGTTCAAGACCTGGCCCACAACGGCGTATACCCCGTAGAAGAAGACCTGCGGCATGCACCAATAGGTGAATACGGTTCCGAGCGCGATCATCGCTTCTGACCACCCGGAGGACAAGATTCTTGTGAGTGTGTGGGCGCTGGCGGTCAAGACTGCGGTGAACGTAGCCATCACGAGGATCGTGAGCGTCAGTAGCTTGGACGTGTATTCGCTGCCGCGGTCAGCGTTCTTTGACGCTTTGATCAGCTGCGGCACGAGGATGACGTTGAAAACGCCGCCTGCCAGCAGCATGAAGATGATCGTGGGCATCGTATTCGATTTCTCGAAGATGTCTGCCACGTGGGTTGTTGAGCCGATCGCGATGGCGAGCATCGCGGTGCGCATGAATCCGAGTACCCGGGAGATGAGGGTACCGGAGGCCATGAGGGCGACTGCTTTGCCTCGGCGATTGGATGCGCCTGCGCTTGTTTCGTTTCCGAGGTCGGGGGTCTTGGACTGTGCGGAGGCGTTAGTGCTCTCAGAGCTCATGCGTCTCGATTACCTCTCGGGCCATTTCGGCGATTCTGCGTTCGTTGAGGAAGGTGAGTCGGCGCGGGAGCTCGACTAGGGGGACCCAGTCCACGTCAACAGCCTCATGGTCTGGGTCGTTTTCGATGGTGAGTTCGCCACCGGTTGCTATAAGAAGGAAGTGGTGAACGGTTTTGTGGACCCTGTATTGGGGGACCATGAACCAGTAGTCGATGGATCCGAGGGGCACGAGGATTTGCCCTTGGATGCCGGTTTCTTCAGCGATTTCGCGTACTGCGGCTTGTTCGTGTGTTTCTTGGCCTTCTGGGTGTCCTTTAGGTAGACACCATTCGAGGCGGCCTGCGCGGTTGTAGCGCGCAATGATGGCTACGCGCAGGTCAGGGGAGTCGGGATCGATGACGATTCCGCCTGCGGATACCTCTTCAACTGTTGGTGTTGAGGGGGATAAACGCTGTGATGCCCGCAGTGTGCGGGTACGTTCCCACGCCAAAGCAGCCGTCAACGGCGTGCGGCGCTGTGGGTTCGGAACGTGGTCACTCATATCGGACACTTTAGCTAATACAGCTTGAGGCTCTCAGGGTGCCGTGCCGTTTAGAGGTAATTTTGGTTGGCTCGGCTCGGGTTCTTTCCGCGATATCTGGAAAGATAAGGAGCGTGATTCAGCTACGTGATGTGCAGTTGCCGGCGCTTGCCCTTGAGTTGGGTGAGCGGTTTATTGCTGCCGGTTTTGAGTTGGCGCTGGTTGGTGGGCCGGTGCGTGACCTGTTTTTGGGGCGGGCGGCACCTGATTTGGATTTTACGACGAACGCGACTCCGGATCAGATTCTGGATGTGGTGCGTGGTTGGGCTGAGGCGACGTGGGATGTGGGCCGTGAGTTCGGCACGATCGCTTTGCGCAAGCGTGGTGAGGATATTGAGATCACTACGTATAGGGCTGATGTCTACGATGCGGGTTCGCGTAAGCCGCATGTGCGGTTTGGTGAGAAGCTCGAGGATGATTTGGCTCGCCGTGATTTCACGGTCAATGCGATGGCGTTGCGTTTGCCTGCAGGTGAGTTGGTGGACCCGTTTGGTGGGCGCGCGGATGTCGAGGCCGGGGTTTTGCGTACCCCGTCTGGCCCGGAGATTTCGTTTTCGGATGATCCTTTGCGGATGATGCGGGGCGCCCGTTTCGTGTCTCAGCTGGGTTTTGAGTTGGCTAGGCCGGAGCGTTCGGCGATGCAGCAAATGGCAGCGCGCTTGGAGATTGTCTCTGCTGAGCGGGTTCGGGACGAGCTGAATAAGTTGATGTTGGGTTCTGATCCCGCCTCGGGGTTGCATGTGATGGTGACAACGGGTTTGGCTGACTATGTGCTCCCTGAGTTGCCTGCGTTGCAGATGGCGACGGATGCGAATCATCACCATAAGGATGTGTATCAGCATTCGTTGACTGTTTTGCGGCAAGCGATCGAGCATGAGGGCACGTCTGCTGACGATGCGGTGCCTGGCCCTGACTTGGTGTTGCGTTTGGCTGCACTTCTGCACGATATCGGTAAGCCGGCTACGCGCCGGTTCGAGAACGGTGCGGTGAGTTTCCGTAACCACGAGGTTGTGGGCGCGAAGATGGCGCGTAAGCGTTTGCGTGCGTTGCGTTATGACAATGCGACGATCAAGGCCGTGGTGCGGCTGGTTGAGTTGCATATGCGTTTTTATGGTTATGCGGATGTCGCGTGGTCGGATTCTGCGGTGCGCCGTTACGTGAATGATGCCGGTGATGTTTTGAGCCGCCTGCATTTGCTCACCCGTTCTGATGTGACGACGCAGAATCGGCGTAAGGCTGAACGGCTTGAGCATGCTTATGACGATCTTGAGCGCCGCATCGAGGAGCTCGCCGAGCAGGAGGCGTTGGATGCGATCCGCCCAGACCTGAATGGGCAACAGATCATGGAGATCCTAGACATCAAGCCGGGCCCTGTTGTGGGGCGGGCCTATAAGTTCTTGCTTGAGAGGCGCCTGGACCGCGGGCCGGTTTCAGAGGAGCAAGCGAAACTAGAGTTGCTCGAGTGGTGGGCTGAACAGGACGCCTAGGCCAACTACTTACAGCGATGCGGGGCGCCACCAACTGTTGGTGGCGCCCCGCATCGTTCTCCCTATCGGCCGTTGCCCTGGGGCCAAGACTTCAAGTTTAGGAGTCTTTTTCGCCGCGGATGAAGGCTTCGACGTCGGCGTGTGCTTGTTCGTCGTTGACCTGCACTGGAGGCGACTTCATGAAGTAGGAGGAAGCTGAAAGCAGCGGGCCGCCGATGCCGCGGTCCAGGCCGATCTTCGCGGCGCGGATCGCGTCGATGATGACACCAGCGGAGTTAGGGGAGTCCCACACTTCGAGCTTGTATTCGAGCGAGACCGGGGCATCGCCGAAGTTGCGGCCTTCGAGGCGTACGAAAGCCCACTTTCGGTCATCGAGCCACCCAACATAGTCGGATGGGCCGATGTGAACGTCGCGTTCGGCGAGCTTCGCGGACGTGTTCGAGGTGACGGCCTGGGTCTTGGAGATCTTCTTGGATTCGAGGCGTTCACGCTCGAGCATGTTCTTGAAGTCCATGTTGCCGCCCACGTTGAGCTGGTAGGTGCGGTCAAGGATCACGCCGCGGTCTTCGAAAAGCTTGGCCATGACGCGGTGCGTGATGGTTGCGCCGATTTGGGACTTGATGTCGTCACCGACGATGGGCACGCCGGCTTCACGGAACTTCTCGGCCCATTCGGTGGTTCCGGCGATGAATACTGGGAGCGCGTTGACGAACGCGACGCGGGCGTCAATGGCACACTGGGCGTAGAACTTATTCGCTTCCTCGGAGCCGACAGGCAGATAGGAGACCAAAACGTCAACGTTGGCTTCCTTGAGAGCCGCGACGACGTCAACTGGTTCTTCCGTGGACTCTTCGATGGTCTCGCGGTAGTACTTGCCGAGGCCGTCGAGGGTGTGGCCGCGCTGGACCGTCACACCGGTTTTCGGGACGTCGCAGAGTTTGATCGTGTTATTTTCGGATGCTTGAATCGCGTCGGCGAGGTCGAGCCCAACCTTCTTGGCGTCAACATCGAATGCCGCAACGAAGTTCACATCGTTGACGTGGTAGTCGCCGAACTGCACGTGCATCAGACCCGGGATGGTCTGGTCTACTGCGGCGTCTTTGTAGTATTCAACGCCTTGCACGAGCGAGGTCGCACAATTGCCGACGCCCACGATGGCGACGCGGATTGCGTTATCCGACACGGAAACCGTCTCCTTGGAAATAGAGAATAAAGGCACCGCGAAAGCGGCACTTGAGATCTGCGCTCAGTTTAGTTCATGGCCCGCGCAAAGTTCGTCTATGTCACTAGGCGCCACACGTCGTCACAGGGGCAACATGTCGCCGGGCAACGCGGCTCACGCGTGTGCGGCATCCCACACACGCGTGAGCCGTATTGAGCGCGAGTGCTGAAGCGGCTAGGCGCGGACGGCGTTGCGTACGTTGCGTGCCGCTTTCCACACCGGTGCCGGAAGGGCGGTTTTCAGGCGTGCGCGCCATGCGCGGGTGCGGGCGCGGGCCATCGCGGCTGCTGAGACGTCGAGGTAGCCCTTGCGTGCCGCATCGGCTAGTGCAGCGAGTTCGTGTTCCATGTCGCGGCGGTGTGCGGCCTTGACGTCTTCCGGGGTGTGGAAGTAGTTGCGGCGCAGCCACTGTTGGTTGGCGTGCGGGATGTTGAGGTCCTGCATTTCCTCGAGTGTCATGAGGAGGCCGGATTCGCTGAACATCGCGTTGAGTAGCTTCTTGGTGACTCCGAAGTCGGAGATGATCCCGACCCGCAGCCCGCGGTCGATCGCCTCGACCGCCGCCGTCGACGACACGGTCACGAGTGCCGAACCTGGCGTGAGGCGTTCGGCGAGTGAACCGGTCTGGAAGTCCAGCAGGCTCTGGTCTTCGCCGGTTTCGGCGCAGTAGTTCTCCCACAGGTAGTCGTAAGGGAAGCGTTCGATGTGGGTCTGCGGTTCCCCACGCAACGCACGTAGCTTGACGATAACCTCAACCTCAGGATGTTTGCGCTTGGTTTCTGCCAGGGCTTTGAGGATTTCGAGGCGCTGGAATTGCTTGAATGGCATTTTCGCTTGTGGCGCGAAGACGATGCGGTTGACGCTGGTCATGTCTGGCTCGGGCGGCTCGTGGTGGCTGAGCATCGGGAGCCTGCCGACTGCGAAGCTCGGCGGAAGGATATTCTCTTCCTCGAGCGGCGGGGTGGGGGCGTGGCCTTGCTCTTGAGCCGCTTTGACGATTTCTGGCGCGTCGGCTGGGTCTGGCTCGTCGATCGCTGGGCGTTCAGGGTCCAAGCCGGCCTCCTCCACAGCCTCCGCGTCCTCGTCGGCCTCAGCGTTACCGGCGGCCCCGGCATCGTAGGCCCCGCCATCGTAGGTCCCGCCACCGAAGCCATTGCCGCCAAAGCTGCTGTGGCTAGCGAATCCGCTGTCGAAGCTACCGTTCGGGAGGACTGCGCGCGGGGTGATCCCGTCGAGGCTCATCTTCTCACCGAGGATCGCGAACGCGTCGGCTTCTGCGAGGGAGTGGACCATGAACGTGTCGGAGAGTTCACGGAAGCCTAGCGCGCGCGAGGTTGCCGGGAAAGCGATGCCTGGTAGCGCGGTGATCAGTGCCGGGCGGTTTTTGAGGGATGCGAAGTGGATGAGTACTTCGCGGGCGATCGGCCCGGTAGCGGCAACTAGCACCACGTCCGGCATCGGGTTGAGGTTGGTGGAGAGCTTGCGCACCGGTACGACGGCGGGCGGCCGGCCTTCGAGGAACGTTCCGGCTAGTGCCGCACGGGTTTGTACGGAGGTCGGGATCACGTGTGAGCGCACGACCACTACTTGGCGCCGCCAGTCTTTGAGCTGGTCAAGGAAATGGACGGCGTATTTGAGGTATGAGTCGGAGTCTGCGATGGCCGCGATGGTCCTAACCGTCATGTTTTTTCCTTACCTTGTTTGAGTGAGACGGATGAAAGAAGGTGTTGCCTGAGTGCTGGTGTCGCCTGCGAGGTCCACCACGAGTCTGGGATGCGTTTATATGTCACGTCGATGCCGCGCCCGGCCAGCAGGATGCGTAGCGAAGTCACCGCGGTTGAGGGCAGGGATATGACGCGTTGGAGGGGGCGTAAACCGCTGAGCCGCAGTTCTACCGGGGTTGTGACGTCTTGGACGTTGACGCCCGGGATCGCGCGGATCTTCTCGAGCAGTTCGCCTTTTTCTCGCCGGTGCGGGAAGTAGGCCAACGGGGTGTCGGCGGCTAGTTGGGTGATCCAGTCGATGTAGGGTTCGGCACCGATGAGGCCGTCATAGGCGAGCGCTGAACCGATCAGCATGGTTTGTTCGCAGAAGGTCTCTTCTGCAGGCTGGCTCCTGGCCCATTCGAAAGCATGGTGTTCAACGCGTACGCCGATGTTGGTGAGCCGCTGCGAGAGCTCCGGTACGAGCGGTAGCGCGGTGATGAGCAGTACGCGGTTGTTTTTGGCGGCCCACCGGAGCCGGTGCCACGCCGTGAGCCCGAGGGCGAGGCGCCCGATGGTTTTCTTACCTCGGTCTCGCACGAGCGGCGTGGGCTTAGGGTCGGTGAGTTTGTCGAGGAACGCGAGCGTGGCGAGGCCGTCATCGACGATGATGATTTCACGCTCGCCGAGTGGGCCCAGCATCGCTCTTTGGACTCGCCCGGAGAGCATATCCCCGGCACCCCACCGGTTCATGGGTGTTGAGCCGATGGGGGTGATGTCTTGGCCTTCGGCGCTGATGGTGACGCCTTCGGGTACGTGCCGGTTGAGGACCTCGACCGTTTTCTCGATGCCTGGAATACCAGGGCGGATGCGCACGGTGGTTGAGGTTCCGGTGAGGCCGGCCGCGTGAGCTTCGATGGCGCTGAGCAGCTGGAGCGGGGATTCAACCCAGATTTCGCTCGTGCCGAGCCTGGGGCGAGGTGTTTCCTGTTGGGCGCGAGCCGCGCGCGGTGACCGGGGCTTGCGTGAGTTTTTCATTGTTGTTTCTGGTGGCCTGGCGGTTTCCGGTTACCCTGTGCTGTCTGGTTGCCCTGTGTTTTTCGGTTACCCTGTGCGTTCCGGTTACCCAGCGCGGAGAGGGCTTTGACGGCCGCCTTGGATGGAACCTTCAGCAGTTTGGAGGTCTGAACCTTGTTCTTGAGGGCGTTGAAGTTTTTGGCCCCCATCGCGTTACCGAGGTGACCTACGAGGCGCTCGTAGGTGTTGGTCGGGTTGGTTTTCATGAGGTTGAGCTGATACAGCCGGGTTTTACGCAGGTAGAGCTTTCGCAGCTCGGGGTCTGAGGTGCAGAACTCGAACGCCTCTGGGTAGAGGGCCTTCATCCGCTCGGGCTGCATCGTGTAAGCGACCGTGTTCAGAAGTGCCTGGAGGCGGCCTTCCTTGGAAGGGTCGTCCGCTGGTGCTGGGATGCCGCGGTGGAACAGCGCGTCAGCAAGCATGACGGGTACGCGGTTGGAGTTCGGGTACGGGTTGAGGTTGTGGATCACATCCTCGGCCCCTACCGCTACCGCGGGGATGTTGTAGCCGTAGCGCAGTGTTGCTAGTGCGGTCGAGAAGATCGAGACCGCCACGACTGGTTTGATCCAGGTGGCGACGATTTCTGCCGGCACGGTATCGGTGATCTCGACGTATTCGAGGCCGAGGGATTCCACGACTTCCCGGGTCACGATGCGTGAAGTGTAGGAGGCCGATGGGTGCGGCTTGAACGCGATGACCTCTGCACCGGCATCGAGCGCTGCCTGCGCCATGCGGGTGGTCAGTTCGTGCTCTTCTTCATCGGTGATGAGCCGCAACTCATTGAGGTATTGCCCCAGGATCAGCCCGGCAGGTTTACCCGAGGCCATGATGCTCGCGCACGCAGCTGACGGTTCAACCTTGTTAGCCCACGCATCGATCACGCGAGTGAAGTGTTCAAGCCCCACCGCATCGGAGGCTGCACCCCATTCCGCGCCGTAGAGCGGCTTGAGGCCAGGCACGATGTCCAGGTGCACCACGCGGTCCAAACGCGAACCGATCTCGATGGGCAGGGGATCACGCAGCGGCCCGTAGGCCATGAGCCCGTCGGCGTGGACGGTGATAGGCGCGTCGTGGAAGACGGTCGCGAGCGCCCGGCCAGGGTTGACCTGGAGGGATTCAAGCCACAAAGAGATTTCCGATGCGTGGCCCGGCTGGGTCAGGGGCAGATCGAAATACTTGCAGAACAGTTTCCGCCACATCGGCGCCTCTACCTGGCGTGGGGAGAACTGGTGCGGACGCAGCGGGCGAATGAATTCGCCGAAGTTGATGACACGGTCAAAGCGTGAGGCAAGCTCTTCGAAACCGGTCGCCCCGGTGATCCCGGGGACCAGTTCTGGTTGGCGGGTTGAGTCAACCACGCACAGCACGCGGTCGCCGTCTTCAGGGACTGCGCCGGCGTCGATCATCGCGGCGAGAGAGGCCACCTGGTAGAGGGTTGAAGCCTGGAAAAGCTGAGTCATCGGCTGCTCTTTGCTGTATCAGAAGCGGGGGCGGTATCAGAAGAAGGGGAGGCGGAAGGCCGGAACGAGAGCAAAGCGGCCATGAAACCTGCGCCCTCAATTTCCTTTTTTACTTCCGGTAGCACGGGGCCCAGGAGCTTGAGGCGTTTAGGGCCCATCTCTTTCACGGTCTGGATGATGAGCTCGCGATCGAATTTGCCTGCAGTGGCCCGGATCTCGGTTCTCATTTGCTCCTGGAGTTCGCTGCTCAACCGATCCTTACGTTCAAGCTGGAAGCACGTGATCGCCAGGAACTGGCGGGCGAGCTTCGGCATGAAACGCTCGCCTTCGGCGTCCTTAATGAGCAGGTCAGCCATCTTCCCGAACGCGCGGGCGAAGTGCAGCTGACGTTCGTCACCGACCTGGGTGAGCGTTGTGGCAAGGCCGCGGCGCCACATCGTGGTGGGGCCTTCGATGAAAGCGCACGTGGATGCCGCGAGCATCACGCCCCACAGCCACAAGCGGTCTTCAGCGGTCGAGAGGCTTTCGTCGAAACGCATCACATCGAGTTCGTCGTGGAGGCGGCGGTGATACATTCCGGCAGCGACCCACGGGTTATCGATGATGGTGCTGTTGTTGGGCGGCATGATGAAGTCCCGCGGGTTTTCTACGGTCCCGATGCGCCCGGTTGGTAAGTTGCGTACAGTGCGTGTCCCGTTTTTCTCCTCGATCATCGGCACACGGATGAAGTCCACGCCGAGCCTCTGCATCGCCTCAGCCCGAACACTTAGGCTGAGTGGCTCAAGCCAGTCGTCCCCATCCAGGAACGCGATATAGGTTCCACGGGCCACTTCGAGGCCCCGGTTGCGGGCGGCAGAGACGCCGAGCGCAACCGGGTTCCTCAGAAGTGTCAGACGCGGAAGCAGCGGACGGAACGAATCGATGACGTCCTCTACGTCTTCCTCGGAACCGTCATCGACCACGATGACGTGCAGCTGATCTTCTTGACCGGCAGGCATCTGCCGGGTTGTGGAGACGAGCGTGTCCGGTAGCAGGTGTTTCTGATTGTGGGTTGTCACAATCAGCGAGATCTGCTCGGGCTGATCCGAGCGTGCCTCGGTTGGTGCTGCGGCAGCAGTCACGGCTCCTCCAATATCTACTGCAATATCTACGCGGTCTGGGTTGATGTGCGCTTAGCCGACCTTGACTGCCATTGGGTCTTCGGTCACGCGGCGCAGCGAATCCTTCTTAGCTGCCTCGCCTGGCATGACGCGCTTGCGGCCGTCACCCATTGCCTTTTCGAGGATGCGGATGTCGGTGACCAGCTGCTCGAAAGCGCGTGGCTCAAGGGAAGCGGCCTGGTCGGAGCCCCACATCGTGCGGTCGAGGGTGATGTGGCGTTCCACGGTCACAGCGCCTAGAGCGACAGCCGCCAGGGAGATCTGCAGGCCGTCCTCGTGGCCCGAGTAGCCCACTGGGACGCCGTAGCGGTCTTCGAGGGTCGTGATCGAGCGGAGGTTGGCTTCCTCTGGTGGCATCGGGTAGGTCGAGCACGAGTGCATCAGAACGAGGTTATCGGTTCCGAGGATCGCTACGGCCTCGTCGATCTCAGCCAGGGTGGACATGCCGGTCGAGAGCAGCAGTGGCTTGCCGGTCTGCTGAAGGGCGCGCAACATCTCCTTATCGGTCACGGATGCGGACGCGATCTTGTGGGTGACAACGCCCAAGTCTTCGAGGAATTCGACGGATGGGACATCCCATGGGGAAGCGAAGCAGTGCAGGTCCTGCGCTGCCGCGTACTGCATGAGCTCCTTGTATTCCTTCTCACCGAACTCGACGCGGTGCTTGTACTCCATGTAGGTCATTTCGCCCCATGGGGTCTGGCGTGGCTTGTTGCGCATGTGCTCCGGGACAGCGATCTCCGGGGTGCGCTTCTGGAACTTCACTGCATCGGCGCCGGCGTCAGCTGCCACGTCGATGAGCTGCTTTGCGATGTCGACGTCACCGTTGTGGTTGATGCCGATTTCACCGATGACGTAGACAGGCTGGTCTACGCCGAGGGTCTTCTCGCCGATCTGAACGGTCTTAGCTGGGTGCTTCGTCATTTCTTTGAGTCCTTTCACAAGGGAGCCGTTATGGCTTGAAGTTTTGGTTGTTGAACTGTTTGGACGTTTGAACTGTTTAGGCAAGATGTGCCGGTTGGGGGATGGAACGTGGCAGTAGTCCCGCTGGGTCATTGACTTCGCGGTTTTCGTTGCGTGCCGCCAGAATCCGGTCACATACTTCGCGTACTGCGCCGTGTCCGCCGGGTGCGGAGATGGAGATGCGGGCCGCGCGGGTCACCAGCGGCTGCGCGTCTGCGACAGCCAGCGGCCAGCCGACCTCAGCGAACGCCGGTAGATCGTTGATGTCGTTGCCGAGGAACGCGACCCGGGCCGGGTCGAGGCCGTGTTCTTTGATCCACGTGGATACGGCTTCGGCTTTGTGTTCCACGCCCTGCATGACTTCGACCTTGAGCTTCTTGCCCCGGGCTGTCACTACAGGGTTGGTTTCGGTGGAGACGATGACCATCGGAACGCCCGCTTGGCGCAGCATCTTGATTCCCATGCCGTCAGAGCGGGACACCTTCACGGATTCGGTTCCGTCTTGGGTTATGGTCACCGAATCATCGGTGTGGACGCCGTCGAAGTCCATGATGAGCGCGTCAACATCGAGCGCTTGGACGGGTGCTTCGTGTAGTTCGGCGATGCGGATTGCGTGTTCGAGGTCATCGAGGGTGTCGATTTCCGGTGCGGTCCACGCTGGAACCTCGATCGCGGTGAGGGTTCCAAAGAAACGGTGGCGGGTTTCGATGAACCCTTCAGTGTTCATCGCGTAGAACGCACCGGTTTCACGCATCTGAGGCGCACGGTCTTGGCGGCGCGGCCGGTAGGCGACCTGGTGGCCTACCGCGGTCACGTTGCCGTTGGGCGTGCGGGTCCAGAGGAAGCCGTGGTCTTCGACGGTCGAGAACGCTACATCAGCCGACTTCGTCTCTACCGCGGTCACGGCCGCCTGGAGGTCTTCTGGCCGGATGAACGGCGATGTGCACTGCACTAGCACGGTCACGGCTGGGCGTTCGCCGCGGGCTTCGAGGATTTCCAGGGCGTGAAGCAGAGCGGATTCGCTCGATGCGGTGTCACCGGAGAGGGCCGCGGGGCGTTCGATGACTCCGGCTCCGCATCGGCGGGCTTCGTCAGCGATGCCTGGGTGGTCGGTAGATACGTAGACTGTGGTGACCGATTCCGCTGCAAGTGCGGCATCGATCGCGCGGCCTACGAGTGAACGGCCTGCGATAGGGCGCAGGTTTTTCAACGGCACACCTTTGGAACCTCCGCGGGCCGGGATGATGACGGTCGCGCCGCTTCGGGAGTCTGGCGCGGCTACACTGGCCGGTGTGGCCTGCGGTGCAGCGGCTTGCTGTGGGGGAGTCGTTTCTGTGGTCACATATGACAAGGTATGGGCTTGATGTGTCCGGAGTTCATGCTCGACGTGAACTGTAAATGAAGCTCATCGCGGCCAGCGTGAACGACAGATTAACTAGCTCAAAGTAGGCTTAGAGGCATGAGTAAAGGACCTAAGAAGGGGCCGTTGCGTGTAACGGTGCCGAGTCGCAACGACTCCGTGGTGAAGTCCCTGGTGGGAGCGATCGGCGGTCCGCTGGGGCGCAGAACCGCTCCGGGGGTTGTTTCGCCTGGGTTCTGGCGCATCGAACGGGTGTTGTTGGTGCTGGTCGCGATCGCTGGCGTGATTGCTATTTTCACCAAGACCACGTGCCGCATCAACGGTTGGGGTGACCCGTACCGCTATATAGGGATGTGCTATTCGGACTGGACGGCACTGTGGGGGGCCCGCGGGTTCAACGAGACCCCGTTCGCGCCGTTCGATTCCGGGCAGGAGCCTTTCGAGTACCCGGCGGGCATGGCGATCATCGCCTCACTCGTTTCACTGTTTGTGCCGCGTTCACTTGAACCCCGCCAACAGAGCCTCCTTTACTTTGACATCAACGCGTTCCTCGCGGTGGTTTTGTGGGCGGTTGTTGTTATCGCGGTTGCGAAGATGAGTTCTCGCCGCATCTGGGATGCCGCGATGGTTGCGTTGTCTCCCGCGATCATCCTCGCGTTGACCGTCAACTGGGACATGTGGGCGATCGCCCTCATGGTCACTGGCTTGTTCGCGGTTGCGCGCGAGCATCCGTGGCTTGGCGGGATATTGATCGGTATAGGTGGGGCGGTCAAACTCTTCCCACTACTGGTTTTGGGTGCGTTTTTCACGTTGGCGTGGCGCACCCGCCGCTGGCATGTTTTCGGCAAGATCGCAGGCGGTGCTGGCATTGGTTGGCTTGTGATCAACCTGCCGGTCTATCTGATTGACCCGAAACGGTGGGCCGTTTTCTATACGTTCTCCTCCGACCGAGGCGCGGGCTTCTCCTCGACGTGGGAACTGTGGAACATGACGATCGGCCGCAGCGCACCTGATCTTGTGTTGACGGCGGATACGATCTCCCTGCTGGGCATCATCTTCTTTGGCTTCTGGTGCCTCGGCGTTTTGATGCTGGGGCTCATCGCTCCATATAGGCCGCGCGTTGCACAGCTTTCGTTCTTGATCCTGGCGATGTTCGTGCTGATCGGTAAGGTCTACTCGCCGCAGTTTGTGATGTGGCTCGTCCCGCTCGCTGTCCTTGCGTATCCGCGCTGGCGCGCACTGTTGCTGTGGCAACTGTTTGAGGTGTTCCACTTTGTAGCGATCTGGATGCGCCTCTACGGGATGGCGCAGCCGGATCAAGCGCGCGGCTTCTTCCCAGACTGGATCTTCAGCATGACCGTCCTGGGCCACATCGCCTCGCTCGGGGCCCTGATGTTCCTCGTCATCAGATGCATCCTCCGCCCTGAGGAAGACCCTGTACGGCGCGTGGGGCTGGATGATCCGCTCGGCGGCCTGTTCGCGAGCCCACAACGGCGAGGTGCCAGGGCCGCTAAAGGCCGACGCAAAGCCGGAACCAAACCCCGTACAAGCAAAAACGAGCCGTCCCGGGCCAGAACAGGCACAAGCGAGCCAACAAGAGCCCGCGCATCCGCATCCCGCGCGGCTTCGAGTGAACAAGGAGAGTCATGACCCAGGCGTTGACCCATGTAGAGGACCTCGCGGACTTTATTGATGCGTCCCCTTCGAGCTATCACGCGGCGGAGGAAAGCGCTCGACGCCTCGAAGAACAGGGTTTCACGCGTCTCGCTGAGCACGATGAGTGGCCCGCGCAGCCGGGCGGGAAGTTCGTGGTGGTGCGTGATGGCGCGGTCATCGCGTGGACGGTCCCGGCGAATGCGGACCCGTGTACACCAGCGAATATTTTTGGTGGGCACACGGATTCCCCGGGCTTCAAGCTCAAACCGAAGCCGACCACGGGTAACCACGGCTGGTTGCAGGCCGGCGTTGAGATCTATGGTGGCCCGCTTTTGAATTCGTGGCTGGACCGTGAACTGCGCTTGGCGGGCCGCTTGGCGATGCGTGACGGTTCTGTGGTTTTGGCTGATACGGGCGCGCTGCTGCGTTTGCCGCAGCTTGCGATCCACTTGGACCGCGGCGTGAATGAGAAACTCGCGTTGGATAAGCAGGTCCAGACTCAGCCGGTGTGGGGTCTGGGTGTGCCTGCTGAGCATGATCTGTTGGCCGAGCTCGCCTCGTCCGCCGGTGTTGATCCTGAACAGATCGATGGGTTCGATGCGGTGGTCGCTGACTCGGCTCGTGGTCAGGCTTTCGGCAAGGATAAAGCGTTTTTCGCGGCGGGCCGCCTGGATAACTTGGCTTCCGTTCACGCCGGTTGCGTTGCCCTCGGTGAGGTAGCGGATGCAGGTGTGGGCCAGGATGCTCAGCGGATTGCGATGTTCGCGGCTTTTGACCACGAGGAGCTGGGTTCGGCGTCCCGTTCGGGTGCTGCTGGCCCGTTCCTTGAGGATGTTTTGAACCGTATTTATGCGGGTTTGGGTGCATCCGCTGTGGATCAGGCGCGGGCGTACGCAGAATCCTGGCATGTGTCATCGGATGTGGGGCATTCGATCCACCCGAATTATGCGGGGCATCATGATCCGGTGGTCAAGCCACTTCTGGGGTCTGGCCCGATCTTGAAGATCAACGCCAATCAGCGCTATGCGACTGATGCGCTCGGTGCTGCAGCGTGGGCTAGCTGGTGCCGCGAGGCTGGGGTTGAGAGCCAGGAGTTCGTGTCGAATAACAATATCCCGTGCGGTTCCACGATCGGCCCGATCGCGGCGACCCGCCTAGGGATTCGCACCGTGGATGTGGGTATCCCGATTCTGTCGATGCATTCGGCCCGCGAGCTTGCAGGCGTGAGCGATCTTCACGACCTATATAAGGTTGCGAAGGTTTTCTATACCGCATAACTTAGTTCACTTGCGCTTCACCTGGGCTTGTAGAGATGGGGACCCAGACGTGATGTAATGCCGTGCATGTCCAACAACGCCACAACGATCCAAGGGGACGGTGCTCGCGGACTAGATAGGCGAGGGCAGAACACGCATGGGCAGGATGCGCCCCAGAAACGCAGAGACGGCCGGAAGTTCCTCCCGGAGGTCCAAGCCCTGCGGGCGATTGCCGTCTTCGCCGTTGTGGCGTGGCATTTCTACCCCAGGGCAGTTCCGGGCGGCTTTGTTGGTGTCGATATCTTCTTTGTGATCTCAGGGTTTTTGATCACATCGAAGCTTCTGCGGGACGCCGAAGTGCACGGCAAGATCAACCTCGCTGAGTTCTGGGCTGCCCGCATCCGCCGCATCATGCCGGCCGCGACAGTGACCGCGTGCGTGATCATCGTTGCAACGTTCATATGGTGGCCCACGGAGCAGTGGGAACAGGTTTCGCGGCAAGGCATCGCGAGCCTGTTGAGCATCGTGAACTGGGTTTTGGCCGTTGATTCCGTGGATTATCTGGCCTCAGACAATGCGCCGACCGCTTTCCAACACTATTGGTCACTCAGCGTTGAGGAACAGTTCTATGTTCTCTGGCCGCTCGTGGTGATCCTGGCCGTATGGCTCGCCCGCCGCATCGGGCTCACTGTGCGTGCCTATGCGATCGTCCTGTTTTCGGCGGTGATCCTCGCCTCGTTCGTGTGGGCTGAATATAGGGTCCGTTCAAACGATCCGGCGGCTTATTTCATCACGACAACGCGCGTGTGGGAGCTCGCCTTAGGCGGCTTGATCGCAGCCCTGGCGCCCTACATCCTCAAGGACGATTCCGGCAAGGGCAAGCAACGGATGGGCGGCGGCGTTTCGTGGCGTGCGGTGCTAGCGCTGGCAGGTCTTGCGGCGATGTGCTGGTCGATCCTCACGTACACGCACGCGACCCCGTTCCCGGGTGCTAGCGCGGCGGTTCCCGTACTGGGGGCTGTGGCGGTGATCATCGCGGGCCGTACCAGTGGTGCGTTGTCGCTGAATTGGCTGGTTGATTGGGCGCCGGTTCAGTGGCTGGGCAAGGTGTCTTTCTCGCTGTATTTGTGGCACTGGCCGGTGTACATGGTTTTCGTGCAGATCACGGAGCATAAGCCGTATTGGTGGCAAGTGCCCGTGCTGATGCTGATCTCGTGTGTGCTCGCGCACGTTTCGTGGCGTTGGGTTGAGGAGCCTGCACGCCAGTGGAAGCGTTTGAAGGTCTCGCCCGCGCCAGCGTGGATCGCAGGTGGCGTGGCAACGCTCGTTGCTGTTGCGGTTGCTGTGACTCCGATTGTGCGTGCGGATGCGATCAATCGCGAACAGAAGGAGCTCGCCGCGGAGCTTCTAAAAGGTGAGCGGCCGGAGTTCGCTGCCGGTAGTTGGGACCCAGTCATCAAGAAGTCCGGGGCTCAAAAGCTCGATGCGGGGCATCCGGATAGCCCGGGCGGCCGGTTGGTCACCGAAGAGGAGCGCGCGGATGAGCTTCCAGCGGCGCTCACGTATGGCTCGGTCATCACGCCCACCCCTGCGGAAGCTGAGGACGATGCGCGCACGGATCAGGAGTGTTTCGCGGGCAACGGCAAGAAACACACGCCGCGCTGCGTGAAGGGTAAGGAAGACGGCGAGAAGACGATCGCGATAATGGGTGATTCTCACGCCCGGATGCTCGTGGAGCCGCTAGAGGAGCTAGCGAAGCACCACGATTGGCGGATCATCACCTACACCAAGGCTTCATGCCCCATGTCACTTGAACCTCGTGAGCTCGGTAAAGCTGATGAGCGGTGCGTTGAACCGAATAAGGAATCCATCCAGCGGGTCGTTGAGGATGAGCCTGATGTGATCATCACCAAGAACTTTGCAGGATCAACATTCCGCGGCGATGCGGCGGACGGTTACGAACGCACGTTCAAGGAACTGCAGAAGAGCGGGGCGCAGCTTGTGGTGGTTCGAGACACCCCGGTCCCGTCGCGTGATGACGATATTCCGATTCCACGCACGTGCGTTTCCGGGAGCATGGACAAGCCACACGAGTGCGATTTCAGTGTTGAACAAGGTTTGCTTGATGACCCGGCGGTAGAGGCGGCCGGGCGGCTCGATGACGTCTACTTCCTTGATATGACCGATTACTTCTGCAGCAAAGACGAATGCTCCGTGGTCGCGGGCAACACGCTGATCTACAGGGATGGAAATCACGTGACCAACACGTACCTGAGAAGCCTCGCACCCGTCCTGGAGCGCCGCCTCCCTCAACAGCTACGCGACCACAAGGACTGACTCCTCCCGCCCACGCGCGCTGCACATCGCAGTGCATGATGGCACCCACACGCACAGTGAAGAGTTATGGCTTGAGCCGTACTGCGGGTAGACTGGTGCTGTTGCCCACTTTCAAGTTTTGCTGGCAACCGCATCGTGATGCGCACTTCAGCAGGCTTGCACGCCCTGCATGGCAGGGTAGGGGCTACCGCAATAGAACCTCCTGGTACGGAAAGACCGTGCCCGCTTTATGTCCAAAGGAGGTGGGTTCACTTGCGTAACTACGAACTGATGCTGCTGGTTGACCCCGAGGTCGACGAGCGCACCGTTGAACCGACGCTCAACAAGTTCCTCGAGGTCGTCACCAAGGACGGCGGAACCGTCGAGAACATCGACATCTGGGGCCGTCGCCGCATGGCCTACGAAATCAACAAGAAGGCTGAGGCCATCTACGCAGTGGTTAACTTCACCGCTGAGCCACAGACCGCATCCGAACTTGACCGTGTTTTGGGCCTCAACGAGTCCATCATGCGCACCAAGATCATCCGCCCAGAGGACCAGCGCATCAAGTAAGCGCGTCCTCAGCGGGCACAACCACGTTTCAACGCTTCACGCTAAGGGGAATCATGGCTGGAGAAACCATCATCACTGTGGTGGGTAACCTCACCGCTGATCCGGAACTGCGTTTCACGCCCTCCGGTGCCGCGGTAGCGAACTTCACGGTCGCTTCTACGCCGCGGATCTTCGACCGTCAGGCCAACGAGTTCAAAGACGGCGAAGCCCTCTTCATGCGCTGCAGCGTATGGCGCGAACACGCCGAAAACGTGGCGGAATCACTGACCAAGGGCATGCGCGTCATCGCCCAGGGTCGTCTCCGTGCCCGCAGCTATGACGATCAGAACGGCAACCGCCGTACCGCATGGGAACTGGACGTCGACGAAGTCGGCCCAGCCCTGCGCTACGCAACCGCACAAGTCACCCGCAACCCGCGAGGCGGCGGGGGTAACCAAGGCGGTTTCGGCGGCAACCAGGGCGGCTTCGGTGGAAACACCGGCGGCGGCTTTGGTGGCGGCAACCAAGGCGGAGGCTTCGGCGGCCAGCAGAACCAGGGCGGCGGCGGAGACTGGGGTGCGCCTCAGCAATCTCCAGCTAACGACCCGTGGGGTAACTCTGGCGGCTCAAGCGACTGGGGCGCAAACCCCGGCCAGTCCGCACCACCGTTCTAAATCGTTTTCAAACCAATACCCATCCCGCAGCTGACACTGCGGGCTCCAAAACAAACTAAGGAGCTCCACGATGGCTAAGCCTGAAATTCGCAAGCCTAAGCCTAAGGCCAACCCGCTCAAGGCCGCCGACATCGACTACATTGACTACAAAGATGTCGCCCTTCTTCGCAAGTTCATCTCCGACCGCGGCAAGATCCGCGCTCGTCGTGTAACTGGCGTGACCGTGCAGGAGCAGCGCAAGATCGCTCAGGCGATCAAGAATGCGCGCGAAGTTGCCCTGCTTCCATACTCCGGCGCTGGCCGCGGCTAAGCAAGAAGGAGGAGAGAAGAAACATGGCAAAGCTTATTCTCACGCATGAGGTAACCGGCCTGGGTGCTGCTGGCGACATCGTCGAAGTACGCGACGGCTACGCACGTAACTACCTGTTGCCACGCGGCTACGCGATCACCTGGACCAAGGGTGGCGAGAAGGACATCGAGTCCATCAAGGCTGCTCGCGAGGCCCACCGCATCGCGAATCTCGAAGAAGCACAGAAGATCGCAGACGGCCTCAAGGACGCTGAGATCCGCATCGAGGTTAAAGCTGGTGACACCGGCCGCCTGTTCGGTACCGTCAAGCAGGCCGACGTTGCAGCAGCAATCGAGGCTGCCGGCCTGGGCAAGGTCGACAAGCGCACCATCGAGATCGCACAGCAGGTCAAGACAACTGGCCACTACAAGGCCACCGTCCGCCTGCACGAAGACGTTCTCGCGAACACCACGCTGCACGTTGTTGCAGCACCAAAGGGCAAGTAACACTCAAGCACTCAGCGCGCGGAACCATAATGTGAACCGCGTGTCAGCTCACGTGTGAAACAGTCTGAGACGCGCCCCGCGAGGGGCGTGAACGAACGCCGCACCCGGCAAGGGTGCGGCGTTCGTCTCATTAAATGAACTACAGGACACATTCAGTTGCACGGCGTGCGCTGAACTGTTTATCGTTTAACACACGAATCATGAGTACGGATTTTTAGGCCCTGGCTAATCCGTCGGCAACCCTCTCGCGTAGGTGGGGTGCCCCAGGTGACGATTCGGCCGTCGGGAATGCCGGCGGCAAGCTGCGCCGGCCATAGTGGACGGCCGATACTTGCGAAGGATGAGTCGCTATGTCCCTGACCCACACCATCGACCAGGCAACCCTGCGTTCGGCATTCGACCGTTTCCCTGTAGGCGTGGCAGCCCTCTGCTCCCGCGTGGGAGGCCACCACGAAGGCATGGTCTCCTCGAGCTTCGCGGTCGGCATCTCATATGAGCCAGCGCTCGTATCCTTCTCAGTTCGCAACGAATCCCGCACATGGCAGCGCCTCAAGCACGGCTACCGGCTCGGCGTCTCGATTCTGGCCGATGAACACCGCGAGGTCTGCTATCAGCTCGCCTCCCGCGACGTATCCAAGCGTTTCAGCGGCCTCGACGTTACGTTAGCTGACTCCGGTGCTTTGTTCCTGGACCGCGCCGCCCTGTGGCTTGAGACCTCGATCTATGACACGGTCCCGGCAGGCGACCACACCATCGTGCTGTTGAAGGTCCACGCTGTATCGCAAGGCGAGGAACACGGAGAGCCGATCGTGCTGCACGGCAAGACGTTCCGCGACCTTGCGCAGCTTCCAGACCGCGCACTCGTAACCGCCTAAAGCCTGCTGTTTGGAGGCGCTGATCATAGGGCAAACGCGGGCAGTTAATCCAGATTGGCTTAGAGCTGAGCAAAAAAGCAGTGCTATCTGAGTCCCGATCTGCGTATATTGAGGCCATGGAGAGAAAACATGTAGCCCTCACGTCCGTAGCAACCCTCGCGCTGGTTCTTGCCGCTTGCGGTGCTCCAACGGAGGACAAAACCTCCGAATCCACCCAGGACGCCCAGCAGACCCAAACTCAGCAGACTGAGACTCAGCAGGCGCAGAACACTGACGCCGATGACGCTGACGATGCTGATGATAAGGACTCTGCAGACAACAACGCGCAAGCCCCAACCAAGGGTGGCAGCCAACAGAACGCTCTCAAGGCGATCGAGACCGCTGAAAAGGAAGTTGGCGGAAAGGTCGTTGACCTCGACTGGGATGACGATAAGAGCGGCTGGAGCGTAGATGTTGTCAAGGGCAATAAGAGTCACGAGCTCGAGGTAGCCGCTGACGGATCCAAGGTCACCAACCAGGATGAAGTCGAAGACGTAGACAGCGATGACCGCCGCGAATATGACGCGATCAAGGTAGAAATCGCTAAGGCGATCGAGACCGCGCTCAAGGACACCCCAGGCACCCTCGATGACGTCAGTGTTGACGAGGAGCAAGGCCAGATCATGTGGGAAGTTGATATCTACCCAGAGGGTGGCGGCGCCGACGTGACGGTCTATGTGGACGTCAAGAGCGGACAGGTCCTCAAGAAGGACAAATAAGCACGGAAAAGCCTAAGCAATAGTGCAAGGTAGTTTGTGGGGCGGGCCCTTTCGGGCCCGCCCCATGTGCATGTAGCCCCATTTCATGTAGTCCCATTTGTGGGCACGTCAACCTTCCACGAGGGTGAGTTGGCGAACCTTCAACCTCTACTCGGGCGAGTCTGTGGGTAACTAGCCCAAACCTGTGGATAACTTAGGGTTTCAGGCGTGTATCGCGTGGATATCCTTCTTGTCAACATGACACGTGTGCTTGAAGGTTGGGGAAAAGTTTCTAGAGCATCTTCATAATCCACAAGAAAAAACCGCGGAATCTCGCGGGATACAGCTAATTTTAAGCAAGATCACAGCGATGTTTTCCCCAGGTTATCCACAGAAGTAGTGGATATCCACCGGTGTGTTCCACAATAGTCCACACACTATCGACAGGGGCTGTGGATAACTCGGGTTGTGTTGTGTTTTTTTCGCCCTACACTGAGCCTGAGAACAGTACAGGTTGAAGGAGCACAGTGGATCAGTACAGCGACGCCGACTACAGCGATGCAGGCGCATCATCCTCGGGTGCGTCCTCACTTGCTGAGCGCGTCCCGCCTCAGGATGTAGCGGCTGAACAGTCGGTTCTGGGTGGCATGTTGCTCTCCCAGGACGCGATCGCCGACTGTGTAGAGATTCTGCGCTCATCGGATTTCTATAAGCCCGCGCATTCGATCATTTTTGATGCGATCACCGATCTTTACGGCCGCGGGGAACCGGCTGATGCGGTGACCGTCTCGAGCCACCTGACCAAGAGCGGTGAGCTCAACCGTGCCGGTGGCGCGGCCTATCTGCACGAGCTGATCCAATCCGTTCCGACGGCCGCGAACGCGAGTTTCTACGCCGAGATCGTGAGGGAGCGCGCCATCCTGCGCCGCCTCGTCTACGCGGGCGATCGCATCACGCAGATGGCCTTCGCAGCCGACGGTGAGGTCGATGCGATCGTCAACGACGCCCAGTCCGAGGTCATGCAGGTTGCTGAACGGCGCACTGCGGAAGACTACGTGCTGCTCTCAGAGATCATGGAGTCCACGGTCGATGAGATCGAGGCCGCAGGGCAGATGACCGGCGACGAAATCACTGGCGTGCCTTCGGGCTTCTATGAGCTGGACGAGCTGACGCAGGGGTTCCAGGGTGGCCAGATGATCGTGGTCGCGGCCCGCCCCGCAGTTGGTAAATCAACCTTCGCGCTGGATATCGCCCGCTCCGCGGCGATCAAGAACGGCATGACCACCGTGTTCTTCTCGCTTGAAATGGGCCGCACCGAGATCGCGATGCGCATGCTCTCAGCTGAGACCGCCGTCGGGCTTCAAAACCTGCGTAAAGGTGACTTACGCGACGAGGACTGGACCAAGATCGCCCGCACCCTCCCGCAACTGAATAACGCGCCGTTCTTCATCGACGATTCACCGAACATGACGCTCATGGAGATCCGCGCGAAATGCCGCCGCCTCAAGCAACAACACAACCTCAAGCTCGTGGTGCTGGACTACCTGCAGCTCATGTCCTCAGGTAAACGCGTTGAATCGCGCCAACAAGAGGTCGCTGAGTTCTCGCGTGCGCTCAAACTGTTGGCTAAAGAGCTCGATGTTCCGGTCATCGCGCTCTCGCAGCTCAACCGCGGCTCCGAACAGCGCACCGATAAACGCCCACAGGTCTCCGACCTGCGTGAATCCGGTTCGATTGAGCAGGACGCCGACATGGTCATCCTGTTGCACCGCGAAGACATCTACGACAAAGAGTCCCCACGCGCAGGTGAAGCCGACGTAATCGTGGCTAAGCACAGAAACGGCCCGACCAAGACGATCGTGGTCGCGTTCCAGGGCCACTACTCGCGCTTCAACAACATGGCCTATGAATCCGCCGACGCCGGCATCTAGCAACGCGCTAGAGCGGGAGACATCAGCGCATCAGCGGGGGCTGGCTTTAGAGCGGGCTGACTTTAGAGCGGGGTAACCTCGCGGCGTTGAGGCCGTTTCTGGTTGCCCTCCTGCACCTTCTTCTGGCTTTGGCCCTTATCGCCGTTCTGGGTCTTGTTGCCAGGCGTGCCGTCTTTGCGTTTGTGGTTCTTCTTCCGTGTTGGCCGCCATTTGACGCGGCGGCGAGGCTCGATGCCTGGCATCTTCTTGGACATTGGCGAACGGCCGCGTGGGCGCTCACCGAGCTTGATGAAGACGACTCCGGCGAGGATCGCCGCACCACCCACGAACTGGATGCTCGCCAGCGTCTCGCCGAGTAGCCACCACGCCACAACGGCTGCGAAGAGGACCTCGGTGAGGTTCACGAACGAACCTACGCCGGCACCCATGAGCCGCAGGCCCACAACACCGAGGACGTAGGCGGCGACGGTGAAGACGATGATGATGCTGTGGGCGATGAACCAGGGTGCACTCCATTGGCCGAGCGCAACGGGATCCGTGGTTGCCTTCCATGGGAGTAAACCGAGTGCTACGAACGGGACCGTGCCGATGGCGCCGACCGCGAAGCCCAGCCCCGTCAGGGCGGTGGAGGGGATCCGGACCGAGTCGTTCGCAGAAATCATGAAGTACACGGCCAGGCACACCGCTGAGGCCAGCCCCATGACCACGCCGAGTGCGTCGAGGGAACCTGAGCCTTCGCCGATGACCGAGCCCACATCGAGCACCGCAACCAGGCCGATCATCGAGATCGCAAGCCCAAAGAACGTGAGCCCGGAAGGGCGGGCCTTGGTGCGGGCCCACAGCCAGAAAACGATCATCATGGGTGCGGTCATCTCAAGCAGGATCGCGATCGTGACATTCAGGCGTTCCACCGCCACGAAATACGTGGCTTGAACGCCGGTCATCGAGAACAGGCCGAACGCGACTACAAGCCGCCAGTGCGCACGCACTTCACCCCACTTACCGCGCAACTGGATCAAGGTGGGCACTAGGAGGACGAGCGCGCAACCGGTCAAACGCACTAAAGTCACAGAACCTGGCGACCAGCCGGAACCGTAGAGCGCTTTCCCCACCGGTCCAGGAAGAGCGAATGCAAAGGACGACGCCAAAGCAAAGAGAAGACCGATAAGGAACTTCGGTTGCATAAACACCTCCTAGTGGATGGACGAGCTATAAGTCAGCCTAGAAAATTTATTGCGATCACTGGCAATTTGCGCAAAGGTAGGCAAAGCTAGTGTCTCACTAGAAGCTTGACGATACGTAAGGGCTAGCAATGACTAATAAAACGAGGACTGTACGACGCGCATTAGCAATGATTGCTGTGCCACCACTGCTTGCAGCCTCGCTCGTGGGTTGCGGCGATAAGAGCGACGGCAACGAGACGAGCCCGGAAGGCGCCTCGAGCGAACAGTCTCAGGGTCAGCAGTCTCAGAGCCCTGAGTCCCAGAGCTCTGAGGCTTCAACTCCGCAGGATTCACAAGGCAGCGGATCGGCATCCGGAGCGTCGCCTGCAAGCCCGAAGTTCATGGAGTTCATGAAAGACAATGTGAGCTCCGACTATAGGGTCGTGGATCTTAGCTCGAGGGTGTCGAAACCGGACGTGGGTGCCGGCGCAGCCGCGGATCAATGCCCAGCCACGGTCTATGGCGCAGCGGACCTCGTCAAGTATGGCGCTCAGGTCGTCACTGCTGTGCAGTCGGGCCCAAAGCAGAAGGCCGTCACCGTGCTCATGTTTGGATCGGCTGATAAGGCGAATGCTGCCCTCGATCAGGTCAACTCGGAACTGGATAAGCCGGAATGTAAGGAAACCCCGATCAACGGTAAATCGATCAAGATTGAACCGCTCAAGGATACGCACGGCTTTGATAAGGCCGCGGGGATGACCCTGGGTGTCCAGGGTGAAGACATCGACAACCTGTTCGCAACGAAGGGTCAATTCATGGTGATCATGATCGGAGACCTCGACGAGGTAGTTGCTGACGGCAAGAAGGTCTATGACGCGTTGCCATAGCGAACCCAGCGCTTCGGTTTCATAACGCCCCTAGTGGATCGGTGAGCTTTTAGCAACCTAGAAGTGATGTTGCGATCGCGGGCAATCTGCGCAAGGCTAAGCACAGCTAGTGTCTCACTAGGCTCCACACAATCCTCTGACATGTAGGGATTCTCACAGTGCTCAACAAGACAAAAACCGCGCGCCGTACCCTGGCGATTCTCGCTGTGCCTTCGCTGCTCGCGGCGGCGCTAGTCGGCTGCTCCAGCAACGATGGCGGCGACAAAAAGCCAGCAGAAGAGACCACGCAGGCCGCGCCACAGAACTCGGAAACCCCAACGCCTACCGAGAGCGCAGCCCCGTCGTCTTCGGAAAGCTCTGAGAAGACCCCAGACGGCATTGCGGACGTACAGGATGCCGACCGTGATTTCGTTCAGCTCGTGAAGAAGAACGTCGGCAAGGACTACCAAGTCGCAGACCTCAAGCCCTACCTGCAGAAGCCTGACCTGGGTAACAGCAAGGCTGTCAAGGAATGCCCAGTTTCCGCCTTCGGTGCAGCAGAGCTCGTTGAAGACGGCTCCCAGATTGTGACTGCCCTGAAGCAACAGTCCTCATCCAAGTCTGGCGTCGCGATGCAGGGCATCAACGTGATCAAGTACACTTCCGGTGACCAGGCGGAGAACGTTCTGGAGCGGGTCCGGAAGGAAAACGAGAACTCGGTCTGCAGCAAGATCGAGATCCAGGGCCAGACCGTGACCATCAAGCCGATCAAGGACAAGTTCGGCTTCGACGAGACTGCAGGCTTCGCAACGAACCTCGCAGGCACGAACGTCGAATACGTTTACGCAGTAAAGGGCGACTACGTCGTATCGATCGTTGGCGACGCTAAGAAGGCTGCGGCTGACGCTAAGAAGGTTTACGACGCGCTCCCATAACCAGCCCAGCGCTTCGCACCAACGGCCTGTTCACACTCGGTATCCGGTAGATGTGGACAGGCCGTTGGCTTCCCGTACGCCCAAGCGGCGGCGACGCTCGCTCGCGGTGGCGGCGTTCGGGACGGTCGTCGAGTGGTATGACTTCTCGATTTTCTTCTATGTATCCACTTCGCTGACCCGCACGTTCTTCCACGGGGATACCTCCTCGTTACTGCTCACCCTCGGTGTTGGCGCGGCAGGGTTCCTCTTCCGCCCGCTGGGAGCCATGGTTTTCGGGCACCTGGGGGAGCGCATCGGGCGTAAACAAGCCCTTGTGATCTCCGCGATGCTGATGGCGGTAGCGATGTTCGGCATCGCGGCCCTGCCCGGCTATGACGTGCTCGGGGTGTGGGCAGGCATCCTGCTGGTGGCTCTGCGATGCCTCGCGGGATTCTCGGTGGGCGCTGAATACACCGGGATCATGGTGTACCTCATGGAGTCCGCGAAACAGAACCGGCGCGGAGTCGCCGCGAGCTGGGCTGCAGCGAACTCTGAACTCGGCTCCCTCCTTGCCGTGGGTGGGGCGGCACTGTTAGCGCAGTGGCTCACCGCTGATCAGATGGATACCTGGGGTTGGCGGATCCTGTTCGTGGTGGGCGGGCTGTTAGCGGCCGTCATGATTCCGTTGCGGCGGTCCATGGACGAGACGCAGACCTTCGAAAAACTCCAGGAAGCCGGGGTTACACAGCGGCGCAAAGGATCGCCCCTCATCGACGTTTTGAAGCACCAACCCAAAGCGGTGCTGGTCGCTTTCCTGTTTTCCTCGATCGGTTCGGTCACGTATTTCCTCAACATCACCAACATCCCCACCTATCTTGAGTCCACGGCGGAGGTTTCCAATCAGCTCGCGCTGAACCTGGGCGCTATTGCGATGGTCGCTGCGATTATCGCGACCCCGTTCATAGGCCTGCTTTCAGATAGGTTTGGGCGGCGCGCGATGATGCTCACGCTCGGGCTCGTGCTTGTGGTCACGACGTTGCCGGCATACCTGCTGTTGGCCGGCTCCGGCAACGCGGGTGCCGCTACAGGTGTTGCCTTGCTTGCGGTGCCGGCGGCGGGATGGTCCGCGGTCGCGGCGGCAGCGATCCCAGAACAGTTCAGTGCGCTGGGGCGTTTCGCAGGGATGGCGATCGGCTACAACATCGCTGCCGCGGTTTTCGGTGGGTTCTCTCCGATGATCGCTACAGCGTTGATCGAGGCGACCGGCAACCTGTATGCCCCGGCGTACTATGCCACGGCGGTCGTGGTGCTGTTCGGTGCCGTGTTGCTGTGGCTCATGCGGGATATGGCGGGTAAATCGCTGGAGGAAGTGGACCGCGATCCCGCGCTCAAAAAGCGCAGATAGATACCCATGTAGACATTGTTGAACAATCTGGGGCACTATAGGTGGGTAACCCAACCCGAGTGAGCCGAACCGAGTGAACAACCCACCAAGCAGCGAGCCATCGCCGAGCGATCTGCCAGCGAGTGATCTGTCAGCGAGCGTTCCCGCACAGCGCAGCCTCGCGGACAGCACAGCCGACAACCGCATCGAGATGGAGCGCGTCTCTGTCGAATACGATGACCGGCGGGTCCTTGACGATATTTCGCTCACCTTGGATGAGCAGCGGATCGCGATCATCGGGCTCAACGGCTCCGGTAAATCCACGCTCGTGCGCCTCATCAACGGCCTCGTGATGCCCACCTACGGCCGCGTCACGGTGGGTGGGGCGTGCACGATGAAAGAAACCAAGAGGGTACGCCGCAAAGTCGGTTTCGTGTTCCAGAATCCCGCGAACCAGATCATCATGCCCACCGTGGGCGAAGACATGCTGTTCGGGTTGAAGAACATCGGAATCCCTCGGGGTGAGCGCGTTGAGAGAGCCCGCGAGACTCTGGAACAGCTGGGGATGGGGGAGTTCTACGAGCGTGAAACGCATGCGCTCTCTGGCGGCGAGCAGCAGATGATCGCGTTGGCTTCCGTGCTGACCATGCGCCCCGAAACCATCATTTTGGATGAACCGACCACGATGCTGGACCTACTGAACCGACACCGGATGCGTTCGGTGATCGCGGGCCTTAGCCAGCGCAGCATCGTGGTGACGCACGATCTGGAGCTTGCAGCGGATGCGCAACGGGTTCTGGTGGTGCATGAGGGCCGGATCGTTGAGGACGGGACGCCCGCTGACAGCATTGCGGCCTACCGCAGGATGTGTGAGCTGTGAACAGTTCCTATTCCTTGATCCAGACGGGCGCGGCACCGCACAACCCCGGAGTGCTGGAGCGGCTCCCGGCCGGCTTCAAATTCGCGGCACTGTTCGTTTTGAGCATCGTGACCTACCTGATCCCGTGGATGAGCGTGCAACTGGGCCTGTTGATCGCAGCGTTTGTGATCGCGTTGCTTCCGCGGGTCCCGTTCATGCGGCTCGTGAAGTCGGTGCTGTTTTCGGTGATGATCGTGGGGCTTGTGGTGGCGATCATGGCGTGGCAGCAGGACCTCGCGCGCGGCATCCACTTTGGTATGCGGCTGTTGACGTTGGTTTTGCTTGCGTTCGCGGTGACCGCATCGACCACGTTCCCGCAGATGCTGCGGGTCTTCGAGAAGATCGTGTCCCCGCTGCGGTGGGTTGGGGTCAACACGGAGAACATTTCGATGGCGATGGCGTTGACCATCCGCTTTGTCCCACACCTGATGGGGATGTATCAGGAGATTCGCGAAGCGCAGATCGCTCGCGGCATGGAGCGGAACGCGGTCGCGCTGATTGTTCCGTTGATTTTCCGCACGTTGAAAACGTCTGAACAGGTGGCTCAAGCCCTTGATGCCCGCTCGTTCAACACCCAAGAGAGAGGAAACCGTAAACGATGACTACGACTGTGGCAGGTGAGCCGGTACGCAACGCTCGCCGTTCGAACCCGACGCTGGATGTGGTTTTGGTGGCGATGTTCGCCGCGCTGACCGCCGTCATGGGGCTCATTCCGCCGATTACGGTCGGTATTTTGCCTGTCCCGATCACGTTGCAGACCCTCGCGGTCATGCTCGCAGGCGCGCTCTTAGGCCCTTGGCGCGGCGCGCTTTCGCAGGTCCTGCTGATCGCACTGGTCGCAGCTGGCCTGCCGCTGCTGGCCGGTGGCCGCGGCGGTATGGGTGCCCTATTGGGCCCGACGGGCGGCTACATTTTCGGTTGGGTCCTCGGCGCGCTCGTGATCGGTTTGATCACGGTATCGTTCTATGACCGTGCCCGGGCCGCTTGGATCAACGCCGTGATCCTGTTCGCGGCATGCATCGTAGGTGGCGTGCTGGTCGTCTACCTGATGGGTTCGGGGTGGCTCAGCATGACCACCGGCATGGACATCGGTACCGCTCTGAAAGGCAACGTCGTGTTCATCCCGGGTGATACCGCTAAAGCCGTGATTGCCACCGCAGTAGCGCTTCTGGTGCACCGCTCCTATCGCGGCCTCCTCGCCAAATAGAGAGGCAGGGCCTGGCCTGGCGGAAGTCCTGGCGGGGCAAGCCAGGCCGGTGAGTCCGGCGCGGGCAACCCTGCTTCTTGCCTCGCCGCCGCCAGTGCAAGAATTGTTGTATGCCTGAATTCGCGTTGCCAAACTATGCCGAACCGTTCGCCCAGGTTGTGATCGATAACCTCACAACCGAGTTCCCCTACGCCGCGCATCACGTGCAACGCGACTCAGCGGACCTGTTGCAGCCCCGGCAGATGCATCCCGCGTTCGCGAACTCGTTCGACTGGCATTCAAGCGTGCACATGCACTGGCTTGGCGCGCAGCTCATCGAGCATGTGGAGGCGGAGACCTCCGGCCGCATCGTGGATGTGCTGCAACAGCATCTCAGCGCCGACAACATGCGCGCTGAGGCCGAATATGTGGCCGCGAACCCCTCGTGGGAGCGCCCTTACGGGTGGGCGTGGGCCGCGCAACTGGTCGATGCGCTCCATGACAGTCGCGTGCCGGAGGTCAACGCGCTCGCCGAGGGCGCCCGGCCGCTACTGGATGCGGTCATGGACGCGGTGCGGGCGTGGTTGCCGGCGATGCCGGAGCCGGTCCGCCACGGCGTGCACTCGAATACGGCGTTCGGTTTGCGGCGGTTCCTGTTGGTTGCCCGGAGGCGCGGCTATGCGGATGTCGCGGACCTGATTGTCGAGCATGCTCGGCGTTTCTACAGCGCAGATACCCGGTGGCCGTTCTCTTTCGAACGTTCTGGGCACGACTTCCTCTCGGCCGGGATGTGCGAAGCCGACCTCATGTGCGAGGTACTGGCAGCAGAGGCTGGTGCGGCACCTTCGGCAGAGTCCGCCGCGGAACTGACGGACTGGTTGCCTGGGTTCATGGCGGAGCTTGCTGAGGACGCCCGCTCGCTTGATGCCGGCTCGCTTGAAGCCGGTAAGGGTGAGCTGCCGCGGGTTCTGCAGGCGGTCGCGCCGATCGATGCGAGCGACGGCCACCAGTCCCACCTGGACGGGCTAGGGCTCACGTTCGCCGCATCGGGCCTGCGTGTGGCGCGGGCGCTGGATGCCCTCGATGCCGAACCCGAGCTAGCGGACACGTTGCGTACCGCCGCCCCGCGGCTCATGCGCAACGGCCTGGCCGCGGCAACCACGGACGAGTTCATGGCCTCCCACTGGCTCGCAACCTTCGGGTGGGAGGCGCTCGCCGAACTAGTCAGCGAGTAGCCCGTTGTCGCGGAGGCTCGCGGCGAGTTCGTCGTTGCTTGGCTCCACGAGGTGCGTGTCTACCGCGCAGCACTGCTCTGACTACGCGGCGGCACGCTCCTGTCTACCGCTACGCTCCTGCCTATTGCGCGGCACCGCTATGCTTACGGCGCAGGGCGAGGGTGGCTGCGCCGCCGACGACCATCGCGGCGGCAGCGAGCGTGATCCACGAGGCGACATCAGCACCCGTTCGAGCCAGGTCACCGCCACCGGTGTTGGCACCGGCATCCGTGGAACCGCTACCTGGGGTGGTTACGGCAGCGTTATCTGGAACCGGAGTGCTAGGTGCTGGCGAGGATGGTGCCGGGCTCGATGGAGCCTCTTCGGAAGGCTGCTCGCTCGGTTCATCCGACGGAGCATCCTCGCTCGGTTGCTCGCTCGGCGCGTCTTCGCTCGGTGCTTCCTCTACTGGTGGCTGCTCGGTTGGGCATTTCGTGGTGAGGGTGCCTTCGCGTAGCGAGACGTCGTCGGTGTTGTTGTCGTCCGCGTAGAACACTGGGAGTGCGCCGTCTTTGCACTGGCTCATGTCAGCGATCGCGAAGCCTTCATTAGCGTAGTTCTGGGTTTCGCTTGGACGGTTCAGAACTTGGCTTACAGCGAGCTTTACCGCCGCATCGTCAGCGGACTGTGTGGTGGCCGAGCGAGCGCTCACCTTCTTGTCAGCGTCTGTGTCTGTTGCAGCATCAGTCTCGCTTGCGGTGTCAGCGCCCGCTTCCGGGGTGAGGACGGCGATGCGGCCTTCGCATGCGTCATCGCAGATAGCCCACAGTTGGCTGCGGTGCGCATCGAAGAGGACTTCGGCGACCACGTCGAGGCCGGTTTCGATGTCGGCGATCCGCTGGAAGGAGCCGTCTTCGTTCAGGACGTAGAGGTAGACGTGGCCCGTGCCTTCGATGCCGACCGCGAACACACCGCCGTGGTGGGCGGGGTAAGCGGATGGGTCGTATGGCTTGCCGGTGGATTCGTCGTGGATCTTGTTCTCAACGAGCCAGGAGTCCGGGATCCATGTGAGGCCTTCGATGCCGGAGTTAGCGCCCAGGCCCGGGAAGTCAGGTGCGAGGTTCCACTCTTTCGCGGCTTTCAGCTCACCGTCGGCATCGTCGATGGATGGCGTGGTGAACGCGAGCACGGACGGGCGGGAGGTGCCCTTGTTGGAGTTGTCGCGTTCGGTGCCCACGAAGATGCTGTTCGGGGCGCCGGCCGCGCGGGTCACGGCCTCGGCATCCGGGGTTCCGGTGCCGTCAGCGTACTTGAGGGTGAACGTCTGCAGTTCAGCCCCGCGGTTAGCTTCGGTGCCGTCCAGGCGCAGCAGCGTTCCGTTGCCGTTTTCGGCAACCCACAGGTATGGCTTGTCGCTACCGAACGCGCCGGCCGCTTCCCAGAACAGGCCGGACCAGTCGCCGCGGGCCTCATCGGCATCGTGCAGTGGCTTGACGGTCTGCCCGCCCGGCCACGCCGACGGGCTCAGCGGGGCAGGGGTGGATGGGTCCGATGGGTCAGCCGACTCGCTTGGCTCTGCCGGGGGTTCTTCGCACTGGTTCGCGGCACCCTTGGTGGATGCGAAGGTGTCGATCATCTCGCCGGTGAAGTCTGGGCAGCGGCCGTAGGTGATCGCGGCGTGGCTGGTCCAGCTGTAGGTCAGGACAGGGTTTTTCGCGATCGCGTCTTCGACCGATTCACCCTCAGCGGGTGGGGCGTAGAGGTTCACGGAATCGTCTTTACCGAGCCCGAAATCAAACCCTGGGGTGGAACCCTGCGCTTGGTCAAGCACAAAGAATCCGTTGCTTGGGACCACGGAGCCTTCCGGCAGAACATAGGTGTGGCCGGCCTTCGTGGGTTCATTATCGGTGAAGATGTAGCCGGTGAGGTCCACAGCTTGGCCGCTCGGGTTGCCGAACTCAACCCAGTCCGTGTCATCCCCGTTGGACTCAACCTCATTGACAACCACCGCAAGCTCAGCGGCTTCAGCCGCACCTGTTTCCGGGGCGGCAGACTCTGCTGCCGCGGATTCCGACGCTGGGGCTTCCGGCGCGGTGGTTGCGTACGCAGGGGAGAAGCCGCCGCTGAGCGAGAGCGTGAGGGTGGTTGCCAGAGCCGTTGCGAACGATGCCGCGGTCAGCTTCCGCGCGAACGCCCGCTTTCTGGTGAATGCTTCAGAGGTGTGAGACGTAGCCATGCCACCCAGGATGCTGTAGAGGCGGAAACTGCGGGTTAACGCTGGGTTTCTAAGCGTTGGAGCGGCTAGAAAACGTTAGGAGAAAACCTCGATGATCCCGTGGATCATGAACCACAGCCCCAGCGCGCAAAAGACCAGGCCAGCGAACAGGTCGAGGTGTTGCAGCCATCGTTCCATGCGCGTACGCAGGGCCGGGGCGCCAGCGATGAACGCGATGAGTGCGAACCAACCGAACGTGCACGCAAGCAACAACACGAGTAGTGCGCTGACCTGCCACAGCGGCCGCTCGATGGCGATGAAGGGCGCGAACATCGCGGTGATGTAGATCAGGAACTTAGGGTTGGCGAGGTTAGTGACACAGCCGCGCCACCACGAACCCCAGAAACCCAGTATTGCCGGCCCGCCCTGGGGCGCTGTACGAGACGGCTGCGCCGTACTGGAAGAGTGCGCTGGGTTAGCGGACGGGGCGGCGTTCGATGCTTGATCCGCGGCGTCTTGTTGTTCCTTGGCTCGCTTTTCCCAGTCGCCGCCGGCGTTGATGATGGCCGGGTTGTTGCGGGCTGCATACCAGCCGCGTAGGGCGCCCCAGCCCATCCAGATGAGAACTGCGCCACCGGCGATCTGTAACGCCGATCCGAGCCACGGGACGGTGCGCATCAATAGACCGAGGCCCGCGAACGCTAACGCGAGATAGAACCCAACGGACGTGGTGATACCGAGTGCCGCGGCGATACCTTCACGCCGCGAGCCCGCCAAGGAACGGTAGAGAACCACGAACAGATCCGGCCCGGGGGACATGAGCCCGGCCGCCCACGTCACAAGTAACGGGAGCAGGGAAGCGAGAAAAGCCGTAGTTTCCACTCGAGCAAGTCTAGATCCTCGCAACCAGGTCCAGCCTCGAAACCAGGTCCAGCCCCGCGACCAAGCCTCGCAACCAGGTCCAGCGTCGCCGCACGCCCGCCATCGTCCCCGCAAAGGTGAACTCGGGGTTAAGGGCAGCGGCCCCGCTCTCGAGGGACGCGGGGCCGGCCGTGAAAGTGATGACGATGCACTGATTCTATGGTGACGCCACGCATTCGTGGGTGCGGCCTGATTCGGCGCTCCAAGCGGGCGTCTATTGTTAGAAGGTGCCCCCTAAGCTTAGGCGGTGTGGGGCATGAGTCGTCAAACTGGCGCATAGTGCACACACAGAACTCTGTTGATATGGCGCAGTTCTGTTTTGGTATGGCACAGCTCTGTGTTGATGTGATGTGGCCCAGTGCTGGTGTGGCGTAGTGACTAGGTGTAGTTCCTCGGGAGGTTGTGAACGTTCGCGGTAGGTGAAGACCTCCGGGCAGTATGGGGTTACCACAACTCCTGCCTGACCCGGAGGTCTTCATGTCTCACCCTAATGCACCCTTGACTGCTGAGGGTCGCCGGCGTCTTGCCGTGCTTATCGTCGAGGAAGGCTGGACGATTCGTCGAGCCGCCGAACGTTTCCAAGTCTCACCGGCTACCGCATCGAAATGGGCCAAACGCTACCTCGTCGGCGCCCCACTGACGGATCGGTCCTGCAGGCCACGTCGCTGTCCTAACCGGTTGTCTGTTCGCCGAGAACGCCGGATTATTGCGCTGCGGTTCACCCGCCAGTGGGGCCCACACCGGATCAGTTACCACTTGGGTATCCCACGGTCCACGGTTGGTAGAGTCTTGGCCCGGTACCAGATGCCGTTACTGGCCCATATCGATCGAGGAACAGGACTGCCCATCAGGACACCGCACATCGCGCGGTATGAGAAACAAGCCCCAGGTGAGCTGGTGCATGTTGATATCAAGAAACTTGGGCGGATCCCCGATGGTGGTGGCCACCGTATGCTTGGACCCGAGGCGCGCAAGAACGGTGGGTATGGAAAACACGGCAGGGGCTATGCCTTCTTACATCACGCCATCGATGACTATTCGAGACTCGCGTATTCAGAGATCCTTACCGATGAGAAGAAACAGACCGCGGCCGGGTTCTGGCAACGCGCTCAGGAGTTTTTCGCTCAAGCTGGGATCACCGTACAGGCAGTGATGACCGATAACGGCGCCTGCTACCGCTCACGCCTGTTCAACAACACGCTCGGGACAAAGATTAAACACCAGTTCACCAAGCCCTACCGGCCTCAGACCAACGGCAAAGTCGAACGCTTCAACCGTACTCTGACCCAAGAATGGGCCTACGCTAAGACCTATTACAGTGACGAAGCCCGAGCAGCGACCTACGAAGCCTGGCTACATCACTATAATCACCACCGACCCCACACCGGAATCGGAGGCCAAACCCCCGCCCAACGCGTTCACAACCTCACGGGGAACTACAACTAGGTATGGGTGAGGTGATGAGCGTGAGTAGCGAGTATTGGAAGAACGCGTGGGCGGTGTTGAACGGCGCTAAGCCGGAGAGCATCGAGGAAGCATCCTCTGGCGCGAGCCACGTTGTGATGAAGGTTTCGCCGCAGG
Source organism: Pseudoglutamicibacter albus (assembly GCF_031458175.1). Classification (NCBI taxonomy): domain Bacteria; kingdom Bacillati; phylum Actinomycetota; class Actinomycetes; order Micrococcales; family Micrococcaceae; genus Pseudoglutamicibacter; species Pseudoglutamicibacter albus. Next base: position 2,016,541 of record NZ_JAVDXX010000001.1, on the reverse strand, counting down.
AGCTAGCAGAGCCTGCCGCGGCATCGAACAGTGTGATCACACACGCACCCATGGGGGACTACGACGTCGTGGAGGTCGCGATCTTCGATCAGCCCGCGGCCCGCATCCGTTGGGTAGCCGACCCCGACGAGGGCGCCGGCATGATCGGCACCGTCAAAGCCCTGCCCGGCAATCACTTCAGGACAGGCAACACGGGCGGCGCCGACGGTGGGGAAAGCGCAGACGATGCGGAAGCCGCGCGGCAACAGATGCAGGCCGTGGTGCAGCAACTGCGGTTCGCGGCCGCGGATGAAGCGTGGAACGCCGGCGCGGACGAAGTCTATACAGTCGTGAAAACCAGCGAGAAAGAAGCGCTCGCCGAGGCAGGCTGGGAGGAAGTTGCGGAGGTCAGCATCTCCTAGGGCCGGGCTTGAGGGGGCGGGGTTTAGGGTTAAAGGTATGTCTTCAACCCCACCGCAAGGCCCACCGCCGCACGGTCAACCGCAGTACCACCCTGCCTATCAACCCGGCCCCGCTTATCAACCTGGGCCTGCACACCAGCAGGCGGGCGGTCAGCCGCCGCAACAACCGCAACAGCATCCGCAACAACCCCACCCTGCACATCAACAGCCGCAGGGTAAGCGTAAGCGTTTCCCGCATCCTGTAGCGCAACTGGATGGGTTCACGTGGTGGGACCTCGGGGCAGCTATCGCCTACGTCCTCCTGCTGTTTATTGGTCTGGGCGCGTTGATCCTGTTCATTCCGGGTGTCGCGCCGCTGTTCAACGGCAACGAGGCGTTAGCGAACGTTGTGGTTTTGCTGTTCACGTACGCGGTGGTTGCGGTGCTCGCGATGATCGCGTTGGGCAACGAGCTGTGGAAGTCCTTCAGGACGTTCCGTTGGTATCCGCTCGTTAAGTATTTGTGCATCCCGGGTTTGTGGCTGGGGACCCAGTTGGTGAACGTCATGATCCAGGCGGTGTGGAACCACATCTCGGGCGAGATGCCAAGGCAATCGCAGAATCAGCAGATCGCCGAAGGCCTCGCTACCGCTGTCCCATGGTGGCTCATCGGGCTTGCGATCGTTCCGTTGGGCCCGCTCGTTGAAGAGTATTTCTTCCGGCACCTGATGATCGGCAAACTATCCCGCTGGGTCAACCAGTGGGTTCTGCTGGTGGGCTCCTCCGTACTGTTCATGGGTTTGCACTTTGTGGGTGCCGGCGAGGTCCCGACCGTTTCCACAGGTGCGCCGTACCTGGTGATGGGCCTGGTTTTCGGCACCGCATATATTTTGAGCGGTAAATCGATCGCGTATTCGTGGGTTTTGCACACGCTCAATAACGCGGTTTCTTTAGCGGTCATATACCTCGTGGAGCCCAGCGGCCTCACAGATGTTCCCCCGAGCACGCTGTGGATGGGTTGGCTGATGCACGCATGAGCGCATCTGCCGCCTTTAGTGGGCATCGCCGCGGTTCTTCCGGGTACCGGCGGATGATCATCGCGTTGTTCGCCGCCGGTGTTGCGACGTTCTCGCAACTGTATTCCTTCCAGGGTGTGCTTCCGCAGATCTCTCAAGAGCAGAACGTTTCCGAGGCGAGCGCGGCTCTGACGGTTTCGCTTGCCACACTCGGTTTGGCTGTGGCGGTGTTGCCGTGGTCGATCGTGGCGGATAGGCGTGGACGGCGCGCGACGATGCGTGTGGCGATCGTCGCGGCCGTTGCGTTGGGTCTGTTGGTTCCGTGGTCTCCGTCTTTCGAGGTCCTGTTGGGTTTGCGGTTCCTTGAAGGTCTCGCGTTGGGTGGTATCCCCGCGGTCGCGTTGACGTATCTTGCCGATGAGGTTGAGGCGGCCGTCGCCTCGGTGGCTGCCGGAACATATATTGCAGGCACGACGTTGGGCGGCCTGTTCGGACGGATGCTCGCCGGGCCGCTGGGCGAAATCTTCGGTTGGCGGGCAGGTAGCTTCTCCGTTGCGTTGAGTGCCGCTGTTGCGGGGCTCGTGTTCTTCCTGACTGCGCCGGAACCCCGCGGTTTCGAGCCCGTGCAACGTAAATCTGCGCGCGATATCCGGCTCATCACCAAACTCGGTTGGGGTTTGAAGAACCCACACCTCCTAGCGCTCTTCGTTCAAAGTGGCTTGCTTATGGGCGGGTTCGTCGCCGTCTATAACTACATGGGCTTCCGGCTCGAGGCCCCGCCGTACCTGGTTCCCACATCGTTGGCTTCCCTCGTGTTCCTGACCTACCTCGCCGGAACATACACCTCCGCGTGGGCGGGGCGGCTTGCGAGCCGCAAAGGCAGGTTCGTGGTGCTGGTCGGTGCGGCACTCGTGATGTTCACGGGGCTGTTGATCACCCTGATTCCGTGGATCCCGGGCATCATCGTGGGGCTTGCGATCTTCACCGGCGGGTTCTTCGGCGCACACGCAGTCGCATCCAGCTGGGTTCCGGCGATCGCAACACGCGGCCGAGCTCAAGCCTCAAGCCTTTATAACCTCGTCTACTACACCGGCTCATCCCTGTTCGGGTGGGCCGTCGGGTTCGCGTTCCAAGCCGCCAACTGGGGCGGGGTCGTGATCTTCGTGGGCGTGCTCATCTGCGTTGCCGTGTTCGCCGCCGTCAAGCTCCTGCCACGCGATCTACCGCCACGCGACGGCGCCACTGTCGCCTAACGCGGCGCTAGCGACCCAACCGCCGCCAACTAAACTGTGCCCGTGAAGGAGGCCGTGCCCGTGAAGAAGACAGTTGAGTTCCCTGGCTTGGCGCGGCAGATTATCGCGCTCGCGCTGCCTGCGTTGGGGGCGTTGATCGCGGAGCCGCTGTTTCTTCTGGCTGATACCGCGATCATCGGGCACCTCGGGGTGGGGGAACTCGCCGGCGCAGGTTTGGGCACCACGATCCTGCACACCGCGGTGGGGCTCATGATTTTCCTCGCGTACGCGACCACCCCCGCCGTCGCCCGAGCATACGGCGCACGGAATATGCCGAAGGCGCTCGCCGCGGGCCGTGACGGGATGTGGCTCGGGCTGTTCTTAGGTGTAGGGCTTGCACTCCTGGGTTATGTTTCGGTGCCGTGGCTCACGGGGCTGTTCGGCCCGGATGAGGCCACGCACGCGTTCGCGATCGATTATGTGCGCTGGTCCATGCCGGGCGTCCCGGCGATGCTGCTGGTGCTGGCTGCGACCGGTGTTTTACGTGGCCTGCAGGACGGCAAGACCCCGCTGATCGTTGCGAGCGCGGGCTTCGGCTTGAATATTGTCCTGAATTTTTCGCTCGTGTATCTGGCGGGCATGTCGGTTGCGGGCGCTGCGCTGGGGACTTCGATCGCTCAATGGATCATGGCGGCCGTCTACCTCGTGTTGCTGGTTCCGCGGATCCGTGCAGGCGGGGTGGGGCTAGCTCCATCTCGGGCTGGTTTGCGGGCCTCAGCCCAGGCAGGCGGATGGCTCATGATCCGTACCGCGGCGTTGCGGATAGCACTGTTGCTAACGGTGTGGGCCGCCACCGCCCACGGCGCCGTGACGCTGGCAGCGCATCAGCTCGCGTTCACGTTCTTCTCAACGCTTGCGTTCGCGTTGGACGCGATCGCGATCGCCGCGCAGTCACTCATCGGCAAAGAACTCGGTGCAGGCAACACAGACCGGGCGCAGGCGTTGACCACCACGATGGTGCGGTGGGGTTTCTGGTTCGGCGCCATCGTTGGCGCAGTGCTTGCCGCAACAGCCGTGTGGCTGCCGCGAGCGTTCACCCCCTCAGGTGAGGTCGCGCACGCCGCAACGGTCGCGCTGGTGATTCTTGCGGTGATGCAGCCGGTAGCCGGGATCGTGTTCGTTCTGGACGGGGTGCTGATCGGGGCGGGGGACCACCGCTATCTTGCGATCGCATCGTGCATTCAACTGGCCGTGTACGTGCCGTTTCTGGCGGTTGCGGCGTTGGTTTCGCTGCCGGGACTGGTTTTGGCGTGGATTTGGGTTGCGTTTGGCGTCTATATGGTGGCGCGGTGGGTTACGTTGGAAGTGCGGTCACGTTCAGGTGCGTGGCTCGTGAGCGGCTGACGGTGTGAAGGAGGCAGTGGCGTGCGTGTTGATTTGAATGGTGACATGGGCGAGTCTTTCGGCTCGTGGTCGATGGGGGACGATGCCGCGCTACTGCAGCACGTGAGTTCGGCCAATATTGCGTGCGGTTTCCACGCGGGGGACCCCTCGCATATGCGCGCCACGGCCCGCGCCGCGGTTGAAGCCGGCGTTGCGGTGGGTGCACATGTCGCGTACCGGGATTTGGCTGGCTTTGGCCGCCGGTTCATGGATGTTTCCCCGAGGGAACTCGCGGATGACGTTTTGTATCAGATCGGTGCGTTGGATGCGATGGTGCGTGCCGCTGGCGGGAAGCTCACGTATGTGAAGCCGCACGGCGCGCTGTATAACACGATTGCGCATCATGAGCAGCAGGCGCGTGCAGTGATCGATGGGGTGCGCGCTTTCTCCGCTGACGTGGCGGTTTTGTTGTTGCCGGGTTCGGTCGCGTTGGATATTGCCGCGCAGAAGGGTGTGCGTGGCGTGGGGGAGGCCTTTGCCGACCGCGGCTATACGCCGGAGGGCCGGCTGGTGTCCCGCCGCGAGCCGGGGGCTGTGATCCATGATGCCCAGGCCGTGGTTGAGCGGGTGGTGGATTGGGCACGCACGGGCGAATTCACTGCCGTGGATGGTTCGCGGGTGCAGGTTGCGGCGGAGTCGCTGTGCCTGCACGGCGATACCCCGGGCGCGGTCGAGATCGCGGCGAAGGTCCGCGCCGGGCTCACCGAGGCCGGCGTGAAGATCGAGGCGTTCGCATGACTAGCTCCGGTGCTAGCCCAGACGCTGTAGCCCGCCCGCGGATGCTGCGCGTGGGGTTCTCGGGCCTGCTGCTGGAGTTTGATGACACGGCCTCCCGGATGGCGTGGAACCGCGAGATACAGCGCGAGCCCGTGGACGGCATGGTCGATGCGGTCATGGCGGCTGAGTCGATCCTGTTGACGTTCGTTGACCCGGTTTCGTTGATGCTCGCCGGAGTGAGCTTGCAGGGCCGGGAACCGCAGCCCTTGGAAGCCGATGCCGCGCGGCTGGTGACGATCCCGGTGGTCTATGACGGCGAGGACCTCGCGCACGCCGCCGAACTTGCCGGTATGAGCGTGGATGCGTTGATCGACGCGCACACCCGCATTGATTGGCTCGCCGATTTTGCCGGATTCGCGCCGGGATTCATGTATCTCAAGCCGCGCGAACTCAACGGCGGACCCGTGATCGAGGTTCCACGCCGAGATTCCCCACGGACCCGCGTCCCGGAAGGCTCAGTCGCGTTGGCCGGGCAACAGAGCGCGGTCTATCCGCAACCGACACCCGGCGGCTGGCAACTCATCGGCTCCACTACCGAACGCATGTGGGATGTGTCGCGTGAGCAGCCCTCGCTGCTGGTCCCCGGCGACACGGTCCGTTTCGAGGCCGTCCGCGAACACATATCCGCGAGCGAAACGCGCGGCGCTGACGCCGGCGTTGAGGGTGCCGGTGCCGAGGATGCTGTGGCGCGCATCGTGGTGGATGCCTCGGGGCCGCAGGCCTTGGTTCAGGACGTGGGCCGGCCAGCGGTCGGTTCGCTGGGTGCGGGGCAGGCTGGCGCGGCTGACGTGTGGGGGCTTGCGGAGGCGAATAACGCGGTGGGCAACCACGCCGGTGCCGCCGCGATCGAGTTCCTGCTCGGTAACGCGAAGTTCACGGCCCGGGACGACGTGACGATCGCCCTCGGTGGAGCCGTTGGCCCCGCGCAGATAGTGCGGGGCGGCGCATCGATGGGCCAACCGGCGACAGAGGCCCCTGTGGGGGAGGCGTTCGAGCTCGCGGCGGGGGAGAGCCTGCACATCGGCTTCACTCCAGAAGGGGTGCGCGGCTACCTCGCGGTCAAGGGCGGCTTCATAGCCGAAGAGGTTCTGGGATCGCGCTCGACTGACACGCTTTCGGGGCTAGGCCCCGCCCCACTCGCCGCAGGCGATGTGCTCGGTGTGCTCGCGGGAGAAGGCGACGGCGGGCCGAATGCAGACCCAGCACCAGACCCCGCCGCCACAGCAGTCCACACCGTTGAGGTGATCGAGCCGATCGATTATCCGGTCGCCGGCGAGGTCACGGTTCTGCGGTATTCGCCGGGCCCACGCGATGATTGGTTCGGGCCCGAGGGGCTTGAGCATCTAGAAGAGACTGTGTGGGAGGTTTCCACGGATTCAAACCGTGTGGGCGCGCGCCTGAAACCGGCTGAGGATGCCCAGCCGCTCAAGCGCGTGCGTTCAGGCGAGCTGGCGACCGAAGGCATGGTCACGGGCGCGCTTCAGGTCCCGCCGAGTGGTGAGCCGGTGCTGTTCCTGGCCGACCACCCGGTCACGGGCGGCTATCCGGTGATCGGCGTGGTGATCGAGGCCGATATTCGCCTCGCCGCGCAACTACCGCCTGGCGCCAGGGTGCAGTTCGAACGGGTAGTTCAATTCGAGAGGGTTTGACAGTGGCTGGATACGGCGTTTCAGCGGCGGCGTCCGCGGCCGCGCGCTTGCGGGAGTTGATCGCCGCCGGGCAGATGCCGCCGGGGCATCAGCTGCGGGAGGTCGCGTTGGCGGCCGAACTCGATGTTTCACGCAACACGCTGCGTGAAGCGTTCACCGCGCTCGCCGGGGAGGGCCTTGTTGAACGGATACGGAACCGCGGCGTGTTCGTTGCGGTCCCGAAAGCCGACGATGTGCGCCGCATCTTCGCCGCCCGCAGGCTCATGGAGCCTGCCGCGCTCGCGTGGGGCGAGTTCGATTCCGGGCAGCTGGATACGCTACGCATGCATGCCGAACGCGCGGAACTTGCCCAACGCTGGGGGGACCTGGACGGGATGGCGGCCGAAAACCAGGCGTTCCAGACGGTGCTGATGCTCGTTGGCGGCTCAGATATTCTGAATGGCCTCATGGGGCGGATCCAGGCGGCGATGCGGTTGCTTTTCGATTCGATGTCCGCCGTCCCGGCCTTCCACGCCTTGTATGTTCAAGGGCACCGAAAAGTAGCCGAGCTACTCGATGCGGGGGAGCCTTTCGGTGCGGCCCAAGCGTGGCGTGAAGTGCTTGCGAACGCAGAAGCAGAACTCCTCAAGCACCTCACCGCCTAGCTGACTACTTGAGCGTCGTGCGAATGCCGGCGCCCGGCCACGCGAGCCTAGCTTTGGTAGTAGCCGACCTCTTCCAGCTCGGCGCTCGGCAGTTCGACGGCTTCGGGGCTGGCTGGGTCGATGACCATGCCCATCCCAGGTTTCACGGTGGTGCGCAGGCTGGTTAGCGGCACCATCACGGAGCCGGCGTCAGGGTTGTGCCGGAACACTTCAAGCGTTGAGGAGAACACCGGCAGGATCATCTCGCCGGTCTCTTTATTCTTCATGAACGCAACGCCCTCGCGTTCACCCTCACCGGTTTTCTGGGTCATCAAGACCACCTCGCCCTCACCCATGAGGGCCTGGACCGCGTCGTCGTGGCCTGCAAGCACCGCGGCACGTAACCGGCCGTTGCGTAGAGGGAACTGCATGGTTTCGTCTTCGGGACGGATCAGCATCCCGGTGTCCATCGGGTCCACCACAATCCCGGTGATTCCGCTTGCGCCAAAGCTGGTGTCTTTGAACGCGATCTCGGCGAGCTCATCCCCGTACAGGCCCGCGAACTCGGGCACCTCATCGTCGGGGCGGATCTGCGTCCACAGGCTGCGTGCCTCCTCTTCGGAGAACGCGGCCTCCACCACCCGCAGCTCCTCGAAGCCGTGCGCAACCAGCTGGGTCACAGCCCCCGATGCGCTACGGGCCGCCACCGGAACGTAGAGCTTGGTGCCAAAAAAGTCGGAACCGAACGCGAGCAGAGTGTCCCCGTTGGGGCCCTGATCGTAGGCGATATAGGAACGCAACAGCGCCCCGCCCGGCTGGTCCTTCTCCGGGCGCGGGAACTTCTCTTGATGCGCGATCGCGGCCTCGCTACGGGTGTCGCTCATCCGCGGCTGGCTCGGGTTGTTCTCGCCGTGGTTCTGATGGCCGGGGTTCTGATGGCTGTGCTCGTGATCGTGCGTGTGGCTCATGTCCCTAGTATCTCGCACGGGTGGCAGCATCTCGCATAGCTCGCAGCATCCTGCATCGCTGGCGGTGGGTTCCGGGGCGGCAGGAACGATAGGGTTGCACGTAGCAGTAGTGCCGTGGCCGTGATGCCGCGTCGGTGGTGTGGCTGGCTTAGATGTTTGGGGCGAGGGGAGTGCAACTCATGAGTTCTGGCGAGAACGCTGTGCCCTCACCTGAGCGAGCTACGGCTGAACGGCCGCCAAACGGGCTGTCCCCGGCTGAGCTGGATCAGATTTCCCCGGTCGCCCAGGACTATGTCAAGGAGATTTGGGCATCCATCGAGTGGGGTGGGGAACCGATCTCCACGTCCATGTTGGCTTCGCGTTTCCAAACCTCTGCGCCCAACGTGTCTGAGACTCTGCGCCGTTTGGCGCGGCAGGGCCTCATCACGTACGAGCCGTATAAGCCTGTGGCTCTCACACAGAAGGGGCGTGCGGTTGCGCTCATGATGGTGCGCCGCCACCGCCTCATCGAAACCTACCTGGTCGAATCGCTCGGCTACACGTGGGACGAGGTGCACGAGGATGCCGAACGCCTCGAGCACGCCGCATCGGCGCGGTTCGTGGACCGGATCGACGCCCTACTCGGGCATCCACGCATGGACCCTCATGGGGACCCGATCCCCGGCGCGGACCTCACGATGCCGCCCATGGATGACGTCGCAGCGCTCGCTGAGCTGGGCCCGGGCATGTATGAGGTGGTGCGGATCGCTGACGATGACCCGCAGGTTCTGCGCAGGCTGGAATCGGTGGGTGTCCAGCCGGGTGCCCGCGTCGAGATCAACGATGCGGGAGCCGGCATCGCCGCAGACGGTTCCGCACTGCTGGAGGCAGAGCTCACGGCGATGTATGCGCGCCCGCTCGGCGCCGCATCGGCCGCTGAGGCCTAACGCCCGCCAGCCGCACCCGCCGCACATTAGTTCACGCTGCGGTTAGTTCACACTTGAGCGGATGAGGGTTACGGTTCCTTGACCGGCCCCGTCTTTCCCGCCGCCTTTGCCGCTCCACGCGATGCTGACTTTCTGGCCGGGTTCCAGCGGGGCTAGGGCGCGTTTGAGGTCGGTGTAGCTTTCGATGGTTTTGCCGTTGAGCTTCGTGATCCGGTCGCCTTTTTTGATGCCGAGCGCCGGTAGCGGCGAATCTTCGAGGAAACTTTCGATGATGAGCCCGGGTGCGCGGGGGTTGGGTTTTTCGTCGGTGCGGATCGTGATGCCGAAGGCGGCCGGCCGGCCGATCACGGTGCCGTCTCCGCCGTTTCCGTCGAGGATGCGCTGGGTTTCATCGATCACGGTGTTGATAGGGATCGCGTAACCATAAACCATACGGGCGTTGGGGCCTTCGGAAGCGGCGACGGTCATACCGACCACGCGGCCATCGCGGTTCATCATCGCCCCACCCGAATAGCCCTGGACCACGTCGGCGCTGGTGGCCAGCAAGTTCTTGAGGGAACCACCCGGCACTGAGCCTTGGGCACGGGTGCTGATGTTGACGCTGAGGTCCGTGATCCTGCCGTAGAGCTGCTGAAGCACGCCTTTGGCTCCGCCGTTACCGATCACGGTGACGCGCATACCGAGCGTGACTTTTTCGTCGTAGCGGGTTGCGATGGTGCGCAGGTTGGAGGCGTTGTTGAGTTTGAGGACCGCGATGTCTTTGAGCGCGTTATGCCCCACGAGCGTGGCTTCGTAGCGTTTCTTTGTGTGGGTGTCTTGGACTGTGATCCCGCTGGAGCCTTGCACCACGTGGTAGTTGGTGATGACGTAGCCGTCCGGTGTCGCGATGAGCCCAGTCCCGCCGCCGGCGAGGTAGCCGGGCATGGTGGATTCAACGATGACGAGCCCCGGCACGCCCTTATTCAGTACCGTGCCTTCTTTGATGGGGCCGGTTTCGCGGGGTTCTGGGCCTTTAGGTTCAGGTGGGAAACGAACCGTGGGCGGCTTGGCCTCGCTGAGGCTTTTCGCGAGGTTTCCCGGCTGAGCGGGGACGGCGGCTTCGCCTTGCGTCCCCGGATCAGGCTTTTGTTGCCCTGGCTGTTGCTGTGTGGTGTCAGGCCCGGGGTTGCTGATGGTGGATGGGTCCAACACGATGCTGGGCACCAGCCACGCGGTGATCGCCAGCATGACCACCAAGAGGGCCGCGATGTTGCTTCCGACGCGGCCTCGCCTGCGCGCCGGACGCCCACGGTGGGGCCCGGGGAAGCCTGGATGCTGGCCGTAAGCAGAACCGTGCGGATAAGCAGGGCTGTGACCGTAAGCGGCGCTCTGAGAATAGGCAGGGTGCTGCGGCGCGCGCATGTAGGGGGCGAGCTGCGGGGCGCCACCAGGTGGCGGTGCGTTCCCAAAGACCGGGTGCATGCTGGCCCTCCTACATTGTCGCTTACGTTTGTGTGCGTGTTGGCGCGAGCGTGCCTGTTTGGGTTAAAGCCTACTTGCGGGTGCTTTCGTGGGCACGCACAATTTCGTCGATGAGGCGCGCTGCCGTGCGGGCGGTACGGTTATCCACATCCAGGCTCGGGTTGAGTTCGGCTACATCGAGGTGCACGAGTTTCTTGGTGCGCGCCGCAGTGAGGGCCGCGGCGTGGACCGTGGGCAGATCGACACCGTAGGCGGCCGGCGCGGAAACCCCGGGCGCTGTCGCGGCAGGCAACACATCGAGGTCGATTGTGAGATAGAGGTAATCGACGCTGCTACTGAAATCGCGGATGAAACCGGTGACTTCCTCACGATGGCCGCATTCGGTATCGAGCAGGAACTCAGCACCCATCGCTTTAGCCTGCCGGAACAAAGTAGTGGTGTTGGACGCGGGGCTGATACCTACGACGCCGTAGTGCAGCGCCCTACCCGCAGCGGCTTCCGCTTGATACATCTGGAGGAAACCCGTCCCCGACGTGGGCCGCTCAGCCTCCCGCAGGTCGAAATGGGCATCCAGGTTGAGCACCCCGAGCGTGAACGGCTCCCCGCCATGCACCCGGGCCAGGTGGTCAGCCACCCCCAGATAGCTCGCGTACGCGATCTCGTGACCGCCACCCAACCCCACCGTGAAATGGCCAGCGTCCAGAAGCTCCGTGACGCGCTCGCCGAAAGCCGCCTGACCGCTCTCAAGGTCGCTGTTAGTGACGTTGATGTTCCCGGCGTCGTATCTCGGGTAGTTCGGTTGGCCGGACTTAGGGTGCACCGCCATCGAGGCGAGCATCTCGCGGAGTTTCTGCGGTCCTTCCGCGGCACCCACGCGGCCCTGATTACGCCTCACCCCCTCATCCGATGCGAACCCGAGCAACACGGTGCCGGGTTCTACCACGCCGGGTTCTACCAAGCCAGGTTCTTCAGCGCCGGGCGCCCCGGAACCGGGCGGTAGGGTACTGCCCGGCGCTACTGTGCCCGGCGCATCGTGCATGTGGAGCGGCTGGATGGTGGAGTGCCAGCGGGCGTGTTCGGGGCCGTCACCGTCGATGCGGCCGGTCCACGGCTGCGGAGGGATGTGGAACATCGTGACCTGCTCTCTGTATTGACCGACACAGTGGGTTGGCTGACTCAGCGGTTGGCTGACTCACTGGCTGGTTGACTCAGTGGACGGCCTGCTTGTAGGCGGACGGTTGATGGGTGGGCGGTTTATTCTTCCCAGTTGTAGTCCCAGCGGTCGCGCAGTACGCCGTTGGGGTCGCGGACCATAACTTGGTGGCCGTCGGTGTGGAGGCGGTGCATGGATTCGTGGATCATGCGCACACTGATGCGGTCGGCGGAACCGACGCGGGAGACATCGAGGACCACGGGTTCCTCGCCGACCGGGAGGGCCGCAAGGGTACGCATGACGCGTTCGGCAGACGAGAACCGCAGCGGGCCTTGAATGTCCACGTGCAGTTCCGGGCCGTCGCCTTGGTCGCGGCGGGCAACGGAGCGGACCGTGGATTCGCCGGTGGGTGGTAGCGACATGATGTGCAGGCCGAGGTCCTGGGAGAGCCGCGTGAACGCTTGCAGGCCGCGCACGGAGTTGCCGTAGGTGTCTAGCCGCGGCGAGAACGTCGCGAGCGATGCCTGGCCGGGCAGCACGCCGACGATGCCGCCGGAGACCCCGGATTTAGCGGGGATGCCGACGTCGGTCATCCAGTCGCCAGAGGCGTCATACATTCCGCAGGTCGACATCACGGACAGCACGCGTTGGGCGGTGTCTTCGCTGACCACGCGTTCTTGGGTTATGGGGTTGATCCCGCCGTTGCCAAGGGTCATGCCCATCACGGCGAGGTCGTGCGGGGTGACTTTGAGGGAGCAGACTTTGGTGTAGCCGTCCACAACATCGTGCGGTGGCAGGGTGAAGTGCCCGGTCGAGCGCACAAGATAGGCGAGCGAGAGGTTGCGCCACGCGTTGGCCATCTCCGATTCATAGACGGGTATGTCCGGTTCGAGTTCACGCCCTGCAAAGCGGGACATCCCGAGGCGCACGTTCTCGTAGCGTTCCTCGGGCGTGAGGCTGATTGGCCCAGTGAGTGCGTAGGTGGTGATCGCGCCGATGTTGATCATCGGGTTGCTGGGCTTACCTGTTTTAGCGTCAACCGAAGCCGAGTTGAACGCGTCACCGGACGGCTCCACGCCCACGTGTTCTTCGACCCCATCGGGCCCCAGGTGTTCAACAGCGAGCGCGTACGCAAACGGTTTAGCGGCGGATTGCAGCGAGAATTCATGCTGATAATCGCCGACCTCATACACGGTGCCGTCATCCATGCACAACGCGATACCGAACGTGTTGGGGTTCGCGTTGGCGAGTTCGGGGATGTAGCTGGCGACTTCGCCGTCGTCGATGCAGGACTCCATGATGTCGTGGAGGTAATCCGGTACGGGGGTACGCATGGTGTCTAAGCTAGCAGTTGTGCAGTGTCAGCGGATCTGCAGTGGCGTGTGCGGCGGCGAAGGGCGTGTAGGTGACGGAACAAGTTGATGGCGGCGCGGTGTGGGCGCCGGGGGATCCGGACACGATCGTGTTGGGGGATAACCTCGAGGTCTTGCGGCAGCTACCGGATGAGAGTTTCCGGCTGATCTATGTGGACCCGCCGTTCAATACGGGCCGTAAGCAGACCAGGCAGTCGCTGCGTACTCAGCGAGCGGGTGCGGATGAGGTGGGGGACCGCGTCGGTTTTGGTGGGCATTCGTATGTGACCTTACGCGGGGCGGCGTTGGCTTATGACGATGCGTTTGCGCAGTATTGGGATTTTCTGGGCCCGCGCCTGGCGGAAGCGCGCCGGCTGTTGAGCCCGGATGGGACGTTGTATGTGCACCTGGATTACCGCGAGGTGCATTACGCGAAGGTTCTATTGGATGGCTTGTTCGGGCGTGAGGGGTTCCTGAACGAGATCATTTGGGCTTATGACTATGGGGCGCGCACCACTAAACGGTGGCCCGCTAAGCACGACAACATCCTGGTGTATGTCAAGGATCCGGCGCGGTACTGGTTTGATTCCGATGAGGTTGACCGTGAACCGTATATGGCGCCTGGGCTGGTGACTAAGGAGAAGCGGGAACGCGGGAAGCTACCGACGGACGTGTGGTGGCACACGATCGTCTCTCCGATGGGTAAAGAGAAAACCGGGTATCCCACGCAGAAGCCGTTGGGTGTTTTGCGGCGTATTGTCGCGGCGAGCTCCAAGCCGTGCGATACGGTTCTGGATTTCTTTGGCGGTTCCGGAACGACGGGCGCTGCGGCGCGGGAGTTAGGCCGGAAGTTCTTGTTGGTTGACCAGAATCCGGAAGCGATCGAAGTGATGCGCAAGCGGCTCGTGGACACCGCTGAGGAAGGCGCGGTGCGCATCGTGACCCTGGACGGTTTTTAAGCTATGCGCACCCCAAGAAGTATGGCCGTTTGCTGAGCTGAAGATAGGTCTGAACTTACAAATATCCCCAGATTTTCGCCCCTGTCCGAGATCACGGACACGCCTGGCGTTATGCCTGTTTCGGGTGCTATAGATGATGGCTGTGCTGCGAACTTTTGTGAAGGGGAACAACTGTGGCGATGTCTAAACGCCTTGCTGGCGCGATTACTGCTGGCGTATTGATTGGTGGGGTGGCATTCGGCGGAATCGCCATTGCCGTTTCGAATGGGAACTCGCCTGCTGCGAACACGCAGAAGGCTGACGCTCAGCCGTCGGAGAATGATCTGGTTGAGGCCAAGGAAACACTGGCGGAGGAGACTCCTGCTGAGGAAGCCTCCGAGGCCCAGGCTCAGCGCACCGAGGCGAAGAAGAGCCCGGATGCCGCCGATGATGCCAAGGACGACGCGGCGGAGGGTTCTGAGAAGGCCGCTGGGGAAAAGACTGAGAAAAAGTCTGAGGGCAACGCTGCGAAGAAGTCTGATGAACCGCAGTCGAGTGCCGGTACAACCCGGCAGTCTATGAGCAAGCCGAAGGCCCAGCGTGGCGCTACATGCGATGCGGCTGAGGGTAAGTCTGCGGTAGCTGCCGCGCAGAAGAAGCTCGATAACGCACGTGCGGCGCAGAACTCGCACCAGGCTGCTGTGGGGGCCGCGCAGAAGAGCGCGCAGCAGGCCATCAAGGACGAGAAGCTGGGCACCGCCGGTTTCTTCCGTTGGCTTGGCGCTCAAAAGAACGATGCTGACGCGAATCGCGCCTACCAGTTGCTGACCACCGGCGGGTACACGGACGCCAAAGGCAAGAAGCACAACTTCAACAACAAGACCGACCAAGCGGGCAAGTTCCTCGCAAAGACCGAGCTTAATAAGCCAGGTGACGCCACGACCTTGAAGAACCTCAAGGCCACGTTGCGGCACATCGACCGTGGTAACGCTTTACGCAGTAGCGACGAGGTCTTCCCGGGCGGGGGTAGCCTGAAGATCAACTCACTGCTGATGGCGGGTTCCCAGGTTCAGACCAACGCCTCCCACGCGCATATGGGCCACCGGGGCCACATCGTCCCTGCCGAGAACCTCTCGTGGGGAAGCAGCGACCCGTTCAAGGGCTGGTACAGCAAGGAAAAAGAGCTGTACAAGAAGAATAAGAAGGCTGCGTTCCACGACGTCGGGCACTACCTGAACCTCACGGACCGCCGGTACACGGTGACGGGCTTCGCGGTTGTCGATAAGCCGGGAACCACCTACCGCATCGCGCACGGCCAGGTTTTCGACACCAAGAACTACATGAACGCTGACCGTAACGCACCGTCCTACACCACGGGCGAGTACGCTGCGCTGATCTCCGCGTACGAGAACTATCTTGTCAGCGGCAAGGGCAAGGTCGCTGAAGCTCAGAAGGCATTGAACGCAGCTCAGGCCGATGTGGCTGCCGCAGAGAAGTCCCTCAAGGCGGCCAAGGCAGCGGCTTCCAAAGACTGCTAGAGGTCCCGAGGGCTGCTAGCGGTTCTGAGAGCGCTAAAGATTTCGAGGGGTGCCAGATAAGCGCAGAGTCTGCTGGAATATTGAAGACCTATATGTAGGGCTTCGAGAGGGCTTCCAGCATGTCTATGAGTTTTGAACACACCACCTTGGGGCAGCGTGTGCTGTTCGGTACGGGCCAGGCCACCGAACACTTGGCGGCCGAGCTTGAACGGTTGGGCGCGTCCCGCCCTATGGTGATCGCCGGCGAATTCGAGACCGAACTCGCCAAAACCGCCACCGCTAAGGTCACTCCCGCCGTGTGGTGGGACGAGGTGGTGATGCACGTTCCAGTTGAGGTTGCTGAACGTGCACGCGCCGCGGCCGGTGAGGCCGATGCGGATGTTTTGGTTTCGGTGGGTGGCGGCTCCACGACCGGGCTTGCGAAGGCTGTCGCGTTGACCACGGGGATCCCTGTGATCGCGATCCCGACCACGTATGCGGGTTCTGAGGCGACCAACGTGTGGGGGCTGACCGATGACCGCACCAAGACCACCGGTGTGGACGATAAGGTTCTGCCGGTCACGGTCATCTATGACGCAGAGCTGTCTAAGACCCTGCCGGTGGAGATGTCGGTCGCGTCTGGTTTGAATGGTATGGCGCACTGCGTGGATTCACTGTGGGCTCCGCGCACTGACCCGATCAACCAGGCGCTTGCGCTTGAGGGTGCGCGTGCGTTGGCGTTGGCTCTGCGTGGGATTGTGGCCGATGCCGATGACATGGACGCGCGTGAACAGGCCCTCTACGGCTGTTATTTGGCGGCGGTGTCTTTCGCTGGCGCGGGTTCTGGTCTGCATCACAAGATCTGCCACGTGCTGGGCGGCACGTTTGATCTGCCGCACGCCCAAACCCACGCGACCGTGTTGCCTTATGTTTTGGAGCTCAACGCCCCAGCGGTGCTGGAGCTTGCCGGCCGCTTGGCGGCGGCACTCGGCGGGGAAGTATCTAGTGACCCGGCTGCTGCCGCGGTGAATGCTCTGCGTGAGTTGTATGAGGCAGTGGATGCGCCGTCCCGTTTGGCTGACTACGGCTTCACAGCCAAAGGCATTCCGGAGGCCGTGGAGCGCGTGCTCAAGGCGGCCCCGGCATCGAACCCTGTGGCTGTAACCGAACAGAACATGACCGAGCTTCTGACCGCGGCCCTCAACGGCGACCGCACCCAGAGTGAGGCAGCCGAGCTGTCCGGCGGTGGTGTGGTGCTACGTCATTTCCGAGCTGACGATGTGGACGATCTTTTAGCCACATGCCAAGACCCTGCGGTGGTCGAGTGGACGCGGGTGCCGCTGGACTATACCCGCGAGATGGCGCTGAATTGGTGCACCCAGTCGCCGGGAACGCGTTGGGTTATCACCGTCCCCGACGGGCCAGAGAGTGGCCGGTTGATGGGGCAGATCGAGCTGCGAGTCCACAACGAGCATCATGTTTCTTTGGGCTACATGACCGCCCCGTGGGCGCGCGGACGCGGCCTCATGACGGAGGCGGTCCGGTTGGCGACGGCATGGGCTCTGGAGCGCGGGGCCGCCCGGGTCGAACTGTGTGTTCACCCGGGCAACCGCGCCTCCCGTAGGGTCGCAGAAAAAGCCGGATTCACTTACGAAGGCGTTCGCCGCAACGGCGAAGTTCTGCGCGGTGACGTCCGCGACCTAGCTGTGTACTCCGCGATCCCCTAAGAGCCCGCGGCCGCGAGCCGGTTGGCGTGCAGCCGCCGTTGCCTCAGGCAGGCCTACTGTTCGGCGTCGTATTCGGCGAGGGCCTCTTTCGCGGTCTTGAAGGCGACGTTGGCGGCCGGTACCGAGCAGTAGATCGCGGTCTGCAGCAGGATTTCCTTGATCTCCTCGACGGTGACCCCGTTGCGGCGGGCGGCCTTCACGTGCATCGCGAGCTCTTCCCAGTAACCTCCTGCGACCATCGCGGTCAGGGTCACTGCCGAACGCATGCGCCGATCCAGCCCAGGGCGGGTCCAGATGGTGCCCCACGCGTACTTGCTGATGAGGTCCTGGAAGTCCTCGCTGAACTCGTCCTTATTCGCGTTCGCGCGGTCCACGTGCGCATCGGAGAGCACCTCGCGGCGCACCTTCATGCCGTTATCGAAAACTTCCTGCAACGTCGCGTCACCGTTCTTAGCCACGCCATCCTGGGCCGCGCCACCGTTGGATGCCGCACCGTTCTTGCCAGCGCTGAGGAAGTGCTCGCGCAGGGCGGCTGCGGTCTCTTCCGGCTTCTCGAGTGGTGCCTGGTGGGCGGCGTCGTCGATGATCACCGTGGTAGCGTTCGGGACGTTGGCGGCGATGAATTCGATGTCTTCCGGTGGGCACACCGGGTCCACCGCGCCACCCATAGCGAGAACCGGGATCTGGATCTGACCCAAACGGTCACGCACGTCGTAGCCGGCCAAACCGAGGCATGTGTATGCGTAGGCGAACCGGTCAGCGTTCTGCAGGGTGTGCAGCAGGTTGGTGGTCCGTTCCGGATGCTCCTCGATGAAGCCTGGGGCGAACCAGCGCTGCGCGGAACCGGTCACCATCGTCGGGGTCCCGGCCCTAGAAACCAGGTCGGCGCGTTCCTGCCACGCTTCGGCGGTGCCGAGCTTAGCTGCCGAGCAGATCGGTGCGACCGCAGCGAACTTATCGCCGTGCTTCAGGGCGAGCTCGAGCGCAACCGCGCCGGAGACGGAAACCCCGGCGAAGAAAACCTTCCGGCCGCTAGCGGCCTGTTCGGCGATGATCTCAGCGGCGGCGTCCCCGAGTTCTTCGAGGGTGAATTCGTCCGATGCAGCAGGTGAGCGGCCGTGCCCTGGCAGGTCGTAGCCGATCACTTCGAAATCGGTAGCGAGTTCTTCGGCACACAGGTTCCAGAGCGCCTCGACGCCCGTACCTAGACCCGGCCCTACCAACAGGAGGGGCTTGTTTTCGTCGGCTTCGGTGAGTTGGACGGCAACGATGTTCGGTGCACTCATGAATGACTCCAGTCAATATAGGTCGAGGTGATCTGGTCAACGAGCATGGCGGCATCCCCCGTATAGGCCGAAGGGTCCAGCAAGTTGTTCAGTTCTGATTCGGTCACAACTTCCGCCGGCAACTCCGCCAGCAATAGAGGTTTCAGTTGGGTTTCTCCGGCCGCGCCTTCGGTGAGTGCGCGCGAGATCAGCCCCTGCAGGTACTTCTTGTCTTGCCCCGCATCGGCAACACCGCGCTCTTCGAGCCGCGGCGCAAGATGCGCGACCATGCGTTCGGTCGCCAACAGCTCACCGTGGCGGGCCAAGTTCTCAGCCATACGGTCCGGGAAAACACGCAGGCCAGAGACCAGCTCGTGCGTCTTCTCTACTGCCGCACCACTGGTGCGCACGAGTCCACGCAGCGCCTCCCATTCGGTGTGCCAGCCGCCATCGGCGCGTTCCTCCACGTTGGCGACCGCCCCGGTATAGACCTGGGCGAGCAGCTGCGGGGCGGTGAGGGCCGCGTTCTTGATGAGCACGGACAACACCGGGTTCTGCTTATGCGGCATCGCTGAGGAGATCCCGCGGCCGGCGGCGAGAGGCTCGCCGAGCTCGCCGTTCTCGCTACGCACGCTGATCAGCACGTCGTTGGCGATCTTGCCGCACGCGGCCACCACCTGCGCGAACGAGTCCGCCTGCACCAGAACCGGAACCCGGTTCGCTTGCCACGGCGGCGGGTTCTGCAGACCCAGCTTGTTCGCGAGGTCAGCCACCAGCTCATCAGCGGTGACGGTGCTGTTGGTGCGGGTCAGGAAGTCTTGGAGGGAGGCCCGCGTGCCTGCGGCACCGCCCCATTGCAGGGCGGTTTGTGTCAGTGTTTGTTCGAGGTTCTGGCCTGCTTGGGCGAGGGCTTGGAGCCAGTGGGTGACCCGCCAACCGAAGGTCGCTGGCAGCGAGTGTTGGGTCAGAGAGCGGGCCACCATCGGGGTGTCCCGGTACTCGTGGGCTAAGCTCACGAGCGCGGCCGCCGCACTCTTGATGGTCGCCAACGTCTGCTCTCCGGCACGCTTGATGATCAGCATCATCGCGGTGTCCATGATGTCTTGGCTTGTGGCGCCGATGTGGATGCTCGATGCCGCCGCCGGGTTCGTTTTCGCTACGTTGGCTCGGTAGGCGCCCAGCAGGGGGATGAGCGGGTTGCCGCCGCCCACACCTTCAGCGGCGATCGCGGCTAGATCGTAATCGTCAGCGTTAGCGGCGTCGGTGATCGCACCGAGGTGTTCCTGCGGGATGAGCCCCGCCTCAGCCAGCACGGCAGACCACGCGTGTTCGACATCGAGCAGTGCCTGGATGAATGCGTGATCACTCGTGATCGCGGCCGCCTGGCTGCCGGCCCACGCGGGGCTGAGCACTCCGTAATCGCCGTGCAGCACGCGCATCACTCCTCATATCAGGTAGCTCGTATTGGGAGCTGGTTGATTACTTCTAACACTAGTATGTCCGCCCACGGCAGACGTAGGCGGACAGTACTAGTGTTTATTCGAGGCCCCGGTTTACTATGGCCCTTGCTTTATTGGAACCCGGAGGCAGTGTTACTTACCGGCGGCAGTGTTTTTACCGCGGCAGTGTCCCTTACCGGGGGAGCGGGGTTCTAGTTTTCGTTGGCCGGGTATTCGATACCTGGGAACTGGAAGAACACCGTTTCCTTCTCACCCTGCAGGTGGATGTCGAAGTGCAGGGACCCGTCCTCACCGCGGGTAGCGATCAGGGTCTTGCGGCGCTCCTCATCCAGGGACTGCAACACCGGGTCATTCGCGAGCGCTTCCTCATCTTCTGGCAGGTAGATGCGGGTGTGCAGCTTGTTCAGCAGCCCGCGTGCGAACACGACAACCGCAATGAAAGCGGCCTTGCCTTCTTCGGTAGGGCCCGGGTTCACGGTCGAGAACGTGTAGGTTCCGACGTTATCGACAATTCCGCGACCCCAACCAGTGAACGTGAAGCCATCACGCACCAGCGAGCCGTCCTTCTGCACAATGTTGCCGTCCTCGTCGGCCTGCCAGATCTCCAGCATCGCGTCCGGGATCGGGTCGCCCGCGCCGTCGTACACCGTGCCCGTCAGGCGGACAGCCTTAGCGTGGCCCGGCGGAACAAGGTTCTGGCCATCCCACCACGGCAAGTGAACCTGCTCGTGAGGGTGGGCGTAACCGAAGAACGGGCCGATCGTCTGGCCAGGGGTAGGTACAAGCTTCTCTTTAGGCATGGTCTTCTCCGTCCTCCATCCAGGTCCGGTTGGAACCGGTAAGGATGATGTCCCATTGGTATCCGGTGTTCCATTCGTGGCTGGTCACGGAGTGGTCATAGTTAGCGACCAGGCGGTCGCGAGCCTTCTGGTCAGTGATCGCCTGATAGATCGGGTCCAGCGAGAACAGCGGATCCCCCGGGAAGTACATCTGGGTGATCATGCGCTGCGTGAAGTCCGTACCGAACAGCGAGAAATGCACGTGCGCCGGACGCCACGCGTTGTGGTGGTTCTTCCACGGGTACGGTGCCGGCTTGATGGTCGTGAACTCGTACGAGCCGTCCTGGCCGGTGATGGCGCGGCCGATGCCGGTGAAGTTCGGGTCGATCGGCGCCGGATGCTGATCCCGCTTATGCACGTAACGGCCCGCAGCGTTGGCCTGCCAAATCTCAATCAGCTGGCCACGCACCGGGCGGCCGTCGCCATCGAGGACCTTGCCGCGGATCTTGATGCGCTCGCCGATAGGTTCGCCGTTGCCCTGGATGGTGAGGTCGGCTTCGAGCGGGTGCACGTCGCGGTGGCCGAACGCCGGGGACCACAGTTCGATGGTTTCCGGGTCAGCGTGGTGCATGTTCTTGGTTGGGTGGCGCAGCAACGAGGACCGGTACGGCGGGAAGTTCACCCGTGGCTGGGTTTCTTCCTTGGCTGGGTCTGCCTTTTTGACGGCCTCGTAGCTGGCGTGGATGTCTGCCATCTCTTGGCTGATCTGCTCTTGCGAGTCGCTGGAGGCCAGCGGGTCAAGCACGGGCAAGTTTTCCTCTGCCATGTTTTGCTCCTTCTCTCGTCTTAGTTCCAGACCGTAAGCGGTGAGCCTGGGGCGTGGATTTAGTCTTCGTGTGGCCAGCCGGTGTAGGACTCAGCGAGGTACGCCTGCCCGTACTTGGAGCTGACGACGGTGTTCAGCTCGCCGAGTGCACGCTTGGCTTCGAACGGGTTGGCGTCCTTGCGGGTGTGCAGCATCTGGGTCATCCAGAACGAGAAGTTCTGGGCCTTCCATACACGCTTGAGTGCCTTCTCGGAGTAGCCTTCCAGGCCTTCGTTGTTGCCGTCGATGAAGTAGGCCTTGAGGGCGTCGAAGAGCACGCGGACGTCAGCGAAGGCGAGGTTGAGGCCCTTCGCGCCGGTTGGTGGGACGGTGTGCCCGGCGTCGCCGGCGAGGAACATGTTGCCGTAACGCATCGGCTCGCATACGTAGGAGCGGAACTTCAGAACGACCTTTTCGAAGATCGGGCCGCGCTTGAGCTGGAAGCCGTCCGGGCCGTCAACGCGGCGCTGCAGTTCAGCCCAGATGCGTTCCTCATCCCATTCGTCCACGTTCTCTTCTGGGTCGCACTGGAAGTACATGCGCTGCACGTCTTCGTTGCGCTGGGAGATCAGGGCGAAGCCGTGTGGGGAGTTCGCGTAGATCAGCTCTGGTGCGCTCGGTGGGGCTTCGGTGAGGATGCCGAACCAAGCGAACGGGTACTCGATGAAGTTATCGGTGCGTTTCTCTTGCGGGATGGACCACTTGCAGATGCCCTGCGAGCCGTCGGTGCCGACCAGGACGTCGCAGTGGATCTCGTGTTCGCCGCCCTCGCTGTCGGTATAGCGGATCTTAGGGGTGTCCGTCAGGTGATCGAGGACCTCGGTGACCTCGCACGAGAAACGGACGTCGCCGCCATCGCGCTTGCGAGCTGCGGCCAAGTCAACGAAAACCTCGTTCTGCGGGTAGAGCCACACGGTCGCGTCGATGAGTTCTTTGAAGTTGATGCGGTGGGAGACCCCGCCGAAGCGCAGGTCGATGCCTTCGTGCTCGTAGCCGTGGGTCTTCACGCGGGAGTCCACGCCGGTTTCGGTCAGCATCTTCACGGCACCGGTTTCGAGAATGCCGGCGCGGTGGGTGTTGGCGATGGTCTCGTGATCGCGTTTTTCGATCACGATGTTCTCGATGCCCTGCTGGGAGAGCAGGTGGGAGAGCATGAGGCCGGCTGGGCCGCCACCTACGATGCCGACTTTGGTTTTCTCAATGGTTGGTGCCACGAAGTTAGCTCCTGAAAATAACGGAAGAGTGGGAGATTCAGATCTGCGCGGGCCAAGTAGTGGCGCCGGGCAGTGTGTTTCTGTAGTTCTACTAGTGTGATCTAGTAGACACAAACTTCAATAGTCGTTTTCATTGAATGAAAATTCGTGTGGGTCGTTATGGGTCGTTACGGGTTGTCTTCAGGCTCCGGCGCTGATATCGCGCGGGTCAGGCCGCGGCTCGCCGCCAAAAGCACGGGTACGAGTGCGGCGCGTTGTTCGAAATCGATGGGCACCACCACGCCGATGGAGGCGATCACCTTGGACCGTTCACGCCCGGTGAGTGCCGCGAAGACTGGTACGGCGGCCCCGGCGGTGTCGTGATCGATGACTCCGTCCAGTTGTGCGTAACCGCGTTGGCGGATCGCCGCCAACGTGTTGCGCAGGTTCCCGGTGTTCGAGTACGCGATGTTTCCGGCCTCCGGATGCTGCTGCACGTAGGCGTCGATGACGGCCGAGGGCTGGAACGCCAGCATCGACAGCCCGAGCGAGACCTGATGGATCGGCATACGGCCCGCGATGGTCGCCTGGTTGACCACCGAGTTACGGGAGGACAACCGCTCCAAAACGAGCACCTCATCGCCCTCTAGCACCGCTAGCTGGGTGTGCTGGCGGAACACCGCCTGGACGTCATCGAGGAAAGGCATCGCCGCAACCCGCAAGTCACGCGCGGGTGAGGAACGGGAAGCCAGCTCCCACAGCCGCATACCGAGGCTGATGTTGCCGTCCGCGTCTTTGCGCAACAGGTCCGTGGCACACATCTGATTGACCAGCCGGTAGCACGTAGCCAGCGGGATCTCGGCGCGGCTGGCTAGGGACGCGACCGAGAGCAAAGAACGGTCCGCATCGAAAGCAGAGAGGATCCGGATGATCCTCTCCAGCATCGAATCCCCGGAGGGAGAATTAGCCATGCTTTGTAGGCCTAGTGGCCGAACTCGTCGGCGTCGAGGCGTGGGGGATCGTTGCGGTTGAGGGCGTCGATCGCCTCGATCTCAGCGGGGGTCAGTTCAAAGTTGAGGGCGGCCAGGTTCTCTGCTTGGCGTTCCGGGTTGGATGAACGCGGGACGGCGATGCGGCCATGCTGCAGATGCCAACGCAGGATCACTTGGGCGGGGGTTTTGCCGTGTTCTTGCCCGATGCGGGTCAGCGTTGCGTCTTCGAGTAGTTCGCCGCCGCGGCCGAGTGGTGAGTAGGCGGCGGTCAGCACGTTGTGCTCGGTGTTGAATTCTTGGATCTCTGTCTGGGCGCCGTACGGGTTGACGGAAATCTGGTTGACCTGCGGAGCCAGGCCCGCATCGAGCACTTTCTGCAGGTGGTGTGGCTTGAAGTTGGAGACACCCCAGTTGCGGATTTTGCCTTCCGTGCGGAGGTCTTCGAGGCCCTGGCAGGCTTCAACGTAGCGGTCCTGGTCCGGGTTGGGCCAGTGCACCAGGTACAGGTCGACGGTGTCGACGCCTAAGCGTGAGAGGGTGGCTTCGAGTGCTTGGCGGACTTCGTTGCGGCCGTGCCATTTCTTCTGGAATTTGGTGGTCAGATAGACCTCGTCCCGGTCGAGGCCGCTCGCGCGCAGGCCTGCCCCTACTGCTTCTTCGTTTTCGTAGGCTTCGGCGGTGTCGATGTGCCGGTAGCCGAGCTCGAGGGCGTGGCGGACCGCTTCAGTGGCTTCCGCGCCTTGGAGCGGCCACGTTCCGAACGCGAGCGCGGGGATCAATGTTCCGTTGGCGGTGGTCAATTCCATGAGAGGGCCTCCGTTCGCGTGTGTCTCGGTTCACATTCGATCATAAAGGCCGAACCCAGAGCGAGAACAGGGTGCTTATCCCGGATCGATGTAGTCTGAGGCTGGATTCGTGCACCATTGGAGCCTCGCATAAGGCCAGAAAACACCTCGGGAAATGACATGCCATCACACGTTTTAGAACTTACCCGCTACTACTCTGAAGTCCAGCGTCGCTCTAACCTTCACGATGTGGACTTCGGCTCGGACGCTCCCCACGTCACTGTCGATGTTGACGAATTCCGAGAGGGCAAACTGAATGAACAGTCTGTCGCTCAGCTTTTCGCACTTGCTCAAGAAACGAAGGGTGCACAACGAAAGAGAAAAGCGAAGTTAAGCGAATCGGCAACCGAACTGGAGTCTCCGGACCCGAAAGCGAAGCCAATCCAAGTCATCATCTCGTGCGTGACTCTACGTCAGAACGCGCAGACAACCGGTCTGTTGTTAGTTCCCGCATCATTGTCACCAGACGGTGGCCTCTCAGCTGATCTGCAAAGCTCAGAACCATGGATTCCTGCCAGTCGTATGCGAACTCCAGGTATGACCGAACGCGAAGTCATGGTTGGTAACTTGTCTTCATTCTGGAAATGGCGAATAGGGGAAGGGCAAGAGTTAACGTCAACAGCTGAGGAGTGGTGCGATGTTGTTGACCTCAGTTTTGATCTTTTTCGTAGCGTCGCTGACGACAACTTTTCG
Source organism: Pseudoglutamicibacter albus (assembly GCF_031458175.1). Taxonomy (NCBI): domain Bacteria; kingdom Bacillati; phylum Actinomycetota; class Actinomycetes; order Micrococcales; family Micrococcaceae; genus Pseudoglutamicibacter; species Pseudoglutamicibacter albus. The sequence goes on along the minus strand of NZ_JAVDXX010000001.1, from coordinate 1,991,288 downwards.
CAAATCAAGCGAAATCACGCGAGCCTCAACACAGATGTTTCGACCGAGATCATCGAGGACAAATGTTTCATATCACCAGGTGAAGTGATTACGGCAAACGGAGCCGTGCTGGAGTTGTACCGATTCCTGGAGAACGGAGCTTATTCTGACGCCCCTGTTTACCAACAGCTCCTATCAGGGGGCTCGGACCAGCGCATTCAATCTGATGGCATAGACCTTTACATTGACACACTGCAAGAGGCGGCCACGAGGTCAACAGGCAGTATGAGTGATGAGTTCCCTCTGACTGAATCTCAGCGCCGAGCTGTGCATGCTTTTCACCTAGACGGTCCAGCATCTATTACCGCAGTCAGTGGCCCTCCGGGCACCGGCAAAACTACTATGTTGCAATCCGTTGTTGCTAGCCTCATCGTTTCGCACGCACTCGAAGAGAAACCTGCGCCCCTGATCGTCGGCACGTCGACCAACAATCAAGCGGTCACCAACATCATCGATTCGTTTAGCAAAGTCACGAAGAAAAACCCTGGGATACTCGACAAGCGCTGGCTGCCGGTAGCGTCAGAGGGCAGAGCATCAAAAGAGTCGCTCAACGGTATTGCTACGTACTGTCCGTCTCAAGCGAAGGTGCAAGACGCTAAGAAAAAGGGATACCTACTCGAGGACACACGCAAGGGTGGCGTTTATAGCGACTACTCGGAGCCAGAATATGTGCCGGATGCAACGAGCTTTTTCTTGCAAGAATGCGCTGAGTACTTACCTCAGATAACGGTGAGTCCGACTAACGATCTGAAGAAAGCCCTGAAAACGCTACGCAAAGCACTGAGCAAGTGCGAAGCCGCTCGCCGTGACCTCATTCAGAAGCGCACTCTAGCCGATCGCCGAGCTAACACTCAGCTGGGCTCCTTTACTTCCAAGGCCAGCGAGGTGGCCCAGCAACTTGCGGATCATCAACGTCAACTCCAAGCGTGGAGCCAACACCTACATCGTGTAGAAGACGAAGAAAACACCAGCCTCATTGAGCAAGAGTTTGTTATCGACATGCACTACGACGAGGCCGAGCCAGCCGAAAGGTTCGGCACGCTCGATGAGTTCGTGGCTTTCTACCGTCGTACCGTGGCGTCACTAACACACGAAATGGCTAGCCTGAACCGGGAGATTGAGCAAGTAAAGCGCGATGCATATCGTGCCCACGAAGAGTACCTGAAGAACATCGCCACCTCGATCTACGCTGTTGAGAAATTCGGCCTGCTGTCGCCTGAGCAGGTTGAGGAATTGAAAAAGGCCACCGACCTATATGAGCTTGATCAGCAGCTTGATGTCACGGTCCGTTACGCTCAGTTCTGGTTAGCTATCCATATTTACGAGGCTGAATGGTTGCTCGCGGCCGCGGGTGACGAACTCATACCGCACGATGAGCGTTATCGCACAACCGCTTCCCACATGGAGAAGTACTGGCAACAAGTCACCGCTTTGACGCCATGCTTTGTCATGACGGTTTATCAGCTACCCAAGTATTTCAAGTTGTGGACTGAGAAGGGCGAAAAGCCGCGGTTTGACCTGAGGCGACCAGACCTCCTGATCGTAGATGAAGCTGGCCAAGTTGATATTTCAGTCGGGGCTTCTGCCTTTGCGCTTCCGAAACGAGCTCTCGTTGTGGGCGATGTCTTGCAACTTGCACCAGTGTGGAGCATTGACCCGGAAAGCGACCGAGAAATGGCATCGACTTTCGGTTTGGGTGACCACTGGGACCACATGGGTGATAGTGGAATAACGTCGTCCGATCATTCTTCAGTGATGGCGGCCGCGAGCTCGGCAAGCCGTTGGTGCTATGGACCAGACTTGGACCCGGGCCTTTTCCTGGCAGAACATTTCCGCTGTCACACAGACATCATCGAATACTGCAATGACCTGCTCTATAAGGGCATGCTCAAGCCAAGCCGTCCTCTGGATGGCTACAAGCTCAGAAACAAGACGGCCAGCCCCTTCCTGTTTAAGACAGTTCCGAATTCTAAGGACCAACGGAAAGGCCCGAGCCGGGTTAACTTCCAAGAAGCTACAGCGATCGCAACGTGGGTTCGCGATAACTTCGATTTCTTCCGCGCAATCTATAATCCCGAAGAAGATGTGCAGAAGGACAAAACAATCGTCGGAGTGGTCACTCCCTTTGCCGCTCAAGCGAGTGTGATTAAGCAACGTATCGCTAGCATTGTGGACCCTAGCGTCCGGGACAAGATTACGGTTGGAACTGCACACACTCTTCAAGGGGCAGAACGCTCAGTTGTTCTCTTCTCTCCGGTGTATGGGGACAACTCAGGCCAAGCGGGCTTCATCGACGGAACGCTCGAACTCATGAACGTAGCGGTGTCGCGTGCGAAAGATCTCTTTATTGTTTTCGGCAGTGTAAAGCGCTGGAACGACACTGGGCCTGTATTCAGTCTTGTCAAGAAGCATGCTGTTCTAGATGACGGCGACTTCGCGCAACGCCACACAAGCGGTGCTTGCGAGCTTGGTGAAGTTGAGCTTGAAAACGCACAGCCTCGCACATTAGCAGCAGCGGAACTAGAGCTTGGAAGTGAAGTCTCAGAGCCTCGCGAAGCTGTGATTCCGTTCGTTGATCGTCACGCTCCTGGATATCGCATTGCTGCGGAGATACTTAAAGAGTGGCGTGAAACTAACGTTCTATCGGCGGATCAAAAGGTCAACGCTTCTCATCTGAATGAAGCGTTATCAAGGTACGGCCTCATCACGCGCACCGGCTCAAGTTGGAAGCCCACCGCACGTGGTGTGGACTACGGTATCGCGCTCTACGAAGGTCAAGGGAAGAACGGGCCGTACACGAACCTTATTTACTCGCCGGATGCGCAGGAGAAGCTGACGGAGTTCGCTCGCGACGGGAAGATCGGACCTTCGTAGAACGACGAACCGGCCTGCTTGGTGCACAAAGCCGCCGCTGACAACCGGGTGGTTGTCAGCGGCGGCGGTGCGGCTGGGTTGCGCTGCTTGTGTGCCTAGCGCAGCGTCGCGTCAATCTAGCCCAGCGTTGAAGCAACGTTGCTTTGATTCAACCCAGCACGGTTTAGTTCAGCACGCCCTGCTGAGTGGCGGCCTACTTGGCGGCTGGTACTGGCTGGTCGAGGCCGAGCTTGCGGCGGTCACGCTGCTGGTTGATGCCGAGGCAACCGATGATGCCGGCGATGACCATCATCGCGCCGGTCAGGAGGAACGAGTTCTCGTAGCCGATCGCCTCAGTTGCTGCCGCGCTGACGAGGAGCCCGACGATCGCTGGGGCTAGCAGGCCGCCCGAGGTCAGGAATGCGTTAGTGATCTGCAGTACGGCGCCGCGCTGGGCGATGCTCGTGGTCTCGGCGGCGACGAGGTAGGTGACAGCGAACAGGGCTGGGGCGGTACCGAACCCGAAGGTGAAGAACACCAGTGCAAGCGTCGGGTTGTCTGCCCACGTGCCCGCCAGGACCATGATGCCGGAGAAGGCTGCTGCAAGGCCGAGCACCCAGCCGCGGGAGAAGCGGGTAGCGATTCCACGGTTGCCGAGGTATTCGGTGAGCCAGCTCAAACCGACCGTGCAGATGGTGCCCCAGATAGCTGGCAGCGCGATCATCGACCCGGCTTGCTGGGTGGACATTCCGTACACGGTTTCGAAGTATGCCGGCAGCCAGGTCATTGCCACGGTGAAGGTCCAGTAGCCCAGGAAGGAGCAGAGGACCGCGAGCAGCCAGCTTGGTGTCAGGAAGGACTTGAGGTATTTGACCTTCGAGTCAGCGGCGATGGTGGTTTCGTCAGGGGTGGTGCCTTCGATGCGGTGCTCGGCCTCAACCGAGGTGTATGGGCCTTCCTTGCCGATGAAGAGCCAGATCACAGCCCAGACAACACCGATGAGGGCGACGAAAACGAAGGCTGCTTTCCAGCCGTGCGCGGCGGTGATCCACGCGATGACTGGCGCGAAAGCGACGATGCCGAGGGTCACGCCAGCCGAAGCCAGCGCCGCTGGTGTTGCGGAGCGCTTGGCGGGGAACCACTTGTAGACCGCGTGCATCGTGATCGGGGCCAGCGGGCCTTCGCCTGCGCCGAGCAGGAGGCGGCTGATCCACAGTGCCGGTAGGGATGCGAACAGGATGACTGGAACCTGGGAGATCGACCAAACCAGGCACAGCACCAGCAGGATCCATTTGGCCTGGATCCGGTTTGCGATGGGTGCTGCCACGAACTGGGCGACACCGAAGAGCATGAAAACGGCGCTACCCAACAGGCCGAACTGTGCTGGCGTGATACCCAGGTCACGCATCAAAGGCATCGCGACAATGCCGAGGATCGCTTTATCAGCCCAGCTGATCATCATCAGGATCAGCAACATGACTGCGATGGACCAGCCGTAAGCGTTGCGTTTGCGTGCGGTCCAGTTGGCTGGGTCCGAGGCATCGAGAGGAGGGAGCGTATTCACCTCGACTTTTTTCGCATCGATTGACATGTCTTTCCTATCTCTACTTTTGGGCAGGGGGTGATAACCTGCACGGCTCGCGCAGGCTGTGATGGGGTGAGGAAAAGGTTTACTTAGCGGCGCTGATCTCTACTGGCAGCGATTCGAAGCCGCGAAGTACGTTGTGCAGGATCGGTTGTGGTTCTCCTGCCAGGGAGATGGTGTCGACGTGTTCCAGCATTTGCTGCAGCACGATCTCCATTTCTAGCCGCGCAATCGGCTGGCCGACGCACTGGTGCAGGCCCATACCGAAAGCGACGTGTCCAGAGGACGTTCTGTCCAGGCTGAACTTGGTTGCGTCTGGGCCCCACTTCTCCGGATCACGGTTAGCGGCACCCAAGAACACGAGCACTTTAGTCCCGGCCGGAAGGTCCACTCCGCCGAGGGTCGTGTCAGTGCTGACAGTTCGGTGGAACTTCTGGAACGGGGATTCCAGGCGCAGCGCCTCATCGATCGCGAACTTCGCTAGATGCGGCTGCTTGCGTAGCTCTTGCCATGCTTCTGGTTCGCCGGCGAGCACGGAGAGAACGTTGCCGATCCCGAAGATGGTGGTGTCCACTCCCGCAGACAGCAACGCACGCACCAGCAGGGTTGCCTGCTGCTCGGTAATCAGCCCATCCTCGACGCGTTCCCAAATCTTGGCGCCGAAACCGCCGGGGGAGAGGGACTCATGCTCGCACGCCTTCATCACGACCGCGGAGTGTTCATCCGCGTGGGCGAAGGCTTGTTCGTAGATGTAGTTCTCCGGGCCGAAAGCGTTGAAAACCATATTGCCGTACGGCAGAAGATGCTCCCGTCCCTCTTCCGGAATGCCCACCGCGTCAGGGAAGACCCGGATGGGGTAGAGCTCAGCGAGGTCCTTGATCGCGTCGAAATGGGTACGATGCGCAAGCTCAGAAACCAGTTCCGCCGCTGGCGGGGTGAACGGTTCACGCAGCTTACGTACCGTGCCAGGGTTGATGACCCCGGTCAGCGCTCGCCGCATGAGCGTGTGGATGGGTGGATCGGATTCGAGGATGCTTGGCGGACGCCAACCCTCGTCCTTGCGGATATCGCGAGGGCCGAGGCCGCCGGAGGAAACGTAGGTCTCAAAGTCCTTGAGCACCTCATAGACCTCTTCATAACCGGTGATCGCGTAGATCCCGGTGGCTTCGAGGTAGCTGACCGGCCCTGCTGCTGCGAGCCGTTCCAGGAAGGGGTAAGGGTCCAGCAGCGCTGATTCGCTGTAGGGGTCTTCGGTGAAAACAGGTACGTTCTCTAACGTCTTCATTGCTCTACTCCCAAGGTTTTATAAGTCCAGCACACGGGTAACAAAGCCAGCGCAGGGGCTAAAAGTTCGGCGCGGGTTTATAGGTCTAGAACGAGTCGGTTGCAGCCGGCCGCTGCACGTGAAACGCACACCATCATGACGTCGCCGGCGTCCTTGTCTTCCTGGGTGAGGGCGGCATCGCGGTGTTCAACCTCGCCTGAGATGATGCGGGTTTCGCACGTACCGCACAGGCCAGCGCGGCAACTGGATAGCACCCGGGTGCCGTTTTCCTCCATGACTTCGAGGATGGACTTCTCAGGTGGAACGGTGAACTCTTTACCGCTGCGGGCAAGCTCCACAGAGAACGGATCCTGGTTTCCGGCCGCACCCAGCGTGCCGGCAACAAATCGTTCGGTGTGCAACGAGCCTGGAGGCCAACCCATGCAGAAATCCTCGATCGCTTCCAGCATCCCGCCCGGGCCGCACGCATAAATCAGCATGTGAGCCCGCGGCAGAGCGAGGATGCTTTCCAGATCCAGGCGACCCCGGCCATCCTCATCGAAAATGTGCACCTTCTCGGTGCCGTACTGCTCCTCCAGCTGCTCAACTAGCGCCATCGATGCCCGGCTGCGGCCGCCGTAGTACAGCTGCCATTCCCGGCCCTGCTCCTCAACCTGCTGGATCATCGAAACCAGAGGCGTGATGCCGATGCCGCCGGCCACGAACATGTACTTACGGGAATCAACCAGAGGGAAGTTATTCCGCGGCGCTGAGATGCTGAGGCGCTCGCCGGCGCGCAGGTTGTCGTGGATCCATTCCGAGCCGCCGCGTGAATCGAGGGTCCGCAGCACGCCAACGCGTAGCTGGGTCAAATCATCCATAGGTGACCACAGGGAGTACTGGCGGATCAGACCATTGCCTAGATGCAAGTCAATGTGGGAGCCCGGAGTCCAGTGCGGGAACTCTTGGCCATCGCGGCGGCGCAGCACGAGTGACAGAACGCCCTCAGCAATGTCATCGACTTCGTCAACCACAACGTCGATGAGTTCTGGGGTTTCTTCGGTAGCTGTGGGTGTCACTATGAGCTCACTCCTAGAACAAGCCTCGTGGGTCAGTGGGGAACAAGATTCGTTGGGGCTACCCCTTGATACGCGGGGTAGCGGTTACTCGTGAAGCAACCCTAGGGCTAGTTGTGTCACGCATCACAAAACATTCCATCCAATGGAAACACCGGTGTGGTGTTGCGGTTCGCCGCCTGGAGCCATGCTTTCCGGCTAATGGAAGATCTAACCTGTTGATGAGTCAAGGTGTGCATGATTGTCGGAATAAGATAAGGCAATCAGCGGTATTGAAGGTGGGGCCATGACAACGATGCGCAGGCAGAGTTCTTCTCACAGTGAGACTGTTTCATGGCTGTGCATAGTCCTGATGGGCATCATCAGTGCCGTCCACATTTGGAAGCTGCCGCCATCCCTGGATTCGCTGAGTGCAGAGCTTGGCATCCAGCTGGTGCAAGCGGGAATCCTCATCGGCATCATCCAGGTGGCCAGCATCATTGGTGGCTTGCCAACAGCGTGGATGGGGGAGCGCCTCGGGTTGCGCAGGGTCATCCTGGCCGGGATGGTCCTGTTGAGCTTCGGCTCCATACTGGGCGCGTTGGCGTCCTCGCCCGCGATGATCTTCATCTCGCGGGCCGTCGAGGGGATCGGCTTCCTGTTTTGCGTGGTCCTGGGGCCAGCGCTACTTCGGGATCGTTTCGAACCGCCGCACGTGCATCGGGCTTTGACTGCCTGGGCGACCTTTCAGGGTCTTGCGGCGTTCATCGGTTTTACGGTCGGTACGTTCGTGGTTCCGGAGTTCGGGTGGCGGCCGATGTGGATTGGCGCGGCCTGCATCACCCTGCTTTTGATCCCGTTCGTGATCTTCCTGGTGCCGAAAGACCCGGCGGGCAGCGTCGGCGATGCGGCCGCGTCCGGGGCAACCAAGACGTGGCAGCTGGTGCGCGTCACCATATCCAGGCCAGGGCCGTGGCTGGCCGGCGCCATTTTCGCGTGCTACAGCATCCAGTGGATGGCGGTTCTGGGCTTCTTGCCGCGTATCTATGAGCAGTACGGGATCCAGCAACCGGGCGCAGGGCTCATGTCCGCGTTCGTGGGCGGGGCCAACATCGTCGGTGCCCTGGGGGCTGGCGTGCTGGCGCACAAGGGCGTGAAGGAAAAGCACCTGCTGATCGGGGCCTTGGGTGCCATGGCGGTGACGTCGTTCGGGCTTTTCGCGATCCCGTGGCAACAGACATCCCACCCGGCGTTGGCGACGTTCCTCTTCGCGGTCGCGTTCTCCGCGATCGGCGGCGCAGCACCCATGCTGTTGACGCGAATGATCGGCGAGCTAGCCCAACCAAACGGCTCAAGTGCCGTGGTGATGGGGCTCATGCAGCAGATCTTCAACCTCGGAAACTTCCTGGGCCCGTTCCTGATCGCATGGTTCGCGGTCCAAACCGGCGGCTGGGAGAGCTCCTGGATGCTCACAGGGACATTCAGCCTGCTCGGCATCGCGGGCACTATGATCTTGCTGAAAGAGAAGCCGGAACGCGAGAGCTAGTTGTAGTTCCTCGGGAGGTTGTGAACGTTCGCGGTAGGTGAAGACCTCCGGGCAGTATGGGGTTACCACAACTCCTGCCTGACCCGGAGGTCTTCATGTCTCACCCTAATGCACCCTTGACTGCTGAGGGTCGCCGGCGTCTTGCCGTGCTTATCGTCGAGGAAGGCTGGACGATTCGTCGAGCCGCCGAACGTTTCCAAGTCTCACCGGCTACCGCATCGAAATGGGCCAAACGCTACCTCGTCGGCGCCCCACTGACGGATCGGTCCTGCAGGCCACGTCGCTGTCCTAACCGGTTGTCTGTTCGCCGAGAACGCCGGATTATTGCGCTGCGGTTCACCCGCCAGTGGGGCCCACACCGGATCAGTTACCACTTGGGTATCCCACGGTCCACGGTTGGTAGAGTCTTGGCCCGGTACCAGATGCCGTTACTGGCCCATATCGATCGAGGAACAGGACTGCCCATCAGGACACCGCACATCGCGCGGTATGAGAAACAAGCCCCAGGTGAGCTGGTGCATGTTGATATCAAGAAACTTGGGCGGATCCCCGATGGTGGTGGCCACCGTATGCTTGGACCCGAGGCGCGCAAGAACGGTGGGTATGGAAAACACGGCAGGGGCTATGCCTTCTTACATCACGCCATCGATGACTATTCGAGACTCGCGTATTCAGAGATCCTTACCGATGAGAAGAAACAGACCGCGGCCGGGTTCTGGCAACGCGCTCAGGAGTTTTTCGCTCAAGCTGGGATCACCGTACAGGCAGTGATGACCGATAACGGCGCCTGCTACCGCTCACGCCTGTTCAACAACACGCTCGGGACAAAGATTAAACACCAGTTCACCAAGCCCTACCGGCCTCAGACCAACGGCAAAGTCGAACGCTTCAACCGTACTCTGACCCAAGAATGGGCCTACGCTAAGACCTATTACAGTGACGAAGCCCGAGCAGCGACCTACGAAGCCTGGCTACATCACTATAATCACCACCGACCCCACACCGGAATCGGAGGCCAAACCCCCGCCCAACGCGTTCACAACCTCACGGGGAACTACAGCTAGTCGCCGACTTCGAGTGTTCGGGAGATGCCGCGCGCCGCGATCTTCAACACGGGCACCACGTTGCCGATGGGCGCCATCGCATCCTGGGTCACGATCCCCAGCCCTGCGATGATGTGCCCGGTGGCCGGCGAGAAAACCGGCACCGCGATCGCGAAGTTGTTCTCCCCACTTTCCCGTTGCGTGGTCGCGAATCCTTGCGAACGGATCCGGGCGATGTGCTGGATCAGCTCGGTTTTCCGGCCGATCGTGTGGCTCGTGTGCCGAGGTAGCTCCGCCGGTAGATCATCCAGTAGGTGTGGGGAGCCGTAGGCGAGCATCAACTTACCGGCTGCGCTCGAGTGCAGGTCCATGCGCTCGCCGACCCGGCGGAACGGGGCACCCGTGTTGGTCCCGGAGATGCGCTCCACCAGTAGGACTTCTTTCTGGTCCAGGATGAATAAGTTGACCACGTTGTGGGTCACGAACAGCACATCCTGCATATAGGGGGAGGCGACTTCGGCCACATCCCGCTGGGCGGAAGCGAGCAGGCCGATGCGCCACAGCTTCTGGCCGATGCGGTAGCGGCCTGATTTCTTTTCCAGGCCGCCCCACATCGTGAGCTCGTTGACGAGCCGGTGAGCGGTCGCCAACGGTAGGTTCGCGCGGCGGGCGATGCCGCTGAGGGATTGTTCTCGTTGCGTGCTGTCGAAGGTGTCGAGGATCCGTAGCGCCCGCGAGGTCACCGAGATGGACGGTGCCTCCGACTTCGAGGTCGAACGGCCGGCCGGGTTGCCTTGCCGCTGCGGTGCACGGTTAGCCATGGTTAGAGGTTTCCGCTCCGGCGGGACGCCACGAGGCCGCCGTCTACGCGGATGTCGGTCCCGTTGACCCAGCGGGCGGAGTCGCTGAGGAGGAATTCGATGACGTCAGCGATTTCGGCTACTTCACCGTATTTGCCGAGCAGTTTCGAGGCGCCTTCGACTTTCTCGCGGCCATGGTCGGTCTTGAAGTCCTCCAGGATCGGGGTCGATACCGGGCCGGGGCTCACGCTGTTGACCCGTACTTTCTGCTGCAGGAGGGAGGCGGCGAGTTTTTCGGTCAGGAGGCGGACGCACTGCTTGGAGAACAGGTAGGACTCATCCTGAACCAGGGCCCACACCTGCTCATCGGCTTTCAACTCCTCGACGTTTTCGGCCTGCACGGCACGGCTGGCTTGCTCGACGTTGCTACGCCAGTCAAAGGCCACGGACGAGGCGAGGTTCACAATACCGGCACCGGTTGCTAGCTGCGGCAACAGCGCCTGGGTGAAGTCGCGTAGGCCGAGTACGTTCACCGCCATAACAACCTCGGCTGGCGCGGTGCCGGGGACCCCGGCGATGTTCGCGAGCCCATCGATAGGGCCGCCAGCCAGCTCGGTGATCTGAGCGACGCCCGCCTGGATGGACTCGGCCGACGAGAGATCCAGTTGCACAAAGTCCTGGCCTGCATCGGCGTTGGTCTGGGCTGCGTCGGCCGGCGCAGCGCCGGACTGGGTCGCGGTGCCAGCGTTGGCTGTGGCGGGTGGGTTGCGGTCCACGCCGATTACGCGGTGGCCGGCCTCGAGTAGTTGCGCGGCGGTCTGTGCGCCGATTCCGGAGGAGGCGCCGGTGACAACAATGGTCTTTTTCATTGGATAGAACCTTTCATGTGAGCTGGATCATGCGTTTGGTTCTATGGTCACCATTCTGCCTCATTAGCGCAGAGCTTTTTCCAATGGTTGGAAAGTTAACGCCATTGGGTGCCTCGAATCTTCCATGATGTAGAGAAATTGCGGCGGCGCTGGCGGCGCCAACGCCAATTCCGCCTCTAACCCCATCCAACTCTAGATCCGTCTAACTCTAGTCCCGTCCACTTCTTACATCCGTCCAGTTCTAGCCCCGAAGGTAGGTACACGTGAGCAGCCACTACGAGGTTTTTGACCCGGCAACATTGGAAGTTGTTGCGCAGGTACCGGAAAACACGGCCGAAGAGACGCGGCAGGCAGCGCTCCGCGCCCGTGCGGCGTTGCGTGGTTGGCGGCGTGACCGTGGGGCGCGCGCTGAGGCGCTGGTGAAGATCGCGGAGAAGATCGAGGCGAACCTCGATTCTTTGGGCGAGGTGCTCTCGCGTGAGCAGGGTAAACCGGTGGGTGAGGCGAAGATGGAGTTCACGGTCGCAGCTGGCCTGTTCCGTTACTACGCAACCTTGGACTGGGATGAAGTGATCAGCCTCCCGGAGCGCGATGGCCGCAACGTCGAGGTCCTGAACCGCCCGGTGGGGGTGGTGGGGACCATCACTCCGTGGAACTTCCCGATCTCCCTGCTGTGCGTCAAGCTGGCTCCCGCGCTGATCGCCGGTTGCACGGTGCTGACGAAGCCGGCTCCGACCACCCCGGCTTCAGCTATCGCGTTGATTGAGCTGATGAACACCGTGCTGCCCGAGCATGTTGTGCAGGTCCTGACCGGATCCAACCGCACCGTGAGCGTTGCATTGGCTTCCGAGCCGCTGGTCAACAAGATCTCCTACACCGGCTCCACCAAAGTGGGCACCTCGTTGATGCAGCAGGCCGCTGAAAACGTCACCCGCGTGACCATGGAGCTCGGCGGTAATGACGCCGCCATCGTGCTGGAGGATGCCGACATCGAGGTGACCGCACGCGGCATCATCGGCAGTGCTTTCCGAAATGCCGGACAAGTGTGCATGGCGGTCAAGCGCGTGTATGTGCCGGAAGTGTTGCGCGCGGACTTCACTGACGCTGTGCTGGCTGAGGTCAATAAGTTTGTGCTCGGCCACGGAATTGATGCGGCAACCACGCTGGGCCCGATGCATAACGCGAGCCAGCGTGACTATGTGCGGGAACTGGTCGATGCGGCCGCAGCCGACGGTGCCACTGTTCTTGCCGGGCATCAGCGGTGCGAACTTCCAGGCTATTTCCAGACCCCGACCATCGTGGCGGGTGCGGAACAGGGCATGCGTATCGTGCGGGAGGAACAGTTCGGTGCCGCGCTGCCGATCGTGACCTACAGCTCGGTTGAGGAAGCCATCGAGTTCGCGAACGATTCCGAGTTCGGGTTGGGTGCTTCGATCTGGACGCCGGATATGGAGCGGGCACGGCAGCTCGCGCCTGAGCTGGAGGCCGGCACGGTATGGATCAATCAGCACACGGTTGTTGAGCTGGATGCGCCGTTCGGTGGCTGGAAACAGTCCGGGATTGGCCGCGAGCGCGGCCGTTGGGGCTTGGACGCCTACCTGGAGCCGACCACCGTCAACTGGCGTGCATATCAATAACGTGCACATAACTAAAAGGACATTGACATGAGCGTTGAACTGATCACCCTAGGCACGGCTGCAGGCCCGGCAATCCGCGGGAGCGAACCCGGTATTTGCTCCGCGGTACGGGTAGGGGACAGGTTTTATCTGATCGACTTCGGGCTGGGCTGCACACGAGCCGCCGCCGAAGCCGGGTTGAAAGGCAAGCACTTCACGGCCGGGTTCGTGACTCACCTGCATTCCGACCACGTGGTGGAGCTACCGGGGTTCCTGCTGTGGAACTGGGGTAAACCGGTCGAGGGGTTCACGGAGCCGTTCCGGATTGTGGGGCCAGGTAAGGACCCGCACCGCGAGGGCGGCGAGGACCTGGCCGGGACCGCGGAGCTGGTGGGCAAGACCCTTGAGGGGTTCTCCTACGACATCGACATCCGGATCCAGGATGAGGCCCGCCCCAACCTGCACGAGCTGGTGCAGACCGAGGAAATCACGGTCCCTGAGGAACCGATATTCCAGGTGTATCGCGATGATGCGGTGACGGTGAACGCGACCCTCGTGGAGCACCCGCCGGTCTACCCGGCGTTCGCGTTCCGCTTCGACACAAACGAAGGCTCCATCGTGTTCTCGGGAGACACCGCTAAATCCGAGGCCCTCGTCGAGCTAGCCCGCGGCGCGGACATTCTGGTGCACGAGGCCGTGAACCTCGACTTCTATAAGGAACAAGGTTTCTCTGGAGCGTTCCTGAACCACCAGGCATGCTCCCACACATCCCCCGCCGATGCGGGCGCGGTGGCGCAGGAAGCCGGCGTGGGCCGCTTGGTGTTGTCCCACCTCGCCGGAGTCGCGACCGAGCAGTGGTGGGCAGAACAAGCCGCAACCCAGTACCACGGCCCCATCTCAGTGGCACGCACAGGCAACCGCTACACGCTCGCCGAGCAGCCGGTGCTCAACTGAGCCGGCTTCCCCAGCTGCCGCTACTCTCCCCGCCGTCTCCTAGCCCTACGCGAGGAAGAAGTGTCGGAGTTCGGCGGCTGTGCGTTCGGGGTCTTCGACGGGGGGCGAGGTGGGCCACGTGGTTGAAGGTAACGGCTTTGCCGTGGGGTACGCCGGCGGCGATGGTGGCGCCTTCGCTCGGTGGGCAGACGTGGTCGTGCGCGCCGTTGATGGTGAGTACGGGGATGGTGACGGTGGCGAGATCTGCGCGGACGTCGTAGGTGCCGAGTGCGCGGCAGATGGTGACGTAGGAGGCGAGGTCAGCTTGCCGTAGGTTATCGAGCAGTGCGTCTGACTGGGCGGGGTTTTCGTCGATGAATCCGGGCGCGAACCAGCCTTCGCGGCAGAACGGGACCATGATCTCGGTTCCGTTGGCGGCGGCTGCTTGGGCGCGTTCTTCCCAGGCTTCGGGTTCACCGATTTTCGGTGCCGAGCACACGACTGCGACCGCGGCGAACCGCTCGGGGTGGTGGAGGGCGAGTTCCATGGCTACCCCGCCGGAGATGGAGACGCCGGCGAAGTAGATGCGCCTCTCCGCGGGTTGGTCGGCGACGAGTGCGGCGGCTGCGTCTGCGAGTTCCTTGACGCTGTAGGGATCCGTGTGGGCGGGGGCTCCGGCGTGACCGGGGAGGTTGTACCCGATCACTTCGAAATCATCGGCGAGATGTTGCGCCGTGGTGTTCCACAGTTCCTGCACGCCTGTTCCGATTCCGGGCCCGACGAGCAGCAGCGGCTTGTTTGCTGCTGGGTCGGTGAGGCGATGCGTTCTGAGGGCTGGGGCTACCACGGCTGGCTACCTTTCGTTATACGGCTTTCGTCGCGCGGTTGTCGCTTTAGGGCTTGGGTGGGTGGTTTAGAGCTCGCCGATGACGACGTTCCATTCCGCGATGGCGCGGTGGGTGATAATGCCGTGGTCGTTGAAGGGGTCGGCGTCGAGGATGCGGCCGGCTTCTTCGGTGGTGTTGGCGCGGACGATGATGAGGGCGCTGGCTGGTTCGGTTGTTTTGGGGCCGGAGAGGAGCACGGTGCCGGCTTCGCGTTGTTCGCTGAGGAACGCGCGGTGTTCGGGCCGGTGTTTCTGGATGAGTTCGGCGTTGTCGATGTAGGTGTATTCAACATCGAAAATGGCCACGAAAGCGCTCCCTTAAAGACTGTCTCAAAACATGCGTGGACTGTTCCTCTCAGAGTCCAGGGGGTCACAAGGGAGGTTCTGGGTGGAAGCTATGGCATACAGGGCCGGGGGCTCCTTGTGAACTGATGGCTCCCGCGTTTCTCAGCCGGAGATCCCGCATGCGCGGGGAGCTCTGCAAGTGTTAGTTAGAACCAATCGACGCCAAGCCCTGGGATTTCCCGCGCAACCCTCGCTACAACAATGCGACACCAATCAAGAGACACATAGTGTGGCAGCTCGACACCGGGGAACGCGGTAGCGATGTCGCAGGAGCGCCTCGGCGTGCGGATCGGCCAATCGCGCGGGTGTGTCTCATAGTGCCGTACCAGGCGCGCGACGATCTCGTCGGTGTGGTCTGCTAGATCCCTCATCTCTTCGCCTACGCCCGGGGGCGGGTTATAGCGGCCCCGGTCCCAGTCGCGGGCGGTAGCGGGACCGATATCGAGGTATCGGCTGATTTCAGTGATTGAGTACCCTAGGAGGGTTCGCAGGGTCTTGAATTCCGCTGAGGTGAACAAGCTGTTATCCATGCTTTCCTCTCAATAGGCGAAGGCTCCGGAGCGGATCACCCCGGGGCCTTGCTGGCTTCAACTAGCCGTTACCGCTAATGTCGTGTTTCATGAGCACGACCGTGAATTCGGATCATCCCCGCAGGCGCGGGAAACTCTCCTTTAGGGCGCGCGTCTAACCGGCCGTCTTCTTCAAAACTTCATCGTAGATCGCATCGTCAATCAAGCCGTTATCGGCCGCTTCGACAACCTCTCGCCAGGTTCCGTCCCTGCTCTCTTCGTACTCACCGTACTCGTTCGCCCAAGGAGTCGGCTTATACGGCCATGCAACCAACTGGCGCACCACTTCGGTACGATCAATAAACCCGGCCGCGTACCGCTGGCACACTTCATAAGGGCTTGCAGCGTTGAACTCACCAACCACAGCCGGTACTGCCTGGGCACGCTGCAACGCCTTCGCCACAGCCGGCTGAGACATCCCCAACACCTCGGCCATCTCCCGCTGAGACATGCACCTCGCAGCGGTCTTCAACGTGCGCTTGTAATCCAACGTGTCGACCTCCATCCGCTGCCGCACCCGCAGCAGCTCCGCACGCATATCACCATGACGCGGCCGCTCCACCAACTGGCTCATAACACCCTCCTCAACTCCTCAAGGGAGACTTCCTCCACTTCAATTATAACTTGTGTTATCATGTGGTTTCAAGGGGTTTCGTGGGTCAGAGAACGGTATACGTTGGCGGAGCTGACACCGAGAATGCTGGCCATCTGCGCATAGCTTTTGCCCTCCTGCCGCAGCTGCCGCGCCGTCGCGATCCGGGATCATCCCCGCAGGCGCGGGAAACTCTCCTTTAGGGCGCGCGACTAGTCGGCCAGTTGGTTGAAAACTTCCTCATAGATTGAGTCATCAATCAAACCAAACATGACAGCGTTCTCCACGTCCGTAAACGTACCGGAGGTGTCGCCCTGGACTTCGCCAAATTCATTGAACTTCGGCGTATCGTTGTACGGCCACGCTACCAACTGGCGCACAACTTCTTTGCGGCTAATCAGCCCAGCAGCGTACCGCTGGCACACCTCATGCGGTGACGCGGCTTTGAAGCCCGCAATAGCATCAGGAACCTTTGCGGCACGCTTCAAAGCTGTAGCAATTGCTGGCTGCGATAAGCGCACGATTTCCGCAATTTGTTTCTGTGTCATTTGTTTAGCGGCCACCTTCAGATTCCGCTTATAGTCCAGTAGCGCAACCTCCGATAGCTCTCTGGCGCGCAGTAAATCAGCTGCCATCTCACTATCCCGTGGCGATTCAAGAACCTGGCTCATGACTACCTCCTAAGACGGGAAATCAGAATCCATGCACTTCAATTATAATATGTGTTATAGGCGATTATTAGGGTTATAGGTTCAAAGCTCTATGAATGTTCGCTGCGCTGACACCAAGAATTTTGCCGATCTGTGCGTAGCTTTTCCCTTCCTCGCGCAGCTGCCGTGCCATGGCTGTGCGGTCTGCATCCATGACGGGCGGCCGCCCTCCGATTCTGCCCTGGGCGTGCGCGTGCGCTAATTCCCTGTTGGTGTTCTCCCTGATCATAGAGACGCGCAGCTGCGCCATAACGGCCATGATGCCCACAATGGCTTCACCCATCGGCGTAGATATGTCCACGTCTAAGAATGGCTCGGTAAGACTTTTGATCCTTACGCCGCGCTCTGCCAGCTCGCGGATAATCTCGATGGTCATTCGTTCTTCGCCTGCGACGCGATCCAGGGCGCGGATGACTAACGTATCCCCCCGGCTGCAATTGTGCCTTGCATGCGAGCCTCTGCGGCCGCGCAGCGGATCATCCCCGCAGGCGCGGGGAACTCTCGCCGGTGACCTGGTTCTCGGTGGTCTCGGCCGGATCATCCCCGCAGGCGCGGGGAACTCCGAAGGCCACGGCACCTTCAAGGAGCGACTGCACGAAGCCAGAAATCACACTATCCGCAAGGTCCTTTGCTACTTCGCCGCCTTTGCAAAAAAATCCCAGAAATCGCATTGTGAATCGGCCATAATTGCACCTACTTCCAATCGGTAAACGTGCTGGGATCGTTTACAATGGCCGAAGCCGGTTCACCGGATGAAAGATCCACCCGCCAATCGTTAGCATTTTCATCCCATAGAAGATCTATACGAATAGAAACATACTGACTGCCCACTGGGGCGATATATTCGATAGAAGCAGCATCATTTGAGCTATGCATAATGCGGTAGCCAGAGATTACGGGGTATTCGAAGTCGTTTTCCAGGGCCATCTGCTGCTCAAAAAGTTGATCGCGTTCTGGTGATTCAACTGCGGCTTCGATGATGCCGGCTCCCGAAAACTCTAGGCTTAGAGTCAATCCTGCAAAAACTGCGCCAGATGGTGTGTGGCTGAAACAACGCCAGAAATCCCCATCCATCTTCGCAGGCCCATGCTCCGCCGATACCGGCAGCAGCATACCCACAGGGTGCCGCTTCCATTCAGCCTCCGGGGCATCGTTCGGGAATGAATTGTCGGTACTTAGCGCAGGGCAATCCCCAGAAGCTGGCTTGGAAGCCGAAGCCGAAGGCGAATTCGAAGGGGAGGGCGGGGACGCAGACTCAACTGGTACCGACGGGGCAGCAGCGGTCGGAGCTGTTTCTGGTTCAGAGTTGACGCGGGGGAAGATGACTAGCCCCGCGATCACAATGACCACGATGAAGGCGAGGATACCGCCCCAGAGTTTCCAGCTTCTGCCTAATGGATCAGTTTCAGCCATGAGGATCTTCTCTTTCTCTCAGACGGTTCACCGGTGCTTAGACGAAGACGTTGATGATCGTTCCCGCGCTAATCGCCAGGACGCAGACGATCAGCGAGATGACTAGTCCCTTGAATCCGTTGATTTCCCGTCCGGTGAAGGCCGCGAACGCCAGGAAACGGATCATCCCCGCAGGCGCGGGGAACTCATCTCGGATACTACCGCGGCATCGTCGACGGTCAAATCATCCCCGCAGGCGCGGGGAACTCATCCCTGTAAATACGCGAATTACAGGCGTGCTCGGATCATCCCCGCAGACGCGGGGAACTCTCACAATCATCACTCTCGTAGACACCCAATGACGGATCATCCCCGCAGGCGCGGGGAACTCTCGCCCTCATCGGACTGCTGGATCGTACCCGTCGGATCATCCCCGCAGGCGCGGGGAACTCGTGACCGTCCCGCATATGGCGGGCGCCCATGCCGGATCATCCCCGCAGGCGCGGGGAACTCGAACACTTAATCGGCTTGTATCTGTGGGACTGCGGATCATCCCCGCAGGCGCGGGGAACTCATGACGAAGGTAAAGCGCCTGAGTTGAAACAGCGGATCATCCCCGCAGGCGCGGGGAACTCCTCAAAGCGGGTGCCGAGAAATTCGGGTCTATCGGATCATCCCCGCAGGCGCGGGGAACTCAAAGACGTCTTCATCAAGGCCCAGCAACAGCTCGGATCATCCCCGCAGGCGCGGGGAACTCCATGAGTGAAGGCGGTGACGGGGCTGGGGTATCGGATCATCCCCGCAGGCGCGGGGAACTCATCCGCGGCCAGATCAACAAGGACGCAGAAACCGGATCATCCCCGCAGGCGCGGGGAACTCCAAGCACTAACACCTATTTGAAGCAGTACATCCGGATCATCCCCGCAGGCGCGGGGAACTCCCCGCGAATACGGTGCCTAGCTCTAGCGCTGCCGGATCATCCCCGCAGGCGCGGGGAACTCCCTGGCACTACCCGGCTACGGGTGATCAATGACGGATCATCCCCGCAGGCGCGGGGAACTCAGGCGGAGGAATACCGATGGCACTAGCGAACACGGATCATCCCCGCAGGCGCGGGGAACTCTCCGCGACCCCGCTGCTCGTCGCCTACCCGTACGGATCATCCCCGCAGGCGCGGGGAACTCAAGCCGCGCACCTACCCCGACGACTTCCAAACCGGATCATCCCCGCAGGCGCGGGGAACTCCGGGGTAGAAAGTGGTCTTTGAGTCGATTAGTCGGATCATCCCCGCAGGCGCGGGGAACTCACCACCCAATAACCCCACACCCTTGGAGGAGCCGGATCATCCCCGCAGGCGCGGGGAACTCCCGCCGGGCGTGCTGTACGCCGTGAGCCGATCCGGATCATCCCCGCAGGCGCGGGGAACTCGCCGCCCTCCCCTACGCCACCGCCTACCAAGACGGATCATCCCCGTAGGCGCGGGGAACTCCCTAACCTTGGTTTCGGTGCTGATGTCACTGACGGATCATCCCCGCAGGCGCGGGGAACTCCTTCTCAGCCTGCTCAGCCTTCTCGCGTGCTTCGGATCATCCCCGCAGGCGCGGGGAACTCCATCTGATCGCCAGCGGCCTCAGTAGGTGGTAGCGGATCATCCCCGCAGGCGCGGGGAACTCATGCCGTAATTACCGGCATGCCAGGCGATGTCCGGATCATCCCCGCAGGCGCGGGGAACTCTCCAGGGGCCGGTACCCGCACGCCGGTATCGACGGATCATCCCCGCAGGCGCGGGGAACTCTTCAACTGTGGAGGCAACGCAATACCGAGATCCGGATCATCCCCGCAGGCGCGGGGAACTCGTTTTGATGTACTCAGATCACAACCATTGGCCCGGATCATCCCCGCAGGCGCGGGGAACTCTTTGACCGAACAGGCTCGCCAGGTCTCCGAGATCGGATCATCCCCGCAGGCGCGGGGAACTCCCTCGCCACGGTGTCTATGATGCTTCGGGCAACGGATCATCCCCGCAGGCGCGGGGAACTCCGAGCAGGTAGGTATGCTTGCCATATTTTCCCCGGATCATCCCCGCAGGCGCGGGGAACTCAGGCTCAGCTCCTTCCTCTTCGCCCTCAGTTCCGGATCATCCCCGCAGGCGCGGGGAACTCCTCTCGCGAGAGTTTCAGGAGGCATCCAGACACGGATCATCCCCGCAGGCGCGGGGAACTCCATCCGCCAACCTCAACCACCGGATACCCGGTCGGATCATCCCCGCAGGCGCGGGGAACTCAGCTGAGACGGCCGCGAATATCGCCGTCAGGATGGATCATCCCCGCAGGCGCGGGGAACTCCGGGCGTGGCTTCTTCTTCGGTGGGGTGACGTCGGATCATCCCCGCAGGCGCGGGGAACTCCCAAAACCCTCTAGTGGCCGCCCGAGACGGTCCGGATCATCCCCGCAGGCGCGGGGAACTCGCCGTTCACGGTGTAGTAGGTCACTGGGAACACGGATCATCCCCGCAGGCGCGGGGAACTCCGGGGGGTTGGGTGGGGTCTGGCATGGGGGTCCGGATCATCCCCGCAGGCGCGGGGAACTCTTTGTGGGGGCGGGTCATTTCGTCTCCTCGGTCGGATCATCCCCGCAGGCGCGGGGAACTCGCATACCACGCGGGACTTGACCTTCACGCCCTCGGATCATCCCCGCAGGCGCGGGGAACTCAGGCGCGAGGTATTTGACCCCGGCCCCTTGAGCGGATCATCCCCGCAGGCGCGGGGAACTCTTCATGAGGTCTCCGTCCTCTCTCTCGTTTACCGGATCATCCCCGCAGGCGCGGGGAACTCCCCGCGTCTTATGGACGCGGGCCTTTCTTCTTCGGATCATCCCCGCAGGCGCGGGGAACTCTCATCGAGGCGAGCCTTCGCGTCCGCATTGCTCGGATCATCCCCGCAGGCGCGGGGAACTCTGTTCTTTGTGACGGAGATGTTCACAGGTAGCCGGATCATCCCCGCAGGCGCGGGGAACTCCCGAGCATCGACTTCACACCCGCCGCGCCGCCCGGATCATCCCCGCAGGCGCGGGGAACTCACTTGGTTCCCATTGGGGTCAATGTACCTTATTGTGGTCAAAAGATTCACTTTAGACAACAACCGGGAATCATTAGTTTGATCTGCGTCCGTAACGGCGCCACTTCGACGCGTTGCTGGAACCAACCTTGGCTGAGCTCGAGGAAGGCTGATGCGGGCGCATCATGAGCGTTATCCCATCAAAGTCCACAGGCTCCCAATGATGCCCGTGAATCAAAAACTCAAGACCCTGTTCACTATTCGATTGCCAAACCAGGATCGCCCGGCCAGTGCGGACCGAACCCCGGATCTCTTCCCAAAGAGCCTCACGCACCCTCCGGGAAACGCTCCCAACGAAAACGCCAGGAGAAATCTCTAACAACCACCGAGTCACATGCCCCCGCAACCCTGCAGGCACTGCCGATAAAACTAGGACTAGCAACTGCTATGTGCCTCCGTAATTTCTCTTCGCCGAAGCCTCTGGCCCGAAACCACCCCAAAGCTTCAGCGTTACTTCCGTGGTCTCGTCTTCGTCTAATTCCTGCTCCGACTCTTCCAAGAGAAGACTTCGGATATCTTGAACGCACCGCTTAAGAAACTGACCATCAACCATGAGGTCCCGTAAACCACGTCTAGCCGCAGAAGAGATGTCTGGCGGCTGCTCTGACGCCAAGCGGAACGCCAGCGGAATTACGAGGTCAACCTTGTATAGGTCTGCGACATCGTAAACAAATGCTCTTACCGTGCCGGCATGCACGAACCCTAAGCCCGGCGAAAGCCCCAAAGCAACAATTACAGAATGTACGACACCATAGAGAGCAGCATTTGCGGCGGAAAGAGCCTTGTTTACTGAATCAGAGTTATCAAAATCATTCGGATCATACTCACGCGAAGACCACTGGATGCCATATTCCTCTGCGGCCGCACGGTAGGCGCGGCGCATCCTAACGCCCTCACGCCCCCGCAACTGTTGCAACGTCAACCCAGAAACATCCTCGCCAGGGAAACGCATCTGATACATCGCTTTAGCTACCTTGAGTCGCCCCCGCGTAGTTGAGAACAACTTCGCCTGAGCCTCCAGCAGCCGCGAAGACTCCGCTAAAGGACGCCCATGACCGTAATAACGGACACCCTCCTCACCCGTCCAGACAGCACAAACACCCGACTGATGAAGCAAAGTCATCGCCTGATGCGTCACCGTCGTACCCGGCCCCAACATCAGCGTCCCAAGCGTAGACGCCGGGATATGAACCGTGCCGCGCTCATCCGTCGCCGTAATCGCATTAGCGTCACGGTGTACACGGCACCGCTCCAAGTAGACGAAAGTCAACCTGTCAGCCGCCCGAGCCAACTGAGGAAGCTCGGGCGGGACGAATCCCGGCGGCGTTCTAGACATCGTTCGAAGCACTCACAGGCGCCAACGTCAGCAAGCCACAGCCGTACGCCTTCGCAGGACCAATACCCGAAACCAGCGCAGATCTGACAAGCTCCGCATCAGTGACCCTCAGAATCCCCTCGAACACCACCGCACGAATAGTGACAATCCGTCCACTCTGCTTAGAGAACTGCATGTTTTCCTGGCCATAGACCAGAACTTCAGGCTGCCCCATGCGTGAACGCGCCAACTCGAAACCGTGACGATCAGCTTGACGCTCAAGCCAACCAAGCTGCGCGTCCAGCCCCACAAGAGGCACACGGGCAGACCGCTGATCCCGCCCCTCCCGGTATTTATTAATGATCGGGTTGGCACGCAAACGGAAACGGAACTCCTGCCCATTCGATAGGGAATCCAGCAGCGGCTGGTAATCCCGCGAATCGATCGCGTCTTCGTCGACGAGCAGCTCCTGCGACAGGTGAGAGACATCTGGAGCATCGGGCGAAACGACATACAACGTACGTTGCGCAGCTTCGCCGTCGATGCGCCACAAAACACGACGTTCAGCCCCAGCATCCGTTGCGGCGGCTATAACGGCGTGCATCACCTGCTCGCTTGCAAGCTTCCGTCGCGTACCGCTACGAGTCAGATCAAGCGGAACCCGGGTCAGAGTGATAGACATCAAGACGCTCCTTCGTCATCAACCGGAGCAAGCAATGCCATCGGATCATGAACATCACCAGAATCCGCCGAGCCATTGTCATCAGTCGTGATCGCAGACAACGGGACATAGTCATGCGACATAGCCCGAAAATCGTATTGGCGATGCTCCATCGAGAAACTCACAGGGTTATCGGAAATCGTTTCCGCGGTAGCGAAAGTCGGGTCACCCGGACGCGACTCGAACGTCAGATGTAGGCGTTCTGAGCCATTCCGCTGCAGATTCGCTAACCGTTTTGCCTGGTAATCAGACGCCTGCCACGGATAACTCTTCAAAACGTCCTCGAGGCTACCCACACAAACTTCCGTATGGATAGGCCCTGCAGGAGGAAGAGCCCGCCTCCCCAAGTACAAGGGGTAAACGGGTGCTTGGACGGCCTTGGCATATCGTTCAAGCGGTTTGTGGTCGGATGATTCGAATCCGACCACAAAAACAGCATCCTCAAGCATGTGACGGTGCGTCAGGGGCATACGTGATGGTTTTGGCCCCAAGGTTCTAGCGGTTTGAAAGTCCACAGTTAAAGTGCCCGGAACGTCTGTCCGTGTACCGAAACGAAGGTCACGGAACTCGGAGAGATTAGCGTTCCGCTCATAGCCAAGCGCTGAAGCCAGCAGGCCGGCCACCCCGCTCTTGGTCGGTTGAGGTTGCGTTGTTCTCCGATTGAACCGGCTCCGGGCACCCCACGCTTGCAGCGGACCCCGCAAGACAAGTACGAGGGTGTGCGTCATCACTAAGCCCCCAGACGGCTCTCTACGGTTTCACCCAGTGCCGTAACGAGCCCTTCAAGGGAGGACGCTTCGCCCAGCTCCTTGAGGCCGTCGTTGAGGCTGATCACCCACGACTTCACTGGGGTAGTGCCGTACTTTTCGTCGATCTTTTGCGACCACGCGGCCAAGCGAGCTGCAGCAACATCGCTGATATGGGTACCACGGACGGGCTCTTCAAACGCGCCCACCAAGTTGACTGACTGCGAATCACGGACCTGAACCACAACCACCTCAGGCAGGGTACGGTTCGCGAACGTATTCATTTTTCCTGAAGGCATTGACGTCAAGAACGCACGCACAAAAGCCTCGACACCAATACGTGTGGCTTCAACATTGCCAAGGTTGGCAGCAAGCGCGTTCGCATCCACAGTCGCGTAACGGTACAGCGTCGATGAGTTGAACTCGATGGTGCCGATCATCGCTGCGCCGGCATCTTCGCCCCCATCTTCATCGGCTTCGCGGATATCATCTACGGCCGTGAAGTAGTCAGCTTCTGTAGGGGTATCGTGCACGCTGATGGCGTGCGCAACCTGAGCTGCCGCATCAATGTTGAGGGATGCATCGTCTGCGACCATCCGGCCAAACAGCGAGACGTCCACCGACGCGTCCTGGACTGCGGCCTCGCGGATCTTCTTCTTATTTTCGCGGTCCTTCACGAAGGCCTTGACATCGCCCGAGGCGAGGGCATCCACACCAAGTTGCGCAAGGTTCGTCGCCTGCGCTGTGGAGAGGAAAACCAGGTAGCCAGCTTCTTCGAGCTTCTCTCCCTCCTCCTTGCGGCCCTTTGGTTTAGCAACCTTAATGCCAGCAGCTGTCACGACCTCGATGGCTGCCGCTTCAGCCTGTTCCTGAGCGATATCCGGGTTGATTTCGAGCATCTTCGAAGCTAGAAGAGCCACTACCTTCTTGGTTCGAACACCTAGTAGATCGTCAGTTGCGATGTCACGGAACATCACGCGAGTTGCACGTTTCCAAGCCTGGCTAGAAACCCGTGCACGAGTCACGCCTCCAAAAAGTGCCGTCTTAGGAGATCCCGTCTCATCACGGTTCAAGTTAGAAGGTGGGACCGTCTGCAAAGCGTGGATGTCGATAATGGTGCGGGTCATGGGATGGGCCTTTCTGAGTGGATTAGGAAACGGAAGTCTTTAGAGAAGCTGATGAGGGAAGGTTGTAGAAGTCACGGCCCCAACGGAGCCGCACTGTGTTTCGACGTTCAGGGAACTGCCAGTCGAAAAGGTCCTTAGCCAGCTGCCCATAGTCGAAGGCGCGGCGGTCTTGTTTCAGCAGTTGAATCAGGGAGCGGAGTCGGCCTAGCAGCTGTTCCCAGGAGGTCGCTGCACCGAGCTGTTCAAAACGGCGTTCAACACCGGTGCCATTGGTGGCCGGATCAACAGCCTGGCGCACCGCCTGGCCGAACTTCACGGCATCGGTGTGAGGCGAGGTATCCTTCCGGGAACGGTGATGAACAGCAAACAAAGTCAGAGTGGCATAAGCCGCCAACTCAGCCCGGGAGGCTTGGCCATCGTTGCTGACCCAGCCGGAGGGGGCCTCGTCGATGGTCCATTTCAACGCCTGTAAAGAAGAACCGATGGGACGCCCTGCCGCCTGAGCGAGAACCGCGATAGCTTCGACTGCGCTTGCGCGATTAGCACAGTAACCCTCGCTCAGTGCGTGGGAGCGGTGAAGTACGAAACGAACGAGCTCTGACGCGGTGGTCCCGCGGCTTCCAGATGAAACCGTAGACATGCTTACGCCCTCTCTTCAGTATGTGTGGTGGGGATAAAAGATTTACGAATTTTCGCCAACGCGGAACGGAACCAGGCTTCAGACAATGGGGCGTTATAGCGGCGGTCCTGATGCTCCCTGCCGAAAAAGGAAATCGAAACGGCGCGGGAGGTCATATCGAGACCGATAGCCAGGATTAGTGAGAGAGCCCGCTCGACCCACTCGGGAAGAAGCTCAACGATGTTCTCCGGGGTGGCTCGGGAAAACCATTCACGGAAGGATGCGTCGAGTGCAGCATAAGCAAGGGTGCTCGCTTCCTCGCGTGGCCCCTCGAGATCAAGGCCCCGGCTGGTGGCAATATTTGCCGCAAGATTACGCAACGCCAGAACGGCCTGCTCGGACGCTTCGACGGCGTTACTAATCGCCTGCTGCACCTGTGGATTTGTGCTCGCGAATGTTGCCAGTTGGCCGCTGACAACGTCGTCGTACAGTTCGTCAACGACTGCTTGCTGACTCCCATAGACAAGACCAACACCGTGTAGGCGCACCGGATATTCGTGGGGGAGCATCTCATCGAGGTAGAGCTCTCCGAGCCACTCAGAGCTAACCGAAGTTCTAAATCGTTCCTCTACTGAGGTGTTGGTTCGCCCAGCAGGTAGCAACGTACCTACGTTGCGCCAAAGCATTCGAGCAGGGTCATGGTCCCGAGGCATATAGACGGGGGTGGGGCTCTTGAGGGCTTTCTGCTGAGCGGGGCTGTTGCGCCAGCCGGACATAGGCTCAAGATCGAGCATGTTTTGCGGTGCTAGAGGGTCTCCCTGAGCGACGATCACATGCTTGATGACCCCGTCCTCCGGGAAGAGGCGGACGCGCCGGCTTTGCCATGTGTACAGCGCTTGTGGCCCTGTGGCTTCAAGGCTTGGATTCTCTGCGGCCTGAGCATCACCGGCATCCCAGTGGAAGGTCTCCCACGCGGGCGCATCATTGGCCCAACGAGTGCCGCTGCTCGGGTGAGTTCCGACCAGGTTGAGCATCAACGTGTCATGAAGATTGGCGCCTTCGAAGAAGATTCCTCCAAGCCGGCCAGTCCAGCCAGTCCCAATGCCGTAGCCCTTACCGCCTTTGACCCGGGGGTCACCTACGGCACCGGTTTTGATGCCGGCAATATCGAAGGCGTGCAACGTGACGAGGGCCCGGGCGCCTTCGCTGTAGGAGACCGAATCTAGGCCTGCTCCGATGCGCGTGGTCATGTAGGGCTTGCCGGAGGGGACATCCAGAATCAGGCGTTCCAGACCAAAACGCTCGTCTTTAGAGTTACGCAGGTTTGCTACCTGGAAGAACGGTGTTTCTGGGTGAAACAGATCGAAGTATTCTGAGTGCTCTTCAAGGTAGCGCTCGATATTGTCGACCGGAAGCCCTTCCTCGAACCAGTCAGCCCAGAGCTCGGTATCCAGAACTTGACCACGGTGCGTAGCGTAGATGATCGAGAGGCAGAGGCGCAGTAGAGCGAAGTCGGTGATCGGTAGCTCCGCTGCGATCGCTTTGAGGTTCTTCGCTTCCTTGAACACATCGAGAAGCGAGTACTCGTTGACGGCGCCGTCCATTCCAAGGCATGGAATCCACGGCTGGCTGATGAGCGAAAACGTGGGTCGCTCACAAGTTGCTTCAGTCATGTTTATTCACTTTCAAACCGAAGGTGGGGTCATAGTGCATGGTGAACCAATCTGTTGAATACGTTAGATCTTCATTAAAAATAAGTATGAGTTCGCCACGCAGTTCGGGTGAATCTTGCCAATCAAATTCAGAAGTCCGTTCCAGGTGCTCGATGAACGAATCAATGCTTGTCTTATGGAGCATGTGTTCGGTGACGTTGAGGCTGCACCGTTTGAGGAAACGCGCGATGTCAGCGGGAGGTGCCTCGTAAATCGGCAATGGTGTTCCTCCGTGCTCGGCGACCCAAGCAGGAATGCACAGCTGGCCATCAATCATCTGAGCCACCAGAACTTCCACATTGTCTGCGGCATCCCGCACACCAACCGAGACCCGCTCATCGGTGCCGTCTTCGCTCAAGCCACCTGAAACGAGCCCGAAAATGTCTTTCATGGTGGAAGGTTCGTGAAGCAGGGCCGCTTGAGGTTTTCTGCGAGCCTCCTTCGTTTCTTCAAGAAACTTCTGTTCAGCTTTGGCGAGTGCATCCTCCCAGCCGGCGGGCGCCTGAACAGGCTTTTCGTATGTGTTGTCGACCAGATCGGGGATGTCTGCCGGGATCTGAACTTGGACTTCGCTCTTGTCGACGAGGCCGAGTGCCAGGGCTGTACGCAGCAGGAGGTGCTCGCCGTAAACCGCAACGGAACCTCGCGATGGAGCGAACGGAGTTGTATTCCAGTCCACTCCGCTGATCCACAGTTCAGCCTGACGCAGCAGGGGTGGGCGGATAGCGTCCCGTTGTGTATGGCGGTGGAGACGCCCCGAGCGTTGCAGTATCAAGTCCACCGGGGCGAGGTCGGTGATCATGAGGTCAAAGTCCAGGTCCAGCGACTGCTCAATGGTCTGGCTTGCCACAACGATGCTTAGCTCACCCTCGGGTGCGGAACCGCCCTTGCCGAATTGCTCCAGCAACACGTTGTCTCGCTCTGCACGGTCATTGCCCATGAACCGAGCATGAGAAATGTAGTGGTGAGCATCCGGGAACGCTTCACGCAGTAACTCTGAGGTCTCTTGGACTTCGCGCACCGTGTTGCGGATGACAGCAACACGGCCTCCGTCGCGGCCTTTCACCCTAATGAGTTCGATGAGGTCGGCCGGGGTATTGCCTAGCCGTCTTACAGTCAGCTCGCGAACCACGCCGGTGCTTTCCGAGGAACGCTCCACAACACGGCCCGAACGTTCCGCCAAGGTCAGGCGCGGATAAGCCTCGACAGGGAGGCTCTGCTGCCGGGGCGCTTGGTTCCGGTTCGTGTGCCCCTGGTAGGCGCGGATGAACGCCTCCCTTCTGCTGGCTGGCAGGGTTGCGGAGAGCATAACCACGGGAACGCCCATCGCGCCGAGCCAGTCGAGTGCGTCTTCGAGGAACTGGGACATATAGGTGTCTGCAGCGTGAACTTCGTCCAGCACAACAACTTTGCCTGCGAACGCAAGATGGCGCAGGGTCACAAAACGCATTTTGAGGGCCAGCATCAACGCATGGTCGATGGTGCCGATAGTGAAAGGTGCCAGCAAGCCGCGGCGGCGGTCTGTCAGCCATGAGTGGGCCACAACGGAGCTGTGACGCTGTTTCTTGTTTGACTCATCTCCCACATGAGGGCCAAAGTAACGGCGCCATGCCTCTTTATATGCGGAATGGTATGTCTCGTTGAGGTCCCGCTTTCCGTGAGCCAGGAAGGTAGTGGGAGGTGCTTGGCCTTCCTCGAGTGGGAACTGCTCGAGCCAATGGGTGACGCGTTCAAACATCGCGTTGGTGGAGGCCTGGGTTGGCAAGCCAATAAAGAGACCGCCGTGGCCGAATTTCTTTGCAAGGATCTCTGCGCACATGAGCGCGGCTTCGGTCTTACCTTCACCCATGCCGGCTTCGATGATGACCAGTCCGGGTTCTTGCGACTCTGAAGCGAGCTCGCGGGCCGCCGACTGCATCGGGCGGGCCTGGGCGGAAGCATCCAGTTTGAAACGCTCTCGGAGATGTTCATCGGCATCGGCGGGGTGATCCCATGATGTCCAAGGCCCAGGCAGGGCTAGTGACCCCCAGCCGTCTTGAGCGCGTTGCTGGGTTTCCTCGATAAATTCGAGGGGAAAATAATGCTCGTTTGATGCGATCCAGTCGGACATGATGACCGCTCCGGAAAGGATCGTTTGCGCGTGAGCGGTCAGACGGGGGAGAGCGGGCAGTTCTGCTTTGATGACTTCCGAGAACCCGGTCACGAAATCCATATGGTCAAGTAGGGCGGTACGGGCATCGGCCCATTTTTGGTCCCCGAGGCTCAAGGAGTCGAGCAGGGCTGCGTTGAATAGTTCCTTGGATGCGGGCGCTCCGTGGTGCGCAAGAACGGGGCCGAGCCAGCTATGCACAATCGGGAGCCGCTTGACTGCAAACGTGTTCCGTAGCCACTCGCGCAACGCCACACCGGAGATAACTTCGTGACGTAACCGGGGTGTTAGTAACGTGCCAGGGGCGAGCTGTGGCGGGTGGATGAAACCTGCGGCCTGCGCTTGATCAGCTGCGCGGCGATGCTGCGCCGAGAAAGCCGGGGCCGCCTTCCCAACATCATGCGCGCCGGCGAGGAAGACGAATGACGTCCGGGCCACATCATCGGCCCCAAGCTCAGCCGCAAGCATGTCTTTAAGATGCGGGGCAAGGAACTCATCCCAAATGTGCCCGGCAACGGCGGCGGTGTCTTCGAGGTGCTGCCGAATTGAGAGAGTCTGGAGCGGCTCGAGGTCACTCGATGCATAAGGGCGCGCTTTAGCCCACAGCGACTCTACATCTGTGATGTCCACCTATGCCCCCTATAGATTGATCTGCTTATTGAGGAATATAGCCCACGTTCTTCACCTGCTTTGAGTATCCGGTGGGGGTCTGACAGTTTGAAAACAGGCCTTGACCTGGCGCGCCTACCAGGTCACGCTCTGCCGCGCCACCGTCCGCACCTACAGGTTCCAAGCGCGTGTCTGGGCGAAGTCGACGAGGGCTTGGACTTTCGTTGAGGTTTTGTGTGTGGCCGGCCAAACGACTTCTACTGCAACAGGGGCTACAGGAGGTTCGATTTCTCTAGTGGTGAGGGGGAGGCCTTCATAGCTTGCGCTATTTTCTGGCCGCTGCACGAGGATCCCGTAGCCCAGCCCACGAGCCACGAGGGTGCGGACCACTTCGAAGCTCGATGTACGGTGGCGGACCTTCGGCTCAATCCCACGCTCGGCAAACAGCGAAAGCGTGTGTTCTCTTGACGGTGGGGAATCAAGCAGGATCATGTTCCAGTCAGCCAGTTGCTCGAGCCGCACCGCATCCTCAACAGCCAACGGATGGTCAGGTGAAAGCACCACGTAGGCGGGACGCTCCATGAGTTTGGCTCGGCGCGGCTTCCCCGGCACCAACGTCTCGTAAGCGAAAACCACATCCACCTCGCCTGCCTCCATCTGCGCAAACAGGCGATCTTGCGAATCTTCCCGTATCTCGAGCGTCACAAACGGGTGTGCCGCCCCGAACTCATCCAAAAGAACCGGCAAAACCTTCGGCGCAAGCGTCGGGTAACAGCCAATAGTCAACGGTCCCGCGAGCTGACCCTCCGGAGCTTTCGCTTGAGCCTCAATATCCTTGGCCGCAGCAAGCAAAGGCCTAGCCTGAGCCGCAAGATGCCTCCCGGCCGTCGTCAAGGTCAAGCCCTGCGCCTGTTTCCTGACGCACAGTTGCACCGTGAACATCCGCTCCAACTGCGTAATCGCGTCCGAGACCGCGGAAGGCGAAACATGCAATTCCGATGCGGCGCCCGCGATGGTCCCGTGGCGGGCCGCCGCCAGCAGGTACGAAAGTTGCCGCAATGTGAAACCAGGTGGCTGCTCCCACGCCATAATTCGGTTTTCCCTCTTTCATAAGCGGAATAATCCGCTTTTCCTTCTTTCCCTGATTGTCCACACTAAGTGTGTGAGATACATCACAGCAAGGTTTGGACTAAGGAGTGGACCATGCTGACGCGGGAAGAAACGAGCACGAGCACCCAATCGCGTATTCCTTCAGGAGCAAAAGAAGCGCCAGTAGCTGACTGGGTAACCATCCCGGAGCTCTACAAAGACCCGTTCCCCATCTATGAACGGCTACGCGCGGAAGGCGGGGTGCATTGGGTTCCCGCGGTAGGCCGCTACCTCATCACCTCCTACAGCGCTGTCAGCGCAACGGAGCACGACCAAGAAACCTACTCCGCCAACGAAGAAGGATCCCTGCAGATCCGCGCGATGGGGCACTCGATGCTGCGCAAGGACGATCCGGAACACTACATCGAGCGAGCCGCATGGCAGCCAACGCTCAAACCCGGCTATGTGCGGCGCGTCTGGGCCAGCATGTACCGGGATCTCGCAGAAAAACAGCTCCAAAAACTCATCGAGAAAGGCCCAGGCGCAGACCTGATCTGGGACTTCGCCGCCCCGTTCGCATCGGAAGCCCTCCGAAACATGATGGGCCTCTACAACGCAACCCAAGAGGATCTTCAGCGTTGGTCCCAAACAATGATTGATGCCACGGGTAACTACGCTGATGACCCAGAAGTGTGGGCCGCAGGCAAACGCTCTTTCGACGAGGTCGATGAAGCGCTCGACGAGATGCTGGCCTACCACGCGAAAAACCGTGACAATTCACTGATCTCAGGTCTGCTGTCCATCCCGGACTATCGCATGCCGATCGAGCAGATCCGCGCCAACATCAAAATGACCATCGGCGGCGGCCTCAACGAGCCCCGCGACGCCCTCGGTGTAGCGGCCTACGCTCTCATGACGCACCCCGAACAGCGTGCCGACGTTATGGCCAACCAGGCGTTGTGGCCAACAGTCTTTGAAGAAACCATCCGCTGGGTCGCGCCCATTGGCATGTATTCCCGGCAAGTCACCCGCGACACCGTCCTCGACGGAACCTTTCTACCGCAAGGGGCACGCCTGGGTATCTGCGTGCTTTCGGCTAACCGTGATGAGAACGTTTGGGAGAACCCAGAGAAATTCAATATCCACAGGGAAGCAAAACCGCACCTTGCCTTCAGTAAGGGCGTGCACGTGTGCTTGGGTAGCTGGGCTGCCCGCTCGCAAATTGCCGACGTCGCGTTACCACTGCTGTTCAACACGCTCGAAGGCTTGGACCTCCAACCGGATAAGCCATCGGAGGCCGGAGGTTGGGTCTTCCGCGGAATGTTGAGCCTACCGGTGACATGGAAGTCAGTAGCTAGGACCCCTGGCTACGGTTCCTCTGGCATTACTGCCGGTTCTGGCAACGCGGACGGGCCGCGGGTCGCGATCATCGGTTCCGGGCCTTCGGGCAGCTTCGCCGCAAAGGAGATTCTGCGCACGGTTGACGGCAGCAAGGTCGACGTGTTCGACAAGCTACCCGTTCCATATGGTCTTCTGCGCTTCGGTGTCGCAGCGGACCACCAGGGAACCAAAACCGTGGAAGCGCAATTCGACAAGGTCTACAGCAACGAACGCGTACGTTTCATCGGGAACACATCCATCGACTTGGATGCGGGCCTGGCAGAGCTACGCGAAAACTACGATGCGGTAGTACTTGCAACTGGTGCCGCCGACGACCGCGCGCTGGCCCTGCCAGGGGCTGACCTGAAGCATGTCTATACGGCAGGCCGCGTGACGCGGCTACTCAACGGGCATCCGGACGAGTTCCAGACCACTGAAGCTGCCGCGACTCTCCCGGAACTAGGCTCTACCGTCGCTGTGGTCGGGCAAGGAAATGTCGCAATCGACCTTCTGCGCCTCCTCGGGAAGAGCACCGAGGAACTGCATGGCAGTGACGTCCGGGACGATGTGCACGGTCACCTGCGCGAGGGAATCCAACGGATCCACGTCATCGGCCGTTCCCCGGCGCATCACGCGAAATTCGATCCGGTGATGGTGCGGGAAGTCGCCCGCGTACCGAGCATGACCCACACGCTGCACGGTGTCGATCTAGCCGCAACACCGGAAGGTAAGGACGCCCGCCTCGACGCGCTACGCGACCTGACGGAAGGTAGCGCAGCGCTCGCTGCTGGCGGTCACCCCATCGAGGTTCATTGGCACTTCGGTGCGTCCCCGCTAACCTTCGAAGGTAGTGAGGCCGTTCAGGCCGTCCAGATCGAGGACCACACTGGGGTAGTAGCTTCACTGGATGTTGATTCCGTCATTACGGCTGTGGGCTTCGAAAACCGTGAGTACGGCTCCCATGGACTTTCGCATCTTCCGGAAGTGATCCCAGCCGACGGCCAGCTGGCCCAGGACGTTTACGCCATCGGCTGGGTTAGGACAAACGGCCGTGGAACCATCCCGGACCAGCGAGTTGCGGCACAAGAACTCGCCACCAAGATCGCCTCCGAGGTTTCGGCGGGACGCATCTCCACCGGCGCGGCGGGTATTGAACCTGGCGACGATGCGGTCGATTTCCGTGGCTGGAAGCGCATCGACCTCAAAGAGAAGATGACCGCGCGGGCAGGCCGTTGCCGCGAAAAGATCGTGGCCTGGGACGCGCTGTTGGAGACAGCCTGCGATGAGTCCTTGGACACC
This sequence comes from Pseudoglutamicibacter albus, assembly GCF_031458175.1. NCBI lineage: Bacteria > Bacillati > Actinomycetota > Actinomycetes > Micrococcales > Micrococcaceae > Pseudoglutamicibacter > Pseudoglutamicibacter albus. The sequence goes on along the minus strand of NZ_JAVDXX010000001.1, from coordinate 1,957,310 downwards.
GCTGAAGCTTCAGTCCACGCGGAAGCGGAAGCAGACATAACGGTGAGCCAGCCGATCAGCATCCTGTACGGGACTGAATCCGGTAACGCCGAGCTTATCGCTGAGGAGTTAGGGGAGTTCCTGGGCGCGCAACCGGACCTAGAGGTCAAAAACCTCGCCGAGATCGCGCCGGAAGAACTAGGCGCCGAGCGTTTCTACATGGTCATCTGCTCGACCTACGGCGACGGTGAAGTGCCGGCTTCCGCCAAGGGGTTCTACGAACAACTCGTGAGCGAGGGGCCAGACCTGCGCGGCGTACGGTTCGGTGTTTTCGGGCTGGGAGATTCCAGCTACGCCAAAACCTATTCGCGAGGTAGCGAGCTCGTTGCCGAAGCGATGGAAGCGAGGGGCGCAACCCGCCTCGGTGAATATGGGCGCCACGACGCTGGAGGACTCATCCCAGCTGACGAGGCCGCATGTGAATGGGCAGAAGGAATTCTGTCAACAGTTGGTGCAGCGGACAAAGAGTTCACCGCTTAAGTTTCCGCTTTCGGGAATGTTCAGGGTCAAGGAGACCACATGTCTACACAAGTATCTAATGCGAAACCGCCAACAGGTTCGATGGACCGTAAAACTAATCAACGGCGTGTAGCCTTCGCAACCATCGTCGGTACCACCATCGAATGGTATGACTACTTTACGTATTCCGCGGCGGCGGCTTTGGTTTTCGCGCAGCTCTACTTTGCCCCAGCGGGACCAGCTGTTGCGCAGATGCTCTCGTTTGCGACCATCGGAATCTCATTCCTCTTCCGCCCACTGGGCGCGTTCCTAGCGGGACACTACGGTGACCGGTACGGACGCCGCGTCGTCCTCGTGGTCACGCTCATCACGATGGGTTTGGCAACCGCGCTCATCGGCCTGGTGCCAACGTATGAATCCATTGGCGTGGCAGCTCCGCTGTTGCTGATCTTTCTGCGCATCATCCAGGGGCTTTCCGCTGGTGGTGAGTGGGGCGGCGCCGCGCTGCTCGCGGTGGAACACGCGAATGATGACCGCCGCGGTCGTGCAGGATCCTGGCCACAGCTTGGTGTGCCCCTCGGTATGTTGCTTTCATCCGCCGTGGTTGCGCTGATGACCGGTTGGATTTCCCCGGGCGATGCGTTCCTCGAGTGGGGCTGGCGTGTCCCATTCCTGCTCTCGATTGTGTTGATCGGCATTGGCTACTGGGTGCGCCGCGCAGTCGAGGACACCCCGGTATATCAGGAGATGACTAAAGAAGCGGCTAAGCAGAAAGCACCGATTGCGGTGCTGTTCAAGAAACACTTCCCGCTGGTGCTTGTCGCAGCGCTGATCTTTGCAGGCAACAACGCGAGCGGCTACATGACCACCGGCGGCTTCGTCACCAAGTATGCAACGGACCCAGTAGGACTCGACCGCACGGATGTGCTCCTGGCAATCACCTTCGGCTCATTTGTGTGGCTCGTTACTACAGCTATTGCTGGTACCCTCGCGGATGTCATCGGCCGAGTGCGAACCTACGTTATCGGGTTCATCCTCCTGATTCTCACGGCCTTCCCTCTGTTCTGGCTCATCGATACCGGCAATCTGGGCGCGCTCTATCTCGCACTGAGCATCTTCTCCCTCGGGTTGGGCCTCACCTACGGGCCGCAGGCCGCGCTCTATGTGGAGATGTTCCCAGCATCGATTCGATTCAGCGGCGTTGCCATCTCCTACGCTCTCGGCGCGGTTCTCGGCGGCGCATTCGCCCCAACGATCGCACAGGCGCTGCTGGAAGCGACCGGAACTACCGCATCGGTATCCATCTATCTGCTGCTTATGGCACTCATTTCTTTGGTCGCGGTTAGCTTGGTCAAGGACCGTCCAGGAATCGACCTGTCCGTGGCCAACGAAGCCGAACAAGAAAAGGGTGTCTGGCGATTCAGCAAAGATTGATCATCCCGTTGAACTAACCAGCGCGGAACTCAGTACATAACTACATAAACGATGGGGCGCGGACCGTTTGAGCGGTTCGCGCCCCAGCCGTCGGCAACGTTGCCACAGGTATGACGGTGTTATAGATTGATCCTCATAGATCCCCGGTCAGGCCTCTTTCCCGTTTTGGGTAATGCACAAATGACCGGGGCCTTTCCTTTTCCAGGAGGGAGTGCGGATATGACGCTCTCTAGTTCGATGCTGCTCGCCGGCCCGCGTGGGCGGCGCTTGTTGCTCGAGTATGCCCTCGAATCGGAACGGATCGCAGGGCTAGATGAGCACGACGGCTCACTCGCTGAGCTCCAGTTCTTCGCGTCCTACCGCCTCGAGCCGCGCAACGGAACAGGCGCGCTCCACGTCGTCGGCCCCGGCGACTCCACACCAAAAATCCCGGCCATCACCCCCGCGCAAGTCGCCGCGCGGCTCGAAACTGTCCCTCTCGCCGACGTGACCCCGCGGCTCCTACTGACGTGTCTCGTCAACACAGTAGAAACCGCAACATACTGGCAAGAACCCGACGGCACCGACGCCCTCGCCGCAACCAAAGCCATGCGTGACGGCCTGCGCCGCGTCGCCGAGCACATCGCCGCATCGGAACACACCGCCTGGTGGAACACCCCCATCGACGAATCCACACAATGGACCGTCCAATGGGACAACGAACCCGACACCATCCCGCCTGATCCGCTCGCCGTGCTGAAAGCAGCGCGTGCGCACGCCGTTAAAGAGGGACGCCTCGCTGCCCGCGAACGCCCCACCGACCCGACAGCATCCTGGAGCGGCGAATGGTGGTCCACACCCCACGGCGTCCCCGCATCCACCCGCGAACTCTGCGACACAACCCCCGCCGGGCTGTGGCTCGTCGAAGACAGTATGGGATGGGAAACCGCCGAAACACTCCGCCTGAGCATCCCCGAAGGGCTGCGTATCTACGAGATCGACTCCGCAGAAGCCTGGGCCGAACTATGCCGCCGCTTCCCGCTCAACCAGACCGCACAGAAACGCCACGACTGGTACCGCACCACCGGACGCAACGGTAAATGGGTCACCCCGGACTGGGCCGAAATCGCCCAACACTACGATGCGGTCCACCTTCCCGTCGCCACCTACCTCGCCGCCGCGGGCACCGCGATCCCACCGATGCGGACACGGTCGACGCGGACACGGCGAGTGTCATCGCCGGCTGGGGACCCGACACAACCTACTGGTTCACGCCACGCATCAACCACATCGGCAGCCCCGTTGGGTGGGTTCTTAAAGAACACGACACCGGCGGCGTCTGGGTGCGCGAGTAAGGCTGGCGGCTACGCCACACGTAGTGCCTCATGTCAAGTTGATCGCGTAGCCCTAGTCGTGCCTCACAGAGATTGATTGCGTAGCCCTGCTTAGGCAGTATGGAGTTTCACCCCACCGGTTTGTCGTTTCCGTCGGTTCTGTTTCGCGTCTTCGACCTCAGCTGTGAGGACCTCAGTCTTCCAACTGGCTTTGGTGATGAGCATGTCCTGATACCGGACAATGTCACGCGTGAGTTCGACCGGGTTGAGCTTCGCGTACTGCGCCCGCAGCGCTCGTTCTTGAGCTACAGAGAGCAGCCCAGAGTCGAGCAGACGCTGGTACGGGGTCTTCGGGTCGTCATACACGCGCCGTCTACGCCCCTGCCCGTCCACGCTCCAACCGACAGGTTTCTTGGTGGGGGTGAAGAAGTTCATCTTCAGCATCACTGCCTGCCATAACAGTGTCAGCACGTCCCGCTCATCTGGGGTGTCGTAACGGTAGTAGAAACCGTATTTACGGACAATATGGTTGTTCTTTGACTCGACGAGGGCTTGATCATTCTTCTTGTAAGGCCTGGCTCTTGTGAAGAAGATCTTCCGGTCACCTGCCCACTCGATCACTTGGTCGTTGATGAACTCCGACCCGTTATCGCAGTCGAGCCCAGCAATATCAAACGGTAACGCAGCTTCCATGCGGGTGAGGGCGGCGAGCATGTGTACACGTGCGTTATTCCGTAACACTTCCAGGTGGGTCCATCCCGTCTGCACACAAGTGGCGGTCAAAGTTCTGGCGAATTCACCTTTCAGTGTGGGGCCGCAGTGCGCGACCGTGTCACACTCCAGAAAGCCGGGCTCATGCTCTGCCTCGTCGCCGGCTTTCCGGATCATGATCGAGGTGCGTAACAGCGCGCCAGAACGGGTGGCAGAGATCCCTTTCAACTCCAGTGACTGCCGGTGCTCTCGTAAATATCGGTCGATCGTCGCGGCAGACATCTCAAGCAGTTCGGCACGTACCGCAGGCGTGTAGTCGTGTTCACCGTGGCTGAGTTCGCCATGTGCTTCAAGCCGGCTGATCCATTCGGGGAGCATCTGACACATGTATTTCCCGCACGGGTACATCATGACCCGCCACAGCCACACCAGCACCCGTTTCGAGGCTGCCGAGTACTTCGTCGGGCGATGCCGACGACGATCAACTTTCGTCACATTCTTCACGCCCAGGTGTGGGCTGGTGAGATACCGTCTGGCTGATACTCGGGACAGCCCGGTGGTTGCGCAGAACTGATCCAGAATCACAGACTTCTCGGACCTCGTCGCGGTTTTGTAGGCCCGTTTGAGTTGTTTGGTGACTTCGATACGTGTCGACATTGAGACCACACCCTTGTTCATACTTGTTCAGCGTAGGAGTACGCGCTCAAAGTATGTGAGGCACGACTGTAGCTACGCGATCAATATATGTAAGGTACGCCGCCACATTGCACACTCTAGGCCGCTGTTATAGAATAGCTGGCGATAGACCCCCGGTCAGGCCTCTTATCCCTTGCGGGTAATGCACAAATGACCGGGGCCTTTCTTTTCCATGGAGGCATACCCGATGCCGAAGGACTGGCTCAGCTACGAGCAACAAGTAGAGCTACTGACCCAACGCGGCATGCTCATCACCGACTCCGAAGATGCCGCTCAGTTCCTTTCACAGGTCAACTACTATCGCTTCTCCGGATACTTCCGGCACTGGCAGCGCAACCCAGCGCAAGGCGACAACCGGTTTTTCGAGGGCACCACATTCAATAAGATTCGCGACCTCTACGAATCAGAGCAAGAGTTGGCGGGCGTCTGTCATGAACTTTTACACCGGCTTGAGCTTCTTCTCCGTACCCGTTTTGCGTACGCCTACGGACGTCGAATTGGGGTAACGGGACACTTTGCGCACGGTGAGGGCTTTACCCAACCACCTCATGGTCATCTCAAACGTGTCGAAGAGTATGCTCTCGCTGACCTCGATCGCAGCAAAGAAGCCTTCGTTGCGCACTACCGTGATGACATCAAGCAGGGCCACGTATACAAGCCTGAGGCGTATGCACGGATGCCGATCTGGGTCGCGGTGGAAGCTTTCTCGTTTGGCAGTCTGTCTCGCTTCATTCAGGCATCCGGTACCTCTGGCGTTTTAGATGACATTGCTGACTCGATGAACACTTCGCGCCGACTGCTGCCAGGCCAAGTGAAATCATTCGTCTACCTACGCAACCGCGTGGCCCACTTTGCCCAACTATGGAACCACTGGGTGCTTGACGCTCCAAGGCTACAACCCAAAATCGGCAGGCGGATCAAGCAAGATTATCGAAACTTCGCGGAGCGCTCGATATACAAAATCCTGATCGCGCTGGATGACCTCGCTACCCGTTCTGGGATCTCACATAACTGGTTGCGAGACAGCGTTGAACCGATCTTGAACAAGAACCGTCTGCTTGCACAAGGTATCGCGGAACCGGCGAGATACGGAGAAATGCCTCCCGCCACCCTTAACGTCTAGGACGTTCCGTAGGCGACATACGCTAGGGCGTACGGAAGGGATAATTCGAACCGGCCGCGCACTAGCACGTCACCCTGGACCAAACTGTCAGACCCCTCCTTCACAATGGATGCATGGCTTCTACCGGGAACAGCTCAAACGTGCATCCCCTGTTTGACCTGGATGTGATCGGGGAAGGGCTCGTCTTCGCGGACTCCCTCCCCGAACTCGACGCCGCCCTCAGCAGCCACCGCGCCGCCGTCATCCAAGCGCCACCCGGAACCGGTAAAACCACACTCGTGCCGCCTGCCGTAGCGAACCACCTCGCGCGTGTAAACGCCGGTGACACCGCAGGCGCCGGCACGCCGCCTGGCCGGATCATCGTGACCCAACCACGCCGCGTAGCCGCCCGCGCCGCTGCCCACCGCCTCACCCAACTCACCGGAACTAAACTCGGCGACTACATCGGTTACACCGTCCGCGGCGACTCCCACACCAGCGCCGCCACCATCATCGAATTCGTGACCCCCGGAATCCTCGTCCGCCGGCTCCTCGCAGACCCTATGGCGTACGGCACCGCCGCGATCATCCTCGACGAAGTCCACGAACGCCACCTCGAAACCGACCTCCTCCTCGCCCTCACCGGCGAAACCCAACAAGTCCGCGAAGACCTCACCATCATCGCGATGTCCGCAACAGTCGACGCCCCAACCTTCGCACGCCTCCTCGCAAGCGACGGCACAGAAAACGATGGGGGTAGCGGCTCAGGCGGTGGCGCTGATCTTGAACGTGTGGAGCCCGTACCGCACATCAGCTCCGCGACCGCGCTCCACCCACTCACCGTCATCTACGCGCCACACACTGGCGACCGGATCGGACCGCGCGGTGTCGAAACCAGCTTCCTCAACCACATCGCAACCACCGCGCTCACCGCACACCGCGAAGCACTCGCGACCAACCCGGAGACCGACGCGCTCGTGTTCGCGCCCGGCGCCCGCGAAGTCGACCACATCACCCAACAACTGCGCGCCGCCACAACAGACATCGAGGTCCTCCCGCTCCACGGGCAACTACCCGTCCAACAACAAGACCATGCGATCCGCGGACGCCAACCCGGCGGGAAACCACGCATCATCGTCTCCACAACACTCGCTGAATCCTCGCTCACCGTCCCCGGCGTGCACCTCGTGATCGATTCCGGCCTCACCCGCGAACCCCGCCGCGACGCAACCCGCGGCATGAGCGGGCTCGTCACCGTCTCCGCCTCCCAAGCCAGCGCCGAACAACGCGCAGGCCGCGCCGCTCGACTCGGCCCGGGAACCGCGATCCGCTGCTACAGCGAACGCACCCACGCCGCCGCACCCGCACACATCACCCCCGAAATCACCACCGCAGACCTCACCGAAACCGCCCTCACCCTCGCAGCATGGGGCGCACCTCGCGGACACAACCTCCGCTGGATCAACCCACCACCCGCCGCCGCCCTCAACGACGCCGAACAAACACTCCACGCCCTCGCCGCGATCGACAGCGCAGGCCGCATCACCGACCACGGCCGAACCCTCGCCGCAATCCCACTCAACCCACGATGGGCACACGCACTCACACACAACGCGGCGCGTTTTGACGCTGCAGAAGTCGCGGCTGTGATTGCGGTGGCGACGGGTGAACAGCGCATCACCGGGGCCAACCTCCCCGACGCGGTCCGCCAGCAGCAACGCGACCCCCACCGCCCGATCCAACGCGAAACGCAGCGCCTCACCTGGCTCGCCCGCAAACACGCGGCGGCCCGCACCAATGCCGCCGAGCTCGCGGGCATCGTCACTGCAACCGCGTGGCCTGATCGGATCGCGAAACACATGGGGGAGGGGATCTACCTCCTCGCCTCCGGAACCCGAGCCGCACTCCCACCAGACGCCACGCTCGGTCGGCCCGAATGGCTCGCAATCGCCGACGTCACCCGAGCACACGGGAACGCCGCCGCCGGAACCGGCGCCATCATCCGTGCAGCCGCACCCCTCACCCTCGACGAAGCCACCGACGCCGCCGGGAACCTCGCCGGAACCACAACCCGCATCACCATCACACCCAAAGGCACCATCAGCGCACGCAACATCGAAGCGATCGGCGTGATCGAACTGCGCGCAACCCCCACCAAACCCAATCCCACCCAAGCAGCGGAAGCGCTCGCTGAACACCTCGCAACCCAGGGCCTCAACGCGCTCACCTTCAACAGCACCGCCACCGCGTTACGCAACAGGCTCGCGTTCCTCCACCACCACATCGGCGACCCATGGCCAGCGATGGACGAACACCACCTAGCCGCGACCGTCACTGAATGGCTCGGCCCAGAACTCAACGACGTCGCACTCGGCGCGAGCCTTAACAGCATCGACCTCACCGAACCCCTACGCCGGCTCCTCCCATGGCCAGAAGCCGCGAACCTCGACGAACTCGCGCCCGCCCGGATGCCCCTCCCTTCCGGGAACACCGCCGCAATCAAGTACCCGGACGCCACCGAATACGGGATCGAAGATACTGGCAGTAACGGCGGCGAACCGAGGGGCGGCGGACCGAACGGCAAGAAGGATGAAGCAAGCGGGGACGGGGCCAGCACAGAAGAGAGCAGCGCAGAAGAGACCAGCACGGCGCAGAGGCAGGCAGAGCCTCCGCAACCGGTGGTCGCCGCGAAACTGCAAGAAACCTTCGGGTGGACCCAAACACCACGCCTAGCAGACGGCCGCGCGCCCGTCCTCTTCCACCTGCTCTCACCGGCAGGCAGGCCTCTCGCGGTTACCTCGGACCTGCACTCCTTCTTTACCGGCCCATACGCCGACGTCCGAGCGGAAATGCGTGGCCGTTACCCGAAACACCCCTGGCCGGAAGACCCACTCACCGCGCAACCAACCCACCTCACCAACCGCAAACTCCGACAGAAATAAGCACACAATCGGCATCAGATAAACTTGAAAGTTGGTGCCCACCCGCACCCACACACCCGAAAAACAAGGGGAACAAACCACATGGTGGACAGCGCCAACAACAGCGGTGCCAGCAGTAACCGCGCGAAGAACGGCCGCAACGCGAACAGTGCCAGCAAGGCCAGCGCCAACAACAGTAGCGCCAGCAACACCCGCACAGAAGCAACCACGGCGGACTATAAACGAGTTCTCGCCAAACCGATGCTCTACCGGGGCATCGTCAGCGCGCTCTTCGCACTCGTCGGCGTCTTCTTCAACACCACCCCAACCGTCGGCGCCATCAGTGCAGCCTTCGCGATCCTCTTCCTCACCAGCGCCCTCTTCTACTGGCCCATCATGCGGCTCGCCCTCGCACCCAGCTACCGCACCGCCGTCACCTCCGCGGTCCTCGCGTGGGCCATCGCCGGCGTCCTCGCCATCATCATGCGCGACCCAGCCGGCATGGCACTCGCCGTAGCGTTCGGCTACACCATCGGCGGAGCATCAGAACTCTACGGCGGGCTCACAACCCGCGAAACCGGCCGCCCCAGCAAAGACACCACCATCTCCGGTGGTCTTGGCGTCATCGGCGGCATCATCATGGTGTTCATGACCACCAGCGACGCCCACGGCGTCTTCGGTATGGCCTCCATGATCACCGCGCTCATCGCAGTGCACCTGCTGATCTCCGCGGTCGGCTACATGCAAGACCAACGCCGCGGCAACTAGACTGAAAACACACAACAACACCAGAGCGCACCGCACACAAACCTGTACACAGACCTCGCACGAAACCCGCGTAAAGGAGAATCCGTGGCCAACAAGCCATCCACGTCTGGCTCGAAGCAGTCCGGCTGGAAGCAAAGCGTAAAACCTGCACTCGCGCTGTCGCTGACCTTCGGTATCGTCGCCGGCGTCATCTCCGCATTCGCCGGTGCAGGCGGAACCCGCAACGGCCTCAACCTTCAGATCGGTGCAACGTTCTTCCTCATCGCGTTCGTCGCGGGCCTGCTGGTGATCTCCCTGCTCATGATGGTCGCTAAAGACAACCCGGACGACCTCGGCAAAGGCTCCGGCGTCAACCGTTCATCCGAACTCACTGACGCCGAACTCGACGCGATCGAAGCCCGCGAACGGGCACAACGGGCCCAACGCGCCCGCGAAAACCGCGAAAACCACGAAAAACGAGGCTAGTGTTCCACGACGAACCGTGCTCTTCAACAGAACCGCGGCTAGTGTTCCTCGACGTAACGCGGCTTAGCTGAAACCAGCCCCGAAACCAACGTGATCACCGCGATTCCCAGCAGGATCCACAACGAGGCCGTCCACGAACCCGTCGCCTCACGCACCACGCCCAAAACCGGCGGAACAGACGCCGCGATCACATAACCGAACGTCTGCGCCATACCCGAGAGCCGTGCCGCCGACATCGGCGTCCGCGCCCGCGCCCCAAATAACGTCAACGCGACCGTGAACAACCCGCCCTGGGCCGTGCCGATCAACAGCGCCCACAGCAACGCCAACTGTGGAGCCAGCATGGTCCCCACAAGCACCACAATCACCGTGGAAACCGCCACAGCAACAGTCGAGCCCACCACGTCGCGCTTCATCAACCAGCCCGCAACGAGCGAACCCACAATGCCGGACGCCTGAATCACCGCAATATGGAAGCCGGCGCTCTCCTCAGAAATCCCCGACGACATCTCGATAGCCGGCCACCACGCCAAAACAGAATAAAACAGGGTCGACTGGAAACCCATGAACGCCGTGATGACCCACGCCAACGGGGAACGCAGAATACTGCGCGGCCGTGCCACAGCCGCTGGTGACGCAGCCGCCGATGCGGCCGCAGGGTTGCCCGCGGCGTCAGTTGCTTGGCGGTCCAGGATCTGTGCTCGCCGCATCACATGGTCCGCACGAACCTGCGGAGCGAACACCGCCACACCAATCAAACCGGCGCCCAACGTCAAACCGAGAGCGCCCTGCCAACCCCAACCCGGCAACCCAGCGATCGGGACAGCGACCGCCGCCGCGAGTGCGGCCATGAGCGACTGAAACGCCGAATACACACCCGTCAGCGTGCCGGCATGATCCGGGAAATCACGCTTAATCAGCGCCGGCAACAGAACGTTCATGATCGCGATCCCAACACCGATCAATACGGTGCCGGCCCACAAACCGAATGAACCAACCCAGGAACGCAACACGATCCCCACGTTGACCGCAATCAAAGCGCCGAACAGGGAATGCGCCAACCCGAAACGCGCCGCGATCCGCGGCACGATCGGCGAAAACACCGCGAAACACAGCAGCGGCAAGGAAATCAGGAACGATGCGGACGCCGCCGAAAGCCCCACGTCTTCCTTAATGCGGGGGAGCAGCGGGCTCGCGCTGGTCATCGGCATCCGCAGATTCGTAGCGATCAGCAAAATACCTGCGATCGCCAAAGCCGGGCTCACAGCCCGCGCCGCAACGCCCGCCACTGGGCGCGAGTGCTCCGGAAGCGGCTGGCTCGCGCCGTCATGCGAAGAATTCTTCATTCCGTAACGTTATCGCCCTTCCCGCGCCGCGCAAGCCGGCAACCGTCACAACACGTCATCACAATCCGCGGCTGCAGAATTACGATGCGGCAGCAGGCACCGTAGGGCGTCCCACGGCACCCGCCCGCCGGCTATGCACGGACGGTGGGGAAATGCTTAGCAGCCAGCTCCCGCCGAAGCGCCAGTGCGGAAGCAGGAACCACGATGCGAATCAGGCAACCAATCCTGCCCCGTCACCGAGGCACGCAACGTCACGGGCTCTGCCGCCGCTCCGGCAGCAGCATCGGCCGCTCCGGCACCGGCATCGGCGGCCTCGCCCGCATCAGCCAACAGACCACGGCGCCTCAGCTCGGGGCTCACGTATTCAGCGAACCGTTCAAGATCAGCCGGCCGCACGCCACTGCACACGTTGAAGCCATCCACACCGGAAGCCGCTTGCCACCCCTCCAACTGATCCGCAACGCTCTCGGGGCCACCCACAATCACAGGGCCGCGGCCACCCAACGTCACGAACGCGGCAATGTCGCGCACGGTCCACTCGCGCGCTGTGTCGCCAGAGGTCACCGAACGCAGGGCGGACTGGTTCGCTTCCGTCTCAACCTCAGCCAACGGAGCATCGGGATCCAGTCCGGCCAAGTCAACGCCGGTCCAGCCCGCGAACAGAGCCAAAGCCCCCTCGACGTCGACATACTGCTGATAGGACTCGAAGCGGCGCTGCGCCTCCTCGTCGTCCGCGCCCGTCACCACGGTGGCCATCGCGAACGTGCGCACCGCATCGGCGGGCCGGCCCGCGACCTCAAGCGCCTCATGTAAGCGGTCAATATAACCGCGCACGACACTTGGCTCAGAACCGATCATGAACACGGCCTCAGCGTTCTCGGCACCAAAACGCAAGCCCCGCGCCGAGGCACCCGCCTGGAACAAGAACGGCGTCCGCTGCGGCCCCGGATGCGTCAACAACGCACCATCAACCGAGAAATACTCGCCCTTATGCTCAGCCTTCCGAACACCCGCCGGATCCACGAATACACCCGCATCGGCATCCTTGAGCACCGAACCCGGAGCGAAACTGCCCTCGAACAGCTTGTACATAACATCCATGTACTCGTCCGCGCGGTCGTAACGCTCATCGTGCGGTAGCTGCCGCTCCAAACCGAGGTTCCGGGCAGCGGAATCCTGATACGAGGTCACAATGTTCCAGCCAACCCGGCCACCCGTCAGGTGGTCCAGGCTCGCGAACCGGCGCGCCAACAGGAACGGGTCCTCATACGTGCAGGAAGCCGTCAATCCGAAACCGAGCCTGCGCGTCACCGCCGCCATTGCAGACACTGCAGCGAACGGATCCAGCAACGGAACCTGCACGCCGCGCTCATGCGAGACCGCGTCGCTTCCGCCGTACACGTCATAGGTTCCCAACACATCTGCCAAAAACAGTGCCGTGAAACCGCCGCGATCCAACGTCTGAGCCAGGTCGGTCCAGTAGCTCAACTGATCAAAGTTAGCCGCCCGAGACTCCGGATGCCGCCACAAACCAGGGGACTGATGCACCGGCGTGGCCATCTCAAACGCGTTAAGAAGCACGGGTCACCTCACCGATCGCGTTGAGGCCCTCCGGGACAGTCCCGTTGACCAGGTAGTCGCCGATGATCCGCTCACGGAACACAATCGGGTTATGCGTCGCGACGGTCTGTGCATTGCGCCAATGCCGGTCCAGGTTCTTCTCCCGCGACGTGTTCGAAGCGCCACCCGTGAGGAACAGTTCAGAGCAAATGCTGGTCACGATGCTCGGTACAGTCACGTGCGCGCGCTCAACAGCAAGCTCCGCCTCAGTCAGCAAGCGCTGCGCATCTGGATCTTCGAGCGAGAGCACACCCTCGGCAGCCTCGAGCCGCCGCGCGGCCTCAACCACAGCTGACTCCACCACGAAAGCCTGCGCCGAAAGCCGCCCCACAACTCCCAGAATCTGCGGATCCTCAGAGTGCGGAACACCCAAACCGGTGTTGAACGAACGCGTCCGCCGGTGCACGCCAGCCGCCGCATCGTTCACAACATTGCGGGCGATACCCGCCAACACGGCGAGCAAAACAATCTGGAACAGCGGCGCCTCAAACTGCGCCTCAGCGCTACCGGGAACACGGTTCAGAATGTGCTCGGGCGCTACACGCACATCGGTGAAACGCGTGGTTCCCGTACCGGTGAGGCTCTGACCGAAACCATTCCAGTCATCCTCAAGCTCAACACCCGGAGCCCGAGTGGAAACGACAGCGAACTGTCGACCCTCGGTCGGTGTTCCATCCGTATCAAGCAGCGTGGCCGAAACCCGGGTATGCGTCGCGTACGCGGTGCCAGTGCAGTAATACTTAGCGCCGTTGAGCACCCCAGTGCCGTCCGCCTGCACAGCCAACGTGGTGTTGAGCGTATTCAACGTATTCCCGCTCACCTCAGTGGACGCGTTACCCACAGTATCGCCAGCAAGGACCTTCGCGTACCAGAACTCGCGCGTCTGCTCATTCTGGTAGCGCAGCGTCTCCGCGAAACCTGCGTGCGAACGGTATTGATGCGCGATGTTCGGGTCAGCTGCCGCCAGGTCGATCAGCAACTGCACCCAGTCGGTGAAGCTCACGCCCGGGCCGCCGTACTCGGTAGGCACCCGCAGTACGGTGAAGCCGGCCCGGTTGAGTTCCGCGATCTCAACGAACGGCAAAACACGATGCGCCTCCCGCTCCGAAGCGCCGAGCGCGATGCGGTCAAAGATCGGCCCGAAATGCTCACGCAGCTCAGCCAGGCTTGGCTTGTGGCCGGCTTCCCACGGGGTGACCGGAGCATCCTGGGTGGTGACGTAACGAAGCCCTTCAGCGAAACTCAAGTCAGCCGAAGAAGCAGTGGTGCTGGTGTTGCTAGCGCCGCCAGTAGCAGCCGGGGTTCCAGCGTCAGTTCCGGCCGCATCGGCTACTGCTGCAGGGTGGGCAGGGGTGTGCGTGGACAACGATGACACAGTTATTCCTTTCCATCGTTCCTGGCGGGAGCACCGTGTACAAACCGGTTGCTGCGACGTCAACGAGCCAGGTCTCTCAGTCGCTCTGGATGGGTTACAAGCATCATTTTTATAGCCCGCCCCCGAGCCATGTCAACCGCCCGCAGGCCTGTTTGTGTCATAAATCGACAAAAAGAATCGCCCTGCGCCAGCGGCTGCTTGCCCCGTGCCTACGGATGCCCGCCCTGCATCGCAGGCGCCGCGGGGGCGTTTCAGGCGGGATTAGAAGGCGACTTTCTCCAGCAGCCGGCTCAGCTCGTGCCGCTCGTCGGAGGTGAGCGCGGCGAGCACCACGTCGTCGGAGGCCATGGTCAGCGCGCGTGCCCTCCGGTAGGCATCCTGCCCTTGCGGTGTGGCGATGACGATCCGGGAACGACGGTCACGCGGATCCACCTGGCGCTCGACCCATCCCCGCTTCTCCAGGAAGTCCACCAGGTTCACTATCTGGCTTGGGTCCAGGCTCAGGAAGTCGCCGAGTTCGCGCTGGGACGGGTTCACGTCCGCGGCGGCCAGGGCCAGCACGGAGTACTGGCGGACCTTCAATCCCATCTCCTCCTGCAGGACGCGGTTGGCGTGGCTGTGGCCGATGCTGCGCAGCCGGGCCGCCAGGAACTGGACCTGGCCGGCGAGCTCTGACGACGTGAACTCCGCCATACGCTCGGCCGCAAGCGCTGTGGAGGGGGCGGGGAAGCGCTGGGCGGCCTCGGCCGGGTTCACTGCGGCTCCGGAGGTGTCCTTTGTGGTCGTCATGTGCTTGCTTCCTTGGTCCGTGTACTCGAGGGAGTGATCCGGCTGATCTTGCCCATATAGAGGCTTGTCCCTTGCAGAGGATCGTACTCGAAATGCAAGCCTCGAAAAATAATTGACAATTTCAATTATATGTACTGTCATGGTTCTTGTGTGGTGAACGCCACACCAGGGCCATCCGAGAGTATCCGCCGCGAGGCGGCACGCAGGCTCTCAGACCAGAACAGACATCTAGCACGTCACCACCGAAGGAGAACCCCATGTCCCTCGACGGCAAGGTAGCCATCGTCACCGGCTCGGGCGCAGGCCTGGGCCTCGCCTACGCCCAGGAGCTCGCCCGCCAGGGAGCCTCCGTGGTTATTAACGACGTCAACCAGGAGACCGCGGACGCTGCTGTCGCCTCCATCACCGAAGCCGGCGGCAAAGCCGTGGCCGCCGTGGTCCCTGTTGGCACCAGCGAGGCCGCCGACCAGCTGGTCAAGACCGCCGTAGACACCTTCGGTGGACTGGACATCCTGGTGAATAACGCCGGCATCCTGCGGGATAAGTCCTTGCTGAAGATGACTGACGAGGACTTCGACCTGGTCATCGGCGTCCACCTCAAGGGCACCTTCACCTGCGTCCGCGCCGCCTACGCCTACTTCAAGGAGAACGGCGTGGCTGGCCGCATCGTCTGCATCGGCTCGCCGACCGGCCAGCGGGGCAACTTCGGCCAGACCAACTACGCCGCAGCCAAGGCGGGCATCGTCGGTATGGTCCGCACGTGGGCCCTCGAGATGAAGCGGGCCGGAGTGATGGTCAACGCCGTCATCCCAGTGGCGGCCACCGCCATGACCAAGACCGTCCCTTACTTCCAGAAGGCCGTCGAGGCGGACGAGCGCGGCGAGGCCATGCCGTCCTTCTTCCGCCATGACCTCGGCTTCGGAACCGCCGACGACGTCGCCGGCCTGATCGCTTTCCTTTCCTCCCCGGAGGCCGAGGGCATCACCGGCCAGGCCATTGGCGTCGGTGGCGATCGCCTGCAGGTCTGGTCCCACCCAGAGCCAGTGGCCACCGAGTACCACGAGGGCGGCTGGGACTACGCCACCATGCAGACCCAGGGCGCCGAGCTGGTCAAGGGCAACCTCCAGGAAGTCGGCGAGAAGATGCCTCCGCTGCCTGCTGAGCTCGAGCCCGAGCAGAAGAACTAAGGACAAGCACGATGACCGAAACCCAGGACACGGCTCCGCAGGGGCCAGCCCACGGGAACGACAGCGGCGCCCCTGCCCCCGCCTCAACCTCTGCTCCCGGCCCCGCCCCAGTCCGCTACGAGCTGGGGGTGGACGCCTCGGCCATCGAGGCCGTGGACATGCACGTGCACCTCGAGGTGGACTCGTGCGGCCACAAGGCGCTTCCGGAGGACTTCTTCGAGGCCTCCGCGAAGTACTTCAAGTCCGCGGAGCGGACCCCAAGTGTGGACACCATCGCGGAGACCTACCGCCAACGCCGGATGGCCGCGGTCGTCTTCACCGTGGACGCGCGCACCCAGTTTGGCCACAAGCCGAACTCCATCGATGACCTCGTGGCCGGCTGCGCCCGGAACAACGACGTCCTCATCCCGTTCGGCTCCGTGGATCCCCGCACCGGGGTGGACGCGTTGGCGGAGGCCACCCGCCAGGCCGAGGAGCTCGGAGTGCGCGGCTTCAAGTTCCACCCGTCTGTGCAGGGCTTCGACCCCTCGGACCGTGAGTACTACCCGCTCTGGGAGCGGCTCCAGGAGCTGGGGTTGCCCATGGTCTCCCACACCGGGCAGAACGGCATGGGCGCAGGCCTGCCCGGCGGGCGCGGCATCAAGCTGAAGTACTCCAATCCGCTGCTGCTGGACGACGTCGCCGCCGACTTCCCAGACCTGCAGATCATCATGGCCCACCCCTCGGTGCCTTGGCAGGATGAGGCGAACTCGATCGCGACCCACAAGGCCAACGTGCACATCGACCTCTCCGGCTGGTCCCCGAAGTACTTCCCGGAGTCCCTGGTCCGCCAGTCGAATAACGTACTGGCTCGCAAGGTGCTCTTCGGAACCGACTTCCCGCTGATCACCCCGGACAAGTGGCTGGCCGCCTTCGCGGAGCTGCCGCTCAAGGACGAGGTTCGGCCTTGGATCCTCAAGGACAACGCGGTGCGCCTACTGGGTCTGGACCGCGGGGCCGCGACCGAGACGAAGGAGGACTGAGATGGCTGAACCAGTGACCGGAAGCATCATCCCATCCGACTTCTATGGCTACGCCGAGCGGCTGACTGAGGCCGAGCGCGCCGTCATCCTGGACCTCCGGGAACGGCTCGAGACCACGGTGAAGCCGCTGGTCAACCCGGCCTGGGACGCTGCGGAGCTTCCCCAGGAGCTGGTGGACGCCGTCCGCGCGCTGCCGCTGATGGACCCGCCAGCCCTCAAGGAAGCTGGAGAGCCCATCCGTAGGATCCTGACCGGGTTCCGCAACTTCGAGCTGGCCCGCTGCGACATCAACGTCGGCACCCTGTATAACGCGCACGCCGGCCTGTTCCGCACGGCCTGCACCCTGGGCGGCGGGGAACAGCAGGCGAAGGAGCTGGATGCGAAGATCCTCGACTACTCGCTGACTGGCGTGTTCGGGCTGACCGAGCCCGACCACGGCTCCGATGTGGCCGGCGGACTCGCCACGACCGCGACCTATGATCCGGAGACGGACACCTGGGTGATCGACGGCGCCAAGCGCTGGATCGGCGGGGCGACCATCTCGGACGTCGTCGCGACCTTCGCCCGCGACACCGCCGATGGCCAGGTCAAGTGCTTCCTGGTTCCGCGGGACGCCGAAGGGGTGAGCATGTCGATCATCCCGAACAAGGCCTCCCTGCGCATCATGCAGAACGCCCACATCGAGTACCGCGGCGTACGCGTACCCGCCTCGGCCCGTCTGGAGGGGATCAACTCTTTCAAGGATGTGGCGCGTTGTCTGCGGGCCATGCGTTCGGATGTGGCCTGGATGGCCGTGGGCGCCACCGCGGGCGCCTATGAGGCCGCGCTGCGTTATGTCCGCGAGCGGCAGCAGTTCGGCCAGCCGTTGGCCGGATTCCAGCTCATCCAGGAGAAGCTGGCCATCATGCTCGGCAACCTGACATCCTCGCTGGGCCTGATGGTCCAGCTCACGGAGCAAGAGGAGCAGGGGATCTACAAGGACGAGAACTCCGCCCTAGCCAAGATGATGACCTCCCTGCGTCTGCGCGAGACCGTGGCCCTGGCCCGCGAGGTCTGCGGCGGCAACGGAATCACCCTGGACACCGACGTGGCCCGCTTCCATGCGGACGCCGAAGCCGTCTACTCCTACGAAGGCACCCACGAGATCAACGCGCTGATCGTGGGCCGCGCCGTCACCGGCGTCAGCGCCTTCGTCTGATTCACCAGGCCAGCGGGACGCTGGCCCACCGATCTAACCACCCTTTCCACCCCTTCCCCGAGAGGACCGCATCATGACTGAGACCACCGCCCGCACCGTCGTCGACTTCGACGCCGTCAAGACCATGGCAGGCACCGAGCTGGGCGCCACCGAGTGGCGCGAGATCACCCAGGAGATGGTGAACACCTTCGCCGACGCAACTGATGACCACCAGTGGATCCACGTGGACCCTGAACGCGCCAAGGACGGCCCTTTCGGCGCCCCGATCGCCCACGGCTTCCTCACCTTGTCCTTGATCATTCCGTTCTGGGGTGAGCTGTTCGATGTCTCCGACGTGAAGACCAAGGTCAACTACGGCCTGGACAAGGTCCGCTTCACCTCCCCGGTGAAGGTCGGCTCCCGCGTCCGTGCAGTTATGAAGCTCGCCGACGTCCAGGAGGTCAAGGGCGATGGCCTGCACCTGGTGGTTGAGGCCACCTTCGAGATCGAGGGCGAGGAACGCCCGGCCGTCGTGGCCGTATTCCTGGCCCGCTTCTACCGCTGATCTCTGCTGTTGATCAGCGTCGTGCCGTGAGGTCGGCCGTCGATGTGGCGGCCGACCTTCGGCGTATAGAGGTCCCGTTCCCCTATGTGGGGGAGCGGGGCCTCCGTCGTGCCTGCGGTGCTTGCCGTGCCCGCCCTGCCCACCGTGCCTGCGGTGCTTGCCGGGCACGGCGCCTCGGGCCTTAGAGGATGACGGAAGAAGCAGCTGCAGCAGCTCCTTCTTCCCCCTGACGTGGTTGTACAGGGCCGATGGTGCCCTGATCTCACCGGCCGTCATCGCCACGCCGACTGCCTGGGAGGGGAGCCTGCGTCCGGGGCTGGCTTGAGGGCTTGTCTGAACAGATCCTTCGGGTGTGGAGCGCAGAAAGGCCGCGGTGGGCGAACGCCCACCGCGGCCTTGCGTCCTATCTGGTGTAGTTAGTGCTCGTGGATCAGCAGGTCATGATCCTTCGATTCCCGGGTCAAGAGGATCGCGATAGCGGAGACGGCTGCGATCGACCCGATGAAGGCAATGACCGGCAGTGTGCTCTCTCCACCACCGGGGCCGGCATAGAGAGACGCGACGATCGTTGGGGTGAAGCCGGCACCCAGCAGGGTGGCCAGCTGGTAGCCCAGCGAGGCGCCGGTGTAGCGGGACTCGGTTCCGAACTGTTCTGCAATGAATGCTGCCAAAGGGCCGTAGATTAGGCCGTGCAGGGCAAGGGCGATGGTGAACGCTGCGAGGATGACGAGCCAGCTGTCCGAGCGAAGCATCGGAAACATCGGGAACAGGAAGGCGACGTAGAGCACGAGCCCTGCGATCATCACCGGGCGGCGGCCCAGTGCGTCAGAGAGCCGGCCGGACCCGACGACTATGAAGATGGAGATGACCGAGGCCCAGGCAAAAGCGTAGAGGACATCCGAGCGGGCTGTTCCTCCGGCCGCGGAGTAGCCGACGGCGAATGTCGGGAGCAGTACCTGGAGGGCGAAGCCGGCGGCGCCGGCGAACATCGTCAGCAGGAGCGCCTTCGGGCGGCGAAGCACTGAGATCAACGGCACCTTTGGCTTGTTCTTGTCCTCGGCTTCGGCCTTGATCATGGCGGCCTGGAAGACCGGGGACTCAGAGACCTTGGAGCGGATGATGAGGCCCACGATCAGCAGCAGGAAGGAGACGAGGAACGGGATGCGCCAGCCCCAGGAGAGGAACTGCTCCTCGGGGAGCAGAGCTGAGACGGCGCCCATCATGAAGGTGCCCAACGCGGCGCCAGATGGAGCGCCGGCATTCGTGAAGGATGCGGCGAATCCACGCTTCTTCGTTTCGGAGTGCTCGAGCGCCATCAGGGCGGCGCCGCCCCATTCACCGCCGACCGCGATGCCCTGGAAGATGCGCATGATCACGAGGAGCACCACGCCCCAGATGCCGATCATCTCTGCAGACGGGATCAAACCGATCGCGGTGGATGCTAGGCCCATGAGGAGCATGGAGAGCACCAGCATCTTCTTGCGGCCTAGCCGGTCGCCGAAGTGGCCGAAGAGCGCCCCGCCCAGCGGGCGGGCGACGTAGCCGGCCGCGAAGGTGCCGAAGGCGGCGATGGATCCTGCCAGCGGGTCAGAGGCCGGGAAGAACACGTGCGGGAACACGACGGCGGCCGCGGTGGCGTACAGCAGGAAGTCGTAGAACTCGATGGTCGAGCCCAGATAGCTGGAGAGGATGACCTTGCGGGACTCGCGGCGGCGCTCCTCGGGGGAGATGTTCAGCAAGGCATCTACGGTGTCTTGCTTCTCTCCAGCGGATGTGGCCGTGCCGGTGGGACGGCTCTCAGGGTTGATGGTGGCCATGGTGACCTCTGTGTCTTTCGTTCGGGGGTGGGATAGGGAAAGGGTTCAGGGGCGCTCAGGCGCTCTCACGTAGCACGGTCTTGCGGATCTTGCCGGTCGTGGTACGCGGTAGCTCGTCAACGAGCCGCACCTGTGCGGGCACCTTGTACTTGGCCAGCAGCTCGGTCAGGTCTTTGCGGATCGCCTCGGCGTCCAACGACGCACTGTCTGCGGGCACCACGAAGGCCACGCCTGATTCGCCCCAGCGCTCGTCGGGGACGCCGACGACGGCCGCCTCGGCCACGCCGTCCAGGGAGAGCAGGGCGTTCTCCACCTCCGCGGGGTACACGTTCTCCCCGCCGGAGATGTACATGTCCTTGATCCGGTCCTTGATGGTGAAGAAGCCCTCGGCGTCCCGGACGGCGATGTCGCCGGTGTGGTACCAGCCGCCCTCCAGTGCGGCCGCGGTGGCCTCCTCGCGGTTCCAGTAGCCCTTCATGACCTGTGGGCCGCGGGCCAAGACCTCGCCGGCGGTGCCGTCCTCCACGTCCTCGCCGGTGACGGGGTCCACCACGCGGACCTCGGCGAAGAAATGCGGGCGGCCGGCAGTCCCGGCATGGGACAGCGCATCGGCGGCTTCCAGGAGGCAGACGCCGGGGGCGGTCTCCGTCATCCCGAAGCCCTGGACGATCTTCACGCCGCGGTCCTGCCAGAGGCGGATGGTGCGTTCCGGTAGCGGGGATCCGCCCACCATGACCGAGCGCAGCGAGCCCAGGTCAGCCTCGGCGAAGCCCGGGTCCTGGGAGAGGAAGTCCAGCATGGCGGGAACCATGAAGGTCCCCGTGACCTTGGAGTGCGAGATCGCGTCAAGCACGTCCTTCGGCCGGAAGGCGCGCTGGATGATGATCCGCCCGCCCATCATGAACGTGGGGATCGTGGTCATGTTCAGCCCGGCGATGTGGAACAGCGGGGCCACGGACAGCATGACTTCGTCCTGGCGGAGGTCGGTGCCGGTGAAAGCGTTCAGGTACTGGAAGGTGAGGTTGCGGTGGGTGAGCATCGCACCCTTAGGGCGGCCCGTCGTGCCGGAGGTGTACATGATGAGGGCGACGTCGTCGTCATCCACCTCCGCGTCCACTGGATCTGCGGAGCCGGCGGCCAGTACCGCCTCGTAGCGCTCGCCGGGGCCGTCTTCACCCTCCACGGCGATCAGACGCAGCCCGGTGACCTTGGATGCCAGGCGCTCTGCCGTGGGCACCTGGTCGCCGCCGTAGACAACGACGGACGCGCCGGAGTCCTCCACGATGAATTGCACTTCCGCCGGGGATAGCCGCGGGTTCACGAGGACCGCGGTGCCGCCGAACAGGGTGGTGGCGAAGAACGTCTCCAGCAGAGCGGGATGGTTGAACCCGACATAGGCGATCCGGTCCCCGCGGCTGGCTCCGCCGGCCAGGAGGGCGTGGGCGAGCCGCTCGACGCGCTCGGCGACCTCGCCGTAGGTGCAGGTGGTGCCCTCGAACTCGAGGGCGACGGCTTCAGGACGGACCGTGGCACGGCGGCGGGGGTAGGTGCCTACTCCGATGTTCATGAGGCTACTCCAAAGGAAGTTCGGGATGGGGATGCTCGGGACGGGGATGTTCAGGCGAGGCGCTCCCGGAGGAGTCCTCAGGACGGCCGGGATGTGGCAGACGTCACAAAACTATGGAAAGGCATTTAGTTGAGATTGTCAATGGTTGATTTTGTCAGGAGTTTGGCGTGGGGCTCGGAGTTGGAGCCCCTCTGGGTAGCGGTTCGCGCACCTCTCCGGGGATTATGAGCGGGCGGGCCTGCGGACGATGCATGGCATAAGACAACAAAAATCGCCCCCGCGGTGCCTGCCTAGATGCAGGCGCCGCGGGGGCGATTCAGTAGTTTCTAGCCGGTGTTGAGCCGGTTAGAAACCGGTGTTTTACTGGCTATAAGCCATGTCTAGAGCTGGTTTCCGAGCTTGTATTCGCCCTGCTTCCACTCCGGCATTTCTCCGTCTTCGTCGCTGCGGGTGTAGGAGAACCCGTCAGCGCCGATAGTCACGTTCATTTCGGATTCGTCGGAGCGTGCAACCACTTCCTGTGGGTTGCCGTCGAGGTCGAGCACGAGCGAGGCGTCGGTGTACCAGGACGGCACAACTGGGGTGCCCCACCAGTCGCGACGCTGGTTATCGTGCACGTCCCAGGTAACGACCGGGTTGTCTGGGTCGCCGGTGTAGTAGTCCTGGGTGTAGATCTCGACGCGGTGGCCGTCTGGGTCACGCAGGTACAGGTAGAACGCGTTGGAGACGCCGTGGCGGCCCGGGCCGCGCTCAATCGCATCCGACATACGCAGCGCACCGAGCTTGTCACAGATCGCGAGGATGTTGTGCTTCTCGTGGGTCGAGAACGCGACGTGGTGCATGCGTGGGCCGTCGCCACCGGTCATCGCGGTGTCGTGCACGGTTGGCTTGCGGCGCATCCACGCTGCGTAGACGGTGCCCTTGTCGTCCTGAATGTCTTCGGTGACGCGGAAGCCGAGGTCCTGCATGTACTTCGCGGCGCGTGGGACATCCGGGGTGACCTGGTTGAAGTGGTCCAGACGCACCAAGGCGCCTGGGGTGTAGAGGTCATAACGCCATGCGAGCCGCTCAACGTGTTCGACGTCGTAGAAGAACTCGTACGGGAAGCCGAGCGGGTCCTCAACGCGGACCGAATCGCCAATGCCCTTGACGAATCCGTCCTTCTTACGCTCAACACGGCAGCCGAGCTCCTTGTAGAAAGCCTCTGCCTTGTCGAGCTCTTCTGGGGAGCGCACACGGTAAGAGAACGCAGCGACAGCCGCTACATCGCCCTTGCGCAGCACCAGGTTGTGGTGGATGAACTCTTCCATCGACCGCAGGTAGATGGTGTTCTCGTCTTCTTCCGTGACAACGAGGCCCAGGACGTCCACGTAGAACTCGCGGGACTTAGCAAGGTCCGTCACCACGATTTCCATGTAGGCGCAACGAAGCACATCTGGCGCCTCGGCCTGTGGGGTTGGAATCGGGTTGTCAGTCTTGACTGGACCCTCTTGGCCTACATAGAAGCCGGATGAGGTTTTCTGGCGGTTCTCCAGGTTGCTCATGTTTGTTCTCCTGAGGTTGAGGTGGCGCCCCGCGGCGACGTTCCGCGAGGTCACCAGCCGGAGTAGGGGTTAGTTTTCCTGCTTACCGAAAACCGGGTTGTGCACCTTGCCGAGGTTGATGTGGACGGCCTGCTGATCGGTGTAGAAGTCGATCGAGCGGTAGCCGCCTTCGTGGCCGAGGCCCGAGGCCTTGACGCCACCGAATGGGGTGCGCAGGTCACGAACGTTGTTCGAGTTCAGCCACACCATGCCGGCCTCAACGTTCTGAGCGAAGTTGTGGGCACGCTTCAGATCGTTGGTCCAAATGTATGCGGCGAGGCCGTACTTGGTGTTGTTAGCGAGCTCGAGCGCTTCCTCTTCCGTGTCGAACGGAGTGATCGCAACAACTGGGCCGAAGATCTCTTCCTGGAAGATGCGGGCCTCAGGGGAGACGTCAGCGAAAACGGTTGGCTGAACAAAGTTGCCCTCAGGGAACTCGTCAGGGCGGCCGCCACCAGCAACGAGGCGGGCCTCTTCCTTACCGATTTCGACGTAGGACATGACCTTCTCGAAGTGCTCAGGGTGCACAATCGCGCCGACCTCGGTGGTCTCATCCGACGGCAGGCCAACCTTGACGCGCTTAGCCTGCGCAGCGTAACGCTCCACGAACTCGTCATAGATGCTGCGCTGAACCAGGATGCGGGAACCTGCGGTGCAGCGCTCGCCGTTGAGGGAGAACACGCCGAAGATGGTCGCGTCGATCGCGGTCTCGAGGTCCGCGTCCTCGAACACGACGGCTGGGGACTTGCCGCCGAGCTCCATCGAAAGGCCCTTGAGGAACGGTGCGGCGTTGCCGAAGATGATCTGGCCGGTCTTGGACTCACCGGTGAAGGAGATCAGCGGAACGTCTGGGTGCTTGACGAGCGAATCACCCGCGAAGCCCTCTTCGCCGTAGCCGTGGACCATGTTGAACACGCCAGCTGGCAGGCCGGCCTCTTCGAAGATGCCTGGCCACAGCGATGCGGACAGCGGCGTGAACTCTGCCGGCTTCAGCACCACGGTGTTACCGGTTGCGATCGCTGGCGCGAGCTTCCAGGATTCGAGCATGAACGGGGTGTTCCACGGCGTAATCAGGCCTGCAACACCGATCGGCTTGCGGTTGACGTAGTTGATCTGACGGCCTGGAACCTTGAACGTGTCATCATGCTGAGCCACGATCAGGTCAGCGAAGAAACGGAAGTTCTCAGCTGCACGGTGCGCCTGGCCGCGCGCCTGGGAGATCGGCAGGCCGGTGTCGAAGCACTCCATCG
Source organism: Pseudoglutamicibacter albus (assembly GCF_031458175.1). NCBI lineage: Bacteria > Bacillati > Actinomycetota > Actinomycetes > Micrococcales > Micrococcaceae > Pseudoglutamicibacter > Pseudoglutamicibacter albus. Next base: position 1,932,104 of record NZ_JAVDXX010000001.1, on the reverse strand, counting down.
CTGCGAGCTCGTCCGCGCGGGTCTCCACAACATCGGCGATCTTGTGCAGAATGCGGGAACGCTGACGCGGGAGCATGGTTGGCCACGGGCCGTTTTCGAAAGCGTCCTTCGCGGCGGCAACCGCAGCATCGATGTCTGCGACCTTGCCGGAAGACGCCTTAATGTAGGCCTCGTTGGTGACTGGGTTGAGGACGTCGAAGGTGTCGCCGTCGATCGAGTCAACCCACTTGCCGCCGATGTAGTGGCGGATCTGATCTGGAAGGTTCTCCGGGACTGCTTGCTGTGCCATATGTATGAAGCTCCTCAATCCGGTAGTGGTCCGGTGCGGCCTGTTGGCTGCGCGACGTGGCGCTGGCTTTGATGCCGGTGCGGCCGCGCGGGCCGGTTTGTTGGTGGGGTGATGCCCCACATATTTGCAATCGTATACGATCCGTGGAGGCGTGAAAAGGGTTTAAATGACGACGCGGGCTGACTCCGCGCGGAGCTTAAAGCGAGGAGGGTGGCTGGCCCATGGCGTGAAGGTACGCGTTGAGCGTGTGCATGCGGTGGGCGCGGGCTAGCGCCTCGATCTGGTGGGCTGGCTTCTTGGCGGCGATCGCCTCGATCAACTCGGCATGCTCTTTCACGGAATCCTGGGCGCGGGCCGGGATCGCATCGAAACTGGAAACCCTGATCGCGTCCATGCGCGTCCAACCGCGATGCACCAAATCCAGTAGGTGAGTGTTGGGGCAATCCGAATACAGCAGCGCATGCAATTCAGCGTTCAAGCGCGTGAACTCTGCCGGATCAAAATCGGCCAGCAACGCACGTATCTGTTCGTTCAAGTCCCGGGCGGCCTGCACATCGGCGGCTGAAATATGCTCCGCGGCCAGCGCGGTGGCGGAGCCCTCTAGGATCGCGAGGGTCTGCATCGTGTTCAGATACAGCTCCGCATCCACCTCCGCGACAGTGGCCCCTTTATTCTGGGTGAACACCACGAGGCCTTCGGCTTCAAGCCGGCGGATCGCCTCACGCACCGGCACCACGGAGCACTTCAACTCATCAGCGATGGTCTGCAGAACCAGGCGATAGCCCGGTTCATACGTGCGGTCCAGGATGCGTTCACGCACGGCATCGTAGGCGGCCTGTGACTTCGATGTGGCCCGGGCCTGGCGCGGATGCTGCTGTGCGGAGGTCATATACGGATCGTATACGAGAGCACTCAAAACGTATACGATGATGAATACGACCGGCGCATTCATCAGGGGCGCATCTACCAAGAATGTCAGTAGGAGTGTCAGTGTTCAGCACAACTAACCAGCCCATCGAAGTAACCCAGGACGTTCTGGACAATATCGGCAAGGTCATCGCCGTTCACCTGGCATATTCGTCCCGCGCCGAACAGCGCGGCCGTACCCCTAAGTACCCTTCCTACTTCATGAAGGCGACCTCCTCGCTCGCCTTGACTGGGGAGACCGTGGAACGCCCAGCGGATACCGAACTGCTGCAGTTCGAAGGCGAGATCGCGCTCGTAATCGGCAAGGAAGCCCGCCGCATCACCCCTAACGAAGGCTGGGCGCACGTCGGCTGGATCACCGCTTCCAATGACATCGGTATTCAGGACATCAAGTACGCCGACAAGGGCTCCAACGTCCGCTCCAAGTCCGGCGACGGCTACACGCCACTCGGCCCGGTCATGATCCCTGCCGAGAACCTTGACCCGATGCACCTGCGCGTGATCACCAAGCTCAACGGTGAAACCGTCCAGGACGCCACCACGCAGGAGCTGCTGTTCTCGTTCGGTCAGATCGTGGCTGACTTGTCCCAGCAGATGACGCTCAAGCCAGGCGATGTGATCCTCACCGGAACCCCAGCCGGCTCCTCGGTTTTCAAGCCGGAAGACGTCGTGACCGTTGAAGTTCAGGCCGGCGAGCAGTCCACTGGCGAATTGCGCACCACCGCGGTCCAGGGCACTGAAGGCTTCAAGGACTTCGGCAACCCGACCAAGGTCACTGACGCTGACCGCATCGACGCATGGGGCGACGCTCAAGCCGCAGGCCTCGCAGACGCTGACGCTACAACCGACGCCGATGCTGCAACCGGCGCTGACCCGCTCACCGATGAGGTCCGCGCCAAGCTCATGGCATCCGCGACCGCAACCCTCTCCTCCTCGGTCAAGGCGGCAGGTATCGAGGCGTGCACCATCGCGGGCCTCACCGCCACCCACGGAACCCAGAAGATCGTAGGCCGTGCACGCACCCTGCGCATGATCCCGCTACGCCAAGACCTGTTCAAGCAGCACGGTGGCGGCTACAACACCCAGAAGCAGATGTTCGACGACCTCAAGGAAGGCGAGATCCTCGTCATCGAGGGCCGCGGCGAACAAGGTGCCGCAACCCTGGGTGACATCCTCGCAACTCGCGCCAAGCTTCTCGGCGCGGTAGGCATCGTGACTGACGGTGCGGTCCGCGACCTCTCCGAGGTTGTGGAGGCCGACATCCCGACCTTCCACAACGGCGCGCACCCATCTGTGCTGGGCCGCAAGCACGTCCCATGGACCATGGACGAAACCGTCGCATGCGGCGGTGCCGCAGTGCAGCCGGGCGACATCATCGTCGCTGACTCCAACGGCATCGTCGTGATCCCACCAGCAGTCGTGGAGCAGGTAGCCGATCACGCGTTCAAGACCGAAGTTCAGGACGAATGGGTCATGGCACGCGTCAAGGAAGGCAACCCGATCGAAGGCCTCTTCCCGCCAACCGGTGAATGGAAGGTCAAGTTCGAGGAATACCTCGCAAACCGCGAAAACGAGCTGAACTAAGGAGCGAACACATGCTGGATCAAAGCACCCGCGTGAAAATCGCTGACGAACTCGTCACCGCCGGCGAAACCAAAGTTCCCGTTCCGCTGCTCACCAAGCGCTACCCAGATATGGAAATCGCTGACTCCTACGCGATCCAGCGCATCTGGCGTGAACGCGGCGAAGAAAAAGGCCGCGTTGTGGCAGGCCACAAGATTGGACTGACCTCCAAGGCGATGCAGTACGCGACCGGCATCTCCGAACCGGATTACGGCGTGATCTTCAAAGACATGGTGCTGGAATCCGGGACCACGCTTGAGTGGGACATCTACACCAAGCCGCGCGTTGAGATGGAACTCGCGTTCAAACTCAAAGACGACGTGAGCGGCCCAGACGCTGACATCTTCGATGTCCTGCGCGCAACCGAATACGTTGTCCCGGCCCTGGAGATCCTGGATGCCCGCGTCGAGATGGAAGGTCGCACCATCGTGGACACCATCGCAGACAACGCCGCGATGGGCGTCATGGTGGTCGGCGGACGCCCGGTCCGTCCGGACGAGCATGACCTGCGGTGGCTCGGCGGCCTGCTGTATAAGAACCAGGAGATCGAGGAAACCGGCCTCGGCGGCGGCGTGCTTGGCCACCCAGCCAACGGCGTGCACTGGCTCGCGAACCGTCTCCACGAGCACGACGAAGTCCTGCGTGCAGGCCAGATCATCCTCGCAGGTTCCTTCACCCGCCCGATGTGGGTAGACAAGGGCGACACCGTGATGGCCGACTACGGGCCGCTAGGGGTTGTGACATGCCAGTTCGTCTAAACCACACCGAACGCAGCTTCAAGCACCTCTTTACCCAGCCGAGCATGGCCGATCAGCCGCGCGGCCGGGCCGATGGTGTTGCTGGCCCTGTCGTGGGCATGTTCGTCGCGTCCGGGGACCCGACGGCCGCCGAAATCTGTGCGGGTGCCGGCTTCGACTATTTGTTGCTGGATGCCGAACACGGCCCGTTCTACTTGGAAGGGCTCATCGGTCAGCTGCGCGCGATTGCCGCGTACCCGAGCTTGTCCGTGGTCCGCGTCCCGCGCAATGACGCCGCGATCATCAAGCAGGTCCTGGATGCCGGCGCGACCAGCATCATGGTCCCGATGGTCCATACGGTTGAAGATGCGCGTGCGGCCGCCGCTGCGATGAAGTATCCGCAGCCAGGCGGGGCTAAAGCCTCGGGGTCTGCGGTTGAAGGTGTGCGTGGGGTTGGTTCCGCGCTCGCGCGTTCGGCGCGTTGGGGGCGCGTTCCTCAGTACTTGACGCGGGCGCACGAGATCGTGAGCCTCATCGTCCAAGCCGAATCCGCGGAAGCGGTGCGTAACGCGGATAAGATCGCTGCGGTTGACGGCGTTGATGCGGTGTTCCTCGGGCCATCCGATCTCGCGGCATCCATGGGATACCTCGGCCAGCAAACCCACCCGGAGGTGGTTGGGGCCGTCAAGGAGGTTATCTCCAAGGTGCGGGATGCCGGCAAGATTGTGGGCGTCAACGCGTTCGCCCCGAACCAGGCGCGCGACTACCTCGAAGCCGGCGCGCATTTCGTCAACGTCGGCGCGGACGTCAGCATCCTCGCCCGCGGCACCGAAAACCTCGCGAACGAATTCATGCCCAACAAAGGCGACGACAACCTCGAATCCTACTGAGGTGCCTCGTTAGTGCAGTCGGGGCGGGACACCAACCGGTGTCCTGCCCCCGCTGTCTTCCCCGGGAAGGTGGGTCCGGGAAAGCAATAACCCCGGTGATATACGTCTAAAACGCAGGGATCGCTCCGGGGCTTTCAGTTTTAAGTGTAACACTGGTGTGTATGTCGCCCAAGAACAACCCGCACAGCGATCTTGAAGCCTGGTTTTCATTCGAACGGATGAAAACTTACAGCTTTCATCCGGATCCGGAAGCCCTATACCTGTGGAATACTCGCGTGACCAAGGCGTTCCTGGAAGATATTCAGCATGTCGAGGTGCTCTTGCGTAACCATGTCGATACTGCTGTTTCCTCAAGATATGGCGAGCGGTGGTATGTCCACTCTGCTATTCCTTTTGATTGGCATGCCGAGAACTCTGTTAGGAAGGCGAGTAAACGCGCAGGTAGGAAGGCGGACGGAAGGTCGGGGAGCGGCCGACAACCGGAGCCGCTACCGGGGCGGGTGATTGCTGAGCTGAACTTCGATTTCTGGGCGTACCTTTTTACCAATAGGTACGCGGCGACCATTTGGCCGCTGGTTCATAAGACTCTTGTAGCCACACCGGCTTCCACTACGCGAAAGGGCGGAAACGGCACCTACGTGCCGTCCTTGACTGATTTCAAGTGTGAGGTTGACGTGGTCTATAAACTACGTAACCGTTGCGCCCATCACGAACCGATTATCAGGCGGAACAGGCAGCAGGAAGATGCTTGTCTTGATAGTGCGCAGGAAGCCATTAGGCTTTTGACCATGTGGCTCAATCCGGACGCGGCACATTGGATTGCATCACACTCAAGGCTCCCGCATCTACGGAGTGTTAGGCCTTAAACGAACTGCTCCCCATGGTTGGTGACTGAGTTCTCAGTCCAACTCATGGGGAGCAGTTTCTAGATCAAGCTACGTCTGTGCTCGCGGCTAAGCGCTGAGCATCAGAGCGTGCGTTCGGCGGCTTCTACCGCATCGTTCTGGATGGGTGTCAGGCGCTGGAGCTGGGTCACGTGGCGTGGCTCGAGCTCCTCGACCGTGGATACACCCAGCAGGGCCATGGTGCGTTCGATCTCGGTGCGCAGAATCTCGATGGTGCGGTCAACGCCTTCGCGGCCGCCAGCCATCAGGCCGTAGAGGTATGCGCGGCCGATCAGCGTGAACTTAGCGCCCAAAGCCATCGAAGCGACGATGTCCGCGCCAGTACGGATACCGGTGTCGATCATGACGGTAGCGTCCTTACCGACCTCACGCACAACCTTCGGCAGCAACTGGAACGGAACAGGTGCGCGGTCCAGCTGGCGGCCACCGTGGTTCGAGAGCACCAGGCCGTCCACGCCGTGATCCAGCAGGCGGTGGGAATCCTCGACGGTCTGAACACCCTTGACAACGATCTTGCCAGGCCACATTTCACGGATGACCTTGAGGTCCTCGTAGGAAATGGTTGGGTCCATCGCCGAGTTCAGCAACTCACCCACGGTGCCCCCGGTGGAAGACAGCGAAGCGAACTCGAGCTTAGGGGTTGTCAGGAAGTCGATCCACCACCATGGGCGAGGGATCGCGTTCAGCACGGTACCCAGGCTGATCTGCGGCGGGATCGAGAAGCCGTTGCGGGAGTCGCGCAAACGGTGGCCAGCAATAGGGGTGTCGACCGTGAACATCAGGGTGTCGAACCCGGCCTTAGCGGCGCGCTCAACCAAGCCGTACGAGATTTCACGGTCCCGCATCACATAGAGCTGGAACCAGTTACGGCCGTGAGGGTTCGCCTTCTTGACATCCTCAATCGAAGCCGTACCCAGCGTCGAAAGCGTGAACGGAATACCAGCGGCACCAGCGGCGGCCGCACCAGCGTGCTCACCCTGGGTCTGCATGAGACGGGTGAAGCCGGTTGGCGCAATGCCGAACGGAAGCGCGGAGCTACCGCCCAGAATCTGTACCGAGGTGTTGACGTGCTCGGCTGGCTTGAGGATGTCCGGGTGGAACTCGACGTCACGGAACGCCTGCACGGAGCGGTGCATGCTGATCTCTTCCTCAGCGGCACCGTCGGTGTAGTCGAACGCGGCGGCCGGGGTGCGGCGCTTAGCGATCTTACGCAGATCGCTCACGGTCAGCGCGTTGCTCAGACGACGCTTCTTCGGGTTGAGCTCGGGCTTCTTGAACTTCAGCAGATCAAAAATCTCGTTGGGGTGAGGGAATTGACGGCGAATCATCTGTATTCCTTTCTCTAAATTAGTTGCCAGGGGCAAGTCTGTAAGTGCGCCAACAGGCGGCCGGCGCGCAGCGGCAAGACAGCACTGCGCAAGTCATCGCTGTGTAGGTCTTCACTGCGTAGGCCACCGCTGCGTCAGTCATTACTGCGCCGGGGCCTGTTCGTGTGCGAGGTTCTCTTCTTCAATGTAGGCCACGCGGCTGATGAAGAAGCTAGCGATCACGGAGATCAAGCAGCAGAAGATGACGTAGCAGGCGATCGGCCACCATTGGCCGTCGGAGATTTCGAACAGCCAGACAGCGATGAGCGGCGCGGTACCACCGAAGATCGCGGCACCCAGCTGGTAGCCCAGCGATGCGCCGGTGTAGCGGACCTGTGGAGCGAAGTTTTCAGCAATCAGGGTGCCCAAGATTGCGTTGACGGAGCCCCAGAGGATACCGAAGCCGAGGATCGTGGATACGAACAGCGCCCAGGTTTCGCCGGTGTTGAGGATCCAATAGTACGGGAACACGAGCACGATGGTACTCAGCGCACATGTACGGTAGAGGGCTCCGCGGTTCATGCGGTCGGAAATCGCGCCGAAGACTGGCATCCAGATGGTTGCGACGAAAGCGGCTGCCGCGACTGCGAGCAGGACCGTGTTGTTGCGGGCGCCGAGGACATCGGTCGCGTAGGCGACGATGTAGGTTCCGAAGATGTAGAATGGTCCAGTTTCCGCGGCTTTCGCGGCGATCGAAACCAGGACCGCGCCCCAGTGTTTGGTCACAACTTCCTTGATCGGCAGCTTGAGTTGCTTGCCCTGTTCGCGCATGCGGCGGAATTCAGGGGTGTCATCGAGGCCGTTGCGGATCCACAAACCAATCAACACGAGCACGATCGAGGCCACGAATGGGATGCGCCAGCCCCACAGCATGAACTGGTCTTCCGGCATGAGGGTCAGCAACGCCACCACGGCGGAGGCGAGCAACATACCGAGCGAGATACCCATCTGCGGTACCGCACCGTAGAGGCCGCGCCGGTTGCGTGGCGCGTATTCGTAGGCGAGCAGTAGCGCCCCACCCCATTCGCCGCCGATGCCGAGGCCCTGCAGGATACGGAACAGGCACAGTAGAAGCGGAGCCCACATCCCGATCATCGAATAATCCGGGAGCAAACCGATCGCTACCGTTCCGCCGCCCATGAGGCACAGGGTGATGAACAGGGTTTTCTTGCGGCCGATGCGGTCGCCGATGTGGGAGAAGATCACGCCACCGAGCGGGCGGAAGAAGAACGTGAGTGAGAATGACACGTAGGCCAGGAAGGTGGCCATGAACGGGTTGTCGCTGGGGAAGTAGATCTTGTTGAAAACAAGAGCCGCGACCGTTCCGTAGATGAGGAAGTCAAACCATTCGATGACGGAGCCGCTGAGGCTTCCGAATAGCACCCGGTAGTTCAGGGGCTGCTTTTCTTGCGTTCCGTTGTGTGGCCTGCGGGCTTTGGAGCCTGATGCGGCGTTGTTGCCAGCTTGTGGGTTCGTGGCAGAGTGTGCCGGGTTCGCCGCGGCGGAGTTCGGATGCGATGAAGGCTTCAAAGCTACTCCTGGGGATAGGTGCCAATGTCAAGGATAGATGTGGTCAGACCATGTGGTCTAACCACAGACACTATGGCCTCGGTCACATTTGCGCAAGAGGTAATTTTTCTTAAGGCGCCCGCAGTGGCGCCGGTGAGGCCGCGCTACGCTACCTGCCGTCAGCCAGCGGTTTCGGCGTAGTAGCCGCTGATGTGTTCCTTGAGTAGGTCCGCGGCCGCGTCTGCCCGGCCGTGGCGCGCAGCCTCCAGGATTGCACGATGCTCGCTCCGCAGCCGCGCTGATGTCGCCTCCCAGTCGGGCAGGGCCTTGGCGCGTTCAACCGTGTGCCCTTCGATCGCGGTGCGCATCGCATCCATGAGTGTTGAGGCGAGCGGATTATTCGCGGCCTTGGATAGCGCTACGTGGAACTGCGCGTCCAGGTTCAGGAAGTCAATGACGGACAGACCCGGCTGATCCATCATGTCCAGAAGCGTTTCCGCTTTCATCCAATCGGGATGTTCAGGGTCGGCATGCTCGGGTTCGGAGTTGCGTACCGCCCAGTCTTCAAGCAAGAGCCGCATCTCAAACACGTGGTGATGCTCAACCTGGCTGGTCGCCAACTGGAGGTTCAGCGCCAGCGAAAGCGCCTGCTCGGGTGCCGCGGTAATCACCGTCCCAGACTGAGGCCCAGACCCCGTGGAACTCCGGATAGAACCCAGCGCCTCCAAGACGCGTAACGCTTCACGGATGGTACCGCGGGACACCTCGAGCGTTTCGGCGAGTGACCGTTCACTCGGCAGGTGATCGCCAATGTTGAGGCGGCCTGCCGAAAGTTCGTCGGTCACCCACTGCATCACCAACTCATGAGCCTTCACGGTTGGTATCCTCTCACATCGGCATGCGGGCCAGGACTGTGTTTCCCGAAGCGGCGCAGACGCAACGCATTGAACACCACGATGACGGAGCTGGTCGCCATCGCAACCCCAGCGATCATCGGGTTCAGAAGCCCCAACATGGCCACCGGGAGCGCGGCGACGTTATAGAAAAACGCCCAAAAGATGTTCTGCCGAATGATGCGCAAGGTCTGCCGGGACAGCTCGATCGCATCCGCGGCCTGCCCCAGCGAAGACCCCATGAGGGTGACCCCGGCGGCCTCACGGGCAACATCCGTTCCGGCGCCCATCGCAAGCCCAAGGTCCGCGGTCATCAAGGCAGGGGCATCGTTGACGCCGTCGCCAACCATCGCGATCTTCGTGCCATCCGCCTGCAAATCCCGGACCGCGTCGACCTTACCTTCAGGCCGCACCCCGGCCATGACGTGTGCCTCCGGGATGCCGACCTCACGCGCGACCGCGGCCGCGACCTCACGGTTGTCACCCGTGACCATCCACGGGGTCACACCCATCCCAGTGAGCCGGGCGACAGCCTCCGCGGAATCCGGCTTGACCTGATCCGCGACGCTGAGCAACGCGACCGCGCGGCCGCTTGTGCTGGTGTCAGCTGCATCGGTGCCGCCGGTTCCGGAGCCCCCGATGCCGAGCGCGACCACCGTCATGCCCTCGCGTTCAAGCCGCGCAAGCTCAGCGCGGGCGTCATCGCTCACGTGCATGCCCTGCTCAGTGAGCAGGTCCAGCGTCCCGACCGCGACCGCCTGGCGCATACCGTTCTGATCACTCACGACCCCGGTGACGCCACTTCCGGAGTGCGAGGCGAAGTCCTCGACCGTGAGCTGACGGCCATTAGCGCCGCCGGCTTCGCCCGTCGCGCCGGTGGCGGCGTCGACAATCGCGCGAGCGATGGGGTGCTCCGAATTTTGCTCGAGTGCGGCGGCATAAGCCAGCGCAGTGTTGGCGCTGATGTCCACTGTTGCGGCAGGGGAGGCTGTAGCGGAGGTGGCAGCGCTAGCGCCGGGCAACAGGGTTGTGGAGGTGAGTGTCATACGGCCTTCGGTGATGGTGCCGGTTTTATCGAGCACCACCGCATCGAGGTTGCGTGCTTCTTCAAGCACGGCAGGCCCGGAGATGAGGATTCCGCGGCTCGCCCCGTTACCGATGCCGGCGACGAGTGCAACCGGGGTCGCCAAACCGAGCGCGCACGGGCACGCGACAACCAGGACCGTTACGGCCGCGATGAAACCGCCCGAAGGGTTGCCGGCAATCAGCCACCACCCCACAAACGTGAGCACCGCTAGTGCTAAAACGATCGGAACGAAAACACCGGAAATCCGGTCCACGAGCCGCACAAGCGGAGTCTTCTCCGACTGCGCCTGCGCGATCATCCTGCCCATCGCAGCCAACGTCGTATCCTCACCGGCCGCGCTCACCCGCACGAGCAAGCGACCGGACGTGTTGATGGTTGCGCCCGTGACCTCTGAACCGGGGGAGACCGGCACGGGCACGGATTCGCCCGTGATCATCGAGGCATCCACATCGGAGTCACCCTCGAGCACAACGCCGTCGGCAGCGATCTTCTCACCAGGCCGCACCAAAATAACGGTGCCCACGGTGAGCTCATCCGCCGGGACCTCACGGTGGCCTCCATCGGCGTCAACGACCGTCGCGTGGCTCGCTCCCAGCTCAAGTAACGCGCGCGTTGCATCCGCTGCGCCGTGCCGAGCACGCGACTCAAGCCAACGCCCCAGCAACAAGAACGTGACGATGACCGCTGCGGACTCGAAATACAGGTGGTGCCCGTGCATCGCATGCAGGTCACCGAGGCGTGCATCGGCCGTGAGCGCCGGATCACGCAATAACTGAACCCACGAATACACAGTCGCGGCAATTACACCGATCGAGACGAGCGTGTCCATCGTGGACGTCCCGTGGCGCGCGTTGATCGCCGCAGCCTTATGGAACGGCCACGCAGCCCACGTCGCCACCGGCAACGAAAACAAGCCGGCAACCCAGCCCCAATGCCGGAACTGAAGCCCCGGAACCATCGAAATCAGCAACACCGGCGCGGTCAGGATCGCGGCGATCAGGAACCGCTTGAACAACGGAATCCGGTAGCCCGCCGAAGAGCCGAACTCACCCGTCGGATCAGCCTGGCCTGCTTCGGAAGGCGCTGGGTTCTTCTGGCCTGTGTCGGAAGAAAGCGCTGGGTCGGCGTGTGCTTGCTCGGCCGACGGATGCGACGCCGTGCTGGTTTGAGCCTCTGTCCGGGTCTTCTTGGGGGAGTGGATGCGCGCATCGTAGCCTGCTTTCCGGATCACTTCGATGAGCGTGCCATCCTCGACGTCTGCCGGCGCGGTGACGCGCGCGGTCTCAAGCGGGAGGTTCACGGCCGCGGTGACGCCGGGGAGTTTCTCGAGTTTCCGCTCGATCCGGTTGACGCAGGACGCGCACGTCATCCCCTCGATATCGAGGGTGAGTACACGCTGCGTTTCACTCATGCGCGGCTCAACTCCGTGGTTTCGTAGCCTGCCTCTTCGATCGCGCCGCGGATCTGCTCATCGGTCACGGTCGCCTCAGCGTCGAATGTCACCACGGATGTGCCGCCGGTGTTGAGTTCGACGCTGATGTTGGCCACACCGTCGAGTTCGCCGAGTTCTTCCTTGACGGATGAGACGCAGTGGTGGCAGGTCATGCCAGTGACGTTCAGGGTGACAGCCATAGGGGTTCTCCTTCGGTTGGAGGGAAGTGTTCAGTTAGCGCAGCAGACGGCCGACGGCGGCGGTGACTTCATCGACTTTGTTCTGCACGATGGTGGAGTCGCCGGTCGTGATGGATTCTTGCGCGGCGTCCACCACGCAATGGTTGATGTGGTCCTTGATGAGCTCAAGCGAAACCTTATGCAGGGCCGAGTTCACGGACGCGAGCTGGGTCAGGACGTCGAGGCAATACGTGTTGTCCTCGACCATGCGGGAGATGCCGCGGACTTGCCCTTCGATGCGCCGCAGCCGGTTCAGCAGGGCCGTCTTGTCTTGCGTATAGCCGTGGCCGGCGTGCGGATCGTGATGCGTTGAATCAGCCATGCCATCTACTATACCAATACCCCCTAGGGGTATGTGAAGAGTGCTCTTGCTGCTCCGCAAGATGCGGGGGGCAGCCGGTGCGGGGGCGGCAGATTCGGGCGGGGCTGCGGCTGCGGGCCGCTACAGCGGGCGCTGGCCCCGCGCTACCGGCAGCAACGCGGAATGAAACGGTCTCCGCCGCGCTGTTTACGCGGGCGGGAAGTCGCGGAACTTTTTGACGTAGTTGACCATCGCCATCGCGATATAGAGCCACCGGCGGGGATGGCGTTCGGCCTTATGGAACAAGGGATTCGTGACCTTGCGGGCTTTGATGAGCTCCTTGGCTTGTGCGCCGGAGGTGCCTTTTGCGTACTTTTTCAGAAGCCACAGCGGCAACACCGTGTAGAGGTGCTCGCGCGTCAGCACGCGCGTGCCACCCTCGACGCGGGAGTCCGCATCGGACACAACCGGGGTGCCATCAGACAACCCGAACTCGTTAGCATCCAGCCATTCCTGAACATACACGCGTGAGGCCGCGAGGCCTGCGGCCTGCATGTAGTAGTGGTTCCGGCCCAAACGCGGGTTCATCTCGAAGAGCTTGACCACGCCATCGCGCGGATCCAGCTTGGCGTCCACCATGGCCCAGCCCGTCCAACCGTAATGCTCAACCAGGGCCTTGACGGAAGGCACAATATCCGGGTTGTCGGTGGTGACAATGCCCGCTGAGTTCCCCTCGACAATCGGGGAATGCTCCTCAACCACAACGTTCGCGTTCGCGACATACAGAGTCCCGGAGCCATCCTTCGCCCCGTACATTGAGCACAGCCGCATGTTCTCATCCCCGCCAGGGATCATCTCCTGCAGGATGAACGGCTGCGTGTACCCGCCTTTGGCCATCCGACCCACCATCGTGACTACGGCATCGCGGTCTGTGAAACGGAAAACCTTCTGCTTACCTTCAAAGCTCGCATCAACCCACGCCGCGGAATCGGCCGGCTTACCGATCAGCGGGAACTCAGGTAACTCTTCCGGTACGGCGGCCTCCGCACCCTCGCTTGCCACCTTGCGCGGATCAATCACCACGGTGCGCGGATGCGGGATCCCCAACTTCTCACACACCGCATAGAACTCCGACTTACTCGCCGCCTGGGCAATGGTCTGCTCGTCAGGGTAGGGGAGGGTATAGAACTCCTCAAGCGCCTCACGGTTACGCACCAACTGCCCGATGTGCAGGTCCAGTGACCCCAGCAGCAACAGCGGCCTGCGGTTGGGGCCTGCCAGTTCGCGGCCCTGATCCAGCAGGAACTGGATCACGCGGGCCTCGTCCTTCATGGTTCCAGCCGGACGCAGGTCCACGATTGCGGAGTGGTTGATCGAACCGTTCGGATCTCCCGTGACGATCACGGACGTGACCCCATAGTTCTCGTGGAACGCGCGGGCCATCGCGTACGTACCCATGTCGCCGCCATACAAAACGGGAACAAAAGGCTGTTCAGGGCTCACGGTCGTCACAGGGTGTCTCCTTGAAGGTCGCTGACAGGGGGCGCGGGCGCGTATGCTTGAGCGTTATTTGGAACGCAGCTGCATGTACTTATTGAACGCCCACGTCATAGGTTTGTTGATCGCGATCTCCCACTCGCCAACCATCCGGAAAACATCCGCGCCAACGCCGGTCTTGAACCGCGTCAAACCGCCGGCGTGGTCGCCACCCATCTGCAAGGTCGCAGTCAGCCCGCCCTGATCCAACACAACGCAACCGCGCTCGATCGCGGCCTCAATCATCACGGCCTGAAGCAAGCGCGGGGCGCCCGCGTACGCTCGGTCAAGAACCGAACCCCCGTACAGATACCAAGACTGGTTGCCGTGCATCACCAACATCGCGGCGGCAAGGTCGTGGTTCTCATCCTCCGGGGCGGACGCGATATAGATGCGGCACGAACCCTTCTCTGACGCGTTGAGTTCGTTATAGAGGGTCTTGTAATACGATGCCGGGCGCGCCGTGAAATCCTGCCGCTTAGCGGTCTCCTCAATCAGTGCGGTGAAACGCTCGAAACCATTGTCCGGGTTCTCATGCACTATGAAACCTGCGCGCATCGCCTTGCGTGTATCGCGGCGATTATTGCCCGAAAACGCAGCCAACACGCCATCTAAGTCCAGCTGGTTTCCACCCTCATCCACGAGCGGAACAAGCGCGAGGTATGCAGGCTGGCCGGCCTCAAAATCCATGCCCCCACCCAGAGGGCGCGCGCCGCGGGCGGTCAAAGCCTCGATCAGTTGCGTACCCACCTCATAGGTTTCGGTCGGTTCAAGCTCATCGAGGCTCTGCATGGTCCCGGCACCCAGGACCTTACGGACACCAGCGGCACCCCACCGCTTAGCTTTGACGTTCGGGCCGAAACGCAACGCGAACGCGCCACGGCGCTTCACATCCTCAACCAGCGCATCGACCACCGCGTCCGCTGGGTATTCAGACCAGTCAATCACCGGCCCCATTGGTACATACGCTAGGCACCGCTTCACAACCGGCGCCCACCGCAACAAAACCAGGGCAGCACCAACGAGCTTTTCGCCCGCGTAAATGCCGAGCGAAATCGAATCCCAATCCGACTTCACCGCACCCCAAGCAGGGGTCTGCATAAAGCTCGCATCAGGGTGCTGGGAGAGGAACTCGCGGTGCTCATCGGCACTGATTTCACGCGCTTTAATCAAGGGATTATTCAGTGGGGAAGTCGGTTCAGCCATGTGCCCGAGTATATCCGCCGCCCGCCCGAGCGCCGGCGCCGGTGTTAGCTACAGCACTTCGCGCACCCAATAGCTACAGTACCCCACGCACCCAATAGCTACAGGGCTTCGCGCACCATCGGCACGTGCGGGATCCCGACCTCGAGGAACTCCTCACCATCCACCTCGAAACCGAACTGCGTGTACCAGTCAGCCAGGTGGGATTGCGCATTGAGCACGATGCGGCGCTTACCGCACCGGGCTACCGCGGTCTTCATGAGCGTATGCCCGATGCCTTGCCCGCGGCGTTTGCTGTGCACCGCGACCCGGCCGATGCGCTTGGTCTGCTGGTTGGTTTGCGGCGCGGAACCCGTCCCGTTGGCGCCGGCGTTGCCGCCGGGGTTGAAGATGTTGATGCTCTGCGCATCCTTGGTCTGTGCATTCCCGGCCTGCGCATTCCCGGCCTGTGCATTCCCTAGCAGCGGCAGGCCGAGGCCGGTGCCTTTGGGTTGCTCGTTCATGATCCGCAGGGTCGCGAACACAACCCCGGCGCCGTCCTCAACCCACAAGTGTTCCGTGGTGTCCTCGAGGTCGTTGAGGTCCTGGTCCGCGTAGTTGCATCCCTGCTCGACGATGAAAACGTTCTGCCGCAACGTGGAAATACCGGCCCACGTGGGCGCATCCATCGAACGCAGGTTCCCAACGAACGCGAGCAGCCCGTCTGGAAGGTCGAGGGCACGAAGGTGAGTGGACACGGAACCTCCAGAAGGACAATCAAGTTCTATACATCGATGCGGGGTCTGCAAACGATGCGGGGTGGGGTTTCGTGTGAAACCCCACCCTTACGTTAGCGGCTACCGCGCACAGCGGCGCGCTTATGCGCGGGCGGCATTCTTATCGGCGGTATCGGTGTCCTTAGACTCCGTTGCGGTGCGTTCGGCTGCCGCGATCTCTTCGCTGAGGGATTCACCTTCAACGTCCACGTTCGGCAGGGCCTTATCGAGCCAGCCCGGGATGAACCACGCATGCTTGCCCAGTAGCGTCATGATCGCCGGTGTGATGGTCAACCGGACCACGAACGCGTCGAAGAGCACACCGAACGCGAGTGCGAAACCGATCGGCCTGATCATCGAGAGCTCGGAGAAGATGAAGCCTGCGAACACCGAGATCATGATGAGTGCGGCAGCAACCACGACCGGTGCGGCGGCGGTCATGCCCTTACGGACCGCGGCACGCGGCGAGGCGCCGTGCACGAACGCTTCGCGCATCGCGGTCACGAGGAACATCTGGTAGTCCATCGCCAAGCCGAACAAGATACCGGTCAACAGGATCGGTAGGAAAGACATGATCGGACCTGGAACGTGCACCCCGAACAGTTCGCCGAGCCAGCCGAACTGATACACCGCAACCGTGGCGCCGAACGCGGCCGCGAGCGACAGCAGGAAGCCCAGCGTTGCAATCAGCGGAACGACGATCGAACGGAACACGAGCAGCAGCAAGACCAGCGACAAGCCCACCACGATCACCAGATACGGCGGCAAAGCTTCCGCCATCTTCTCTGACACGTCGATCATCGCGGTCACCTGCCCGGTCAACGCGAGCTTCGCACCCGTTTCGTCTTCGAACTGGTGCTCAGCGGCACGGATCGTCTCAACCAGATCCACGGTCTTGTCATCTGCCGGGCCGGTGGTTGGGATGATCTGCAGTAGGCCGTACCGGTTGTCGTCGGTCTGTTCCACAGGGGAGGCCGCGATCACGCCCTCGATCTCGCGGACCTTCGTGGCCGTCTCGTAGAGCGCCTTCTGCGCTTCAGCCTCCGAGGCACCCTCAGGCAATGTCACAAACCCCAAGATGGGGCCGTTGAAGCCGGCACCGAAATCCTCTGCGGTCTTCTCGTAGGCGACCTGCGCATCCGAACCGTACGGCTCTGACGCGCCATCCGGCAGCGCGGTGGTGAGCTTGAGCGAGGGGATCGCGATAATCCCGAGCAACAGCACCCCGGCCAGGGCAGCGAGCCACGGCTTGCCGGTCGTGAAGCGGCTCCAGCCGTTGTGGCCGCCCCGATCCGCATCGCCGTCAGTCTCAGTGTCAGCACCTGCCCCAGCATCAGCCTCAGCGCCAGCGCCTGCCTCAGCACCAGCGAGGTGGGCGCGCTGCTTCGCTTGTTTCGCATCGAACGCTTTTTGCGCACGCTTGGACACCAGGCGCTGACCGATCAGCGAAAGCAACGCAGGGGTCAGCGTGACCGCGATGAGCACGGCCAACGCGACGGTCGCGGCGGCAGACAGACCAAGCACCGAGAGGAACGGCAGGCCCGGAACGAGCAGCGCAACCAGCGCGATCACGACCGTCAAACCAGCGAACACCACTGCGCTTCCGGAGGTCCCGACGGCCAAGCCGATGGACTCTTTAACGTCAACGCCTTGCATGAGCTGGCGGCGGTGGCGGTGCACGATGAACAGCGTGTAGTCGATACCCACGGCCAGGCCCAGCATGAGAGCGAGCGCGGGGGTGATCGAGGCCATGTCCACTACCGAGGAGAACGCGAGCGTACCCGCGACACCCGCGCCCACACCCAAAACTGCCTGCACCAGCGGCAGGCCGGCGCCCACGAAAGTTCCCATCATGATGAACAGGACCAACCCGGCAACAACCAGGCCGATCGCCTCACCAATGCCGAAGACGCTGTTGAGATCGGAGGAGATCTCGGTGGAGGGATAGACCTCGATCCCGAGGCTTTCCACACTGTGCAGCTCGCTGAGCAGATGCTCACGCTTCTGGGTTTCCATGGCTTCGGCTTGGCCTTCGAACTGCATGTGGGCCACAGCGCTCGCCCCGTTGTCAGAGACGAACTTCATGCCTTCGGTGGATTCCGCTTGCCGCTGGCCTTGAGCCAGCTCGGCGCGGCCTTCCTCGAGCTTCTTCTTGCCTTCGTCGATTTCCTTCTGCTTGGTTTCGAGCTCGGCCCGGCCCTCATCGAGCTCCGCCTGCTTGGCCTTCAAACCGGCCTGCTGCTGTTCAAGCGCTTGGATGGTGCCCTTCGCCTGCATGTACTGCTGGGTCTGGGTCATGCCGGCGGCTTCAAGCTGCTTCGCGCCGTCTTGGGCTTGCTTCAGCCCAGCTTCGAGCTGTTTCTTGCCGTCATCGAGTTGCTTCTGGCCGTCGCTGATTTTCTTCTTTGCGCCGTCGAGTTGCTTCTGACCGTCGGCGAGCTTCTTCTCATTCGCCGCGAGCTCTTTCTTGCCTTCTTCGATCTTGTTGCCGGCGTTGGCGATCTCGGCTTGGTTCTTGAACGGGTCAGCCGCTACAAGCGCAGTCTTGTCCTCTTCAAGGCCGGCAAGCATCGAGGAGATTTCCTGCTTCTGCTCGTCCGTGAGCTCATTCCCGTTAGCGGTCGTGAAAACCACGGAGCCGGTGCCGCCGCTGAACTCGGGGAAGATCTTTTCGACTTCATCCAGGGTGTCCTGGGTTTCGGTTCCCGGGATCGCGAAATCGTTGGTGAGCTTGCCCATGAACAGGCCCGCAGAGCCAACCAGAAGGCCGATGATCACCGCCCAGGACACGATGAATGCCCAGGGCCGCCGTGCCGCCAGCTTGGCGAGTTGATAGAGCTTATGTGCCATATTTCCGTGAGTCCTCGAAGAAGTTGGAACTGTAGATCTCTTCGCGTTCGTCGCTGGTGAGCCAGCTCGCCCACGCGCTGTGTTGTAGATACTGACCGTTGCCGTGGTTGCCCTGCTTGCGGCTACTGTCCTCGCCGTCGTCCTGGCCGCCGCTTGTGTCGGCGGTGCCTCCAGCATCCGATGCGGGCAGCATCCCTAGCGGTGAGATGAGTGATACCGCCCGGACTGCGTTGAGTCGCAAAGCCTCAACGTCTGCCTTGGTGGGGCGGCCGGTCAGTGCTGCGGCCCAGTGTTCAAAGGCCACCTGGACTGCGGTGACCGCGGCTCTGACCTGAACCTCGATCACGAGCCGCGCATTCGGTGAAAGTCCCTGAAACGGCTCGATGAGCTGGGTGATGCTGTTCTCCCATGTGCGTAAAGATTCGGTGCGTAACGCGGAAGAAGCGCGGGCGAGCAAGAGCGTGCGCGTCGCGGGGGCTAATAGTTCAAGCCGTATCGAATCGGTGAGCGCCTGCGTGTAATCGAGTGGCCCTCCAGTGCCTGAGGTTTCTTCTGATGCGCCGCCGTTTCCCTGCGGGACCTTGAGGCGGATGAGGGCGTCTTGGATGATCACGGTCAACGGATAGTGAACGGCCTCGGCAAGTGAGCTGAAGTAATTGAAGAACGTCCGGCGGGAAACCCCGGCCCGATCAGCGACCGCATCGACGGTGACCGCGTCCCACCCGAGTTCTTCCCCGAGGTCGAGGCACGCGTTCACGATCCCCTCGGTTGTTGCCATCCGGTTGAGTTCACGCCGGCCCAGCGCCTCAACGGCTTGCGCTAGGTTCGCAGGCGCTACAACGCAACCCGCGGTATTGGGTGATTCAGGGGTGGCCATGGGCTCATTTTATCAATACGTGCACTCTGTGCAAATATGCCTTGTGGGCAAAAAGTCTGAGGAAACGCTGGGGTGCAACTGTGAATAAAAACGACACGCACGCATGACGGCCGCAACATTGCGAACCGTCTCAACATTCAAACTTGATCCGTCAATAACTCGCGCGCATAACTTTCAGCACCATAGAATGACGCGTGTTCCGGAGGCAGCCGGGCGCGAACCACGCGCATACTCCGGGATCTGACGCTTGCTGAGGAGACGCATGCGCACGCGCACTTTCACCACTAAATCTGGTGCCCCGATCTCACGTATGTGGATCATGATTCTGTGTTGGACCACGGTAGCCCTGGAAGGTTTCGACCTCGTAGCGCTCGGCGCCACAACCCCGATCCTCACGAATCCAGCGGCACCGCACGCCGGCCTCACCACCGAGGCGATGACGGTCGTCGCAACCGTCTCACTCATCGGCGTTGGCGTCGGCGCGGTCGTGATCGGCCCGCTCACATACCGGTGGGGCCGCCGCCGCACACTTTTGGCGTGCGTGGCCCTCTTCAGCATCTTCACGGTCGCTCTACCGCTTATGCCCGCGTGGCAACTCATCGCGCTCTTCCGCTTGATTGCAGGTGTCGGGCTCGGCGCGTCGATGCCGGTAGCGCTGACCCTCATGCAAGAGACCATGGCCAGCGGCCGCCGCGCCCACGCCTCCACCGTGACTATGACCGGCTACCACGCCGGCGCCGTCGCCGCCTCCCTCGTCGCGCTCGCCGTCGGGAACGCATGGGAATGGGTCTTCTACATCGGCGGTGCCCTCGGCTTCGTCGTGATGCCGCTGATCTACCGTTACTTGCCGGACAGCCTCGACGCGGAACCGGTCGAAACTGGCGCCGATGCCAAGCCGGCGGCCGACACGAAGCCGGGGATCGGTGCCCTGTTCACTCACGGCCGGGCACGCTCGACGCTCGCGTTGTGGATCGCGTCCTTCATGGGCTTGCTGCTCGTGTACGGCCTTAACCAGTGGCTACCTAAGATCATGGTTTCGGCAGGCTACCCGGTCGCGGATTCGCTCGTGATGCTGTTCGTGACCAACGTCGGCGCGGTCGTGGGCTTGTTGGTCGGTGGCGCAACCGCCGACCGCTTCGGTGTCCGCGGAACCAACGCCGTCTGGTTCTTGCTGGCCGCACTGTTCTTGCTTTCGCTCGTGATCCGATTCAACAGCGGGCTTGTACTTAACGGATTCTTGCTCGTCACGGGCATCTTCGTGTTCTCTGCCCAGGTGATGCTCTACGGGTTCGTCGGCTACGTCTACCCGGCGCATCTGGTCTCCACCGGTATGGGGTTGACCGCCGGGATCGGCCGCTTCGGCGCGATCATCGGCCCAGCCATCACCGGCTGGATGATCGCATCAGGCAACGGCTACCCGGGAGTCTTCATCTTCTATGCCGGTGCCGCGGTTGTTGCGATGATTGCGGTGCTGCTCATTAGGAAACCCGAACAACCCCGGGTTGGCTTGAACTCACGTGAGACAATAACGCGAGAGGATCCAGCGCAACAATAGCTGCGCATCGAAAGCACAGCGACAAGGGGTACGTCACAGTGTTCGTCAAGATCTGTGGGATCACCACAGCCGAAGACTCACGTCACGCAGTGAGATCCGGTGCGGACGCGGTCGGGATCGTCCACTACGAACCCAGCCCCCGCCACGCAGACCACGAACAATCCCTGCGCGTAGCCGATGCCGCACGCGAAACATTCGCTGAGCACCAACGCCCGGCGCACATCGTGCTGGTTGTTTTCGACACCCCAGCGGTCGCGGCGGCCTGGGATGCGATCGAGATCGGCGCGAACGTGCTGCAACTCCACGGCAACTACAGTTCCGAGGATGTTGCGGCCGCTCGCGACGTTTTCGATAAAGCCCCCGAACTAGGTGCGGAATACGCGCCGCGGCAAGTGTGGTGGGCGACCTCCCTCAAACACCATCCCGAGGTGACCAGCGGGGACAGCGGCGAAGACGTCTTGCTGATCGATACGGCCGTACCCGGTTCAGGGAGCACATGGGACTTGGCGGCCCTTGAGAACGCGCGGCTTGTTGAACCGTGGCTTCTAGCTGGGGGACTCAACGCCCAGAACGTGGCCCAAGCCATCACTGATGCGCAGCCGTGGGGCGTGGATGTGTCCTCCGGCGTGGAATCGGAACGCGGCATTAAGTCGATGAACAAGATCGCAGAGTTCATCCACAACGCCAAAACCGCCCACGCCCGCCTCAACGCAGGCTTCCACGCCGCCCACGCACCCGAACACGACGCCGACGCGCCCGAGCACGACGACGATGACGCGGAGGGCCGCTCATGAGGCCCCGCCGCACCGCGCCTGAGGCCCCACCGAAATCCGCGGTGGTTGTCGACAAGGTCTCTAAGAGTTATGGGGTGGGGGACGCCCGTGCGAAGGCCCTCGACGACATTTCTTTCGAGGTGAGCCCGGGCGAGCTCGTGATGATTACGGGGCCTTCGGGGTCCGGTAAGTCCTCGATCCTGTCCTTGATGGGCGGGCTGCAGCGCCCGGATTCTGGCCGCATCCACATCGCTGGCACTAACCTATTTGGCTTGACCCGCACGCAGGCGGCACGCTTGCGGCGCAGGGCGATCGGTTTCGTGTTCCAGGACCACAACCTCATCGACATTCTCACAGCGGCAGAGAACGTCGCGTTGCCGCTCGAATTGGATGGTGTGCGGCCGCGTGCCGCGCGGGTTGCCGCGCTGGAAACACTCGATGCGGTGGGGCTTAAAGACGCCGCAGACCGGTGGGTCATGGAGTTACCTGCCGGGTATCAGCAACGGGTCGCTATTGCGCGCGCGATCGTCGGTGAGAAGTACGTGGTCCTCGCGGATGAGCCGACCGGTGCGCTCGATCAGGCGGCCGGCCTTGAAACGATGAAGCTGTTGCGTTTGCAAGCGGACGCGGGCTCGGCGGTGATTGTGGTGACGCACGAGCCTGAGACCCTGCCGTGGGGTGACCGGGTCATCGAACTGAGCGACGGCAAGATCGTTTCTGACGCGACGGTCGCGGCACGTTCCGCTGAAGCGTTGCTGAAACTCGAAACGGGCGCTATCAACCTTGATGCTCCGCTGGGTGGGGCCGAGTGAAACACAGAGCGTCCGGCCCGTTGACGGAACCCAACCCGCGGCACAGTTTCCGTTACACGCCGTGGCGGTTGGCGATGCGCATCATCCGCACCAATCCGATGCGGCACGGGATCATCGCATTGATCGTCGCTGTTCCCGTGTTCCTTGTGGGCACCATCGGGACCCTGCTTTATTCCTCGGGTAAGCCTTCTCCGACTGAGTACGCCAACCGGTTGCTGACCGGTTTCGATGGGGTCCTCATCGACCCATCGGATCCCACGTTCAGCCTCGCGCAGTCCATGACGAGCAACAGCACCGCCGGCAACAGCGGCGCTGATTCGGCCGCGGGCGCATCGGGTCCCGCCGCAACGGATTCGGGCGTCACAGACTCCGGGGCAGCGGGCTCTGAGGAAGATCCGGCGTCCACATTCCCAGCACCTGCTAACCCGAACATCCGGTTGGATGCGCAGAAGCTCGCGGACATGGGCATCGACGTGGGGCAGGCCGATCACGAGGCCGGCCAGCACACGCTGTGCGGGAAGCCGCCGTGTGAGCTCGGTAGGGTCATCCCGCCGGGCGTGTCCGTGACGACCGTTGAGACGGTCACGGTGGATTTGCTGGGGTTGGGCCAGCATTCGACGGTCCAGACCGTGATCGCGGACTTCAACAACCCTAAACTCACCGGCGAGGACGCCCGTTTCACTCTGTTGAACGGCAAGGTAGCTGACTCGGGTGCGGATGAGGTCATGGTGACCCCGCAACTGGCGAGGCTTTTGGAGCAGGCGCGTGAGCGTGCCGAGGCGCGCGGTAAGAGCACCACGTCCGCAGGTCAGGTGGGGATCCTCGGTCCGGGCGGTACCGGCCAGGACGGGACGTATCAGACGTTCAAGATCACCGGCGAGGTTGTGGACAATACGGAGGGCTGGCCGCAGCTGTCTAATATTTTGCGGCTGGAACCGAATTCGGAGCCGATCCTGTTTGTTCAGGAAGGTAGCCCGATCGCGAAGCAGCTTTCCGGTAAGGGTACCCAGCGCCTGTATTTGAGCGGTGATGTGCCGGATACGTACGCGCAGTTCCTCGCTTTTGATCGCGCAGGTGTTCCGGCTTTGTTCCGCCCCGTCGTGGATGAATACGGGCATGCGACGAACAAGAAAACCATCGACCTTCTCTACCCGTTCACGAGCATGTCGGACACGGACCGCGCTTTGCCGGTGGGGATCTTGGCGATTGTCGCCTTCGGTGAGGCGATCCTGTTGAGCGGTTTCGCGTTGACGATCTCCGCCCGCCGGCAGGGTGCGTTGCTTCGCAAGCTGTCCACGATGGGCGCTGAGCCTGCCGTGTTGCGTCGCGTGGTGCTTTTGGTGGGCCTCACGTGTGGCGCTGCGGGCTCGTTGCTGGGTGGCGCGCTGGGCGCGCTCGCGGGACGGATCTGGATCGGTTTGGCACAGGCCCGGCACGTTCCAACGTACGGGCTGCACATTCCGTGGGAGGCCATCTTCTTCGCGGCGGCGTTGGCTTTGTTGGCGGCGTGGGTGACCTCGTGGTGGGTTGGTGTGCGGGCTTCGCGCCGCGCACTTGATGTGGCTCCGGCCGTCGAGGTTGAGACGGTGCATCCGGTGCGTTCGATGTATCAGTGGGTCGGCTGGACGCTTGTGACCATCGGCCTGATCGGTTCGATCGCGTTGACGATTCACGGGATGTCGATCGAGACGGAAGAGCAGCTCAAGACCGCGCAGGCTCTGCTGGGTGGGGGCCAGGTACTGGCGTTGTTCTTCATGCTCGCTGGCGTCATGTTTTTGCTTCCGCTGGTGGCGAGCTCCTTCTCTAAGTGGGACCGATATTTGCCGTTCGCGCTGCGTTTCTCGGTGCGTGACATCAGCCGCCGCCGAGGGCGTTCGGTACCCGTTTTGGCTGTGGTTGTTTCGATCACGGTGGTGGGCGTGTACGGGATCATGTTGCTTGCGGTGACCAAGGCATCGCTGGTTGCGCCGTCGGCGGACGCTCTGGCTCCGGATGAACGTACCGGCTGGATCGCGGTGGATGACCGCACGACGTTGGAACGTAAGGCACTCACTCAAGGCCAGATTGAGGACCGCGAGATCACGGTTGAGGAATTGGCCGCTAACGAGGGCATCTATGCTGGTGGCGCGGCCGGTGTCCACACCAAGATCGCTGAAATCATGCAGATCCCTGGCGCTCCGCAGGCTGAACGAGGCTGGGAGGTTTATCAGCCGATGCCTACCTGCGCCACGCAGTTCTCGAGCTCGTGTACTGAGCTGTACCCGATGTATCCGGTGGGTAGCTTATGCAGTTTGCCGGTCCCTACGAACACGACGTTGGAAGGCCGGGTGGATGCTTTGTCGAACGAGATAGCCCAGCTGACCCGGCAGCAGAAGACTAAGTGTGGTGGTGCGGCCTCCGGGGTGATCCCTGAGATTGACCTGCAATATCCGACGCAGACGGTTGTGGTGGTGGACCCTGAACGCCCGGAGACGATGCCGAGCTCGCTGTGGGGCGAAGACGAAGGCGCCGAACGCGCCTTGCGTGAGGGGCAAGCGTTGGTCTTTGACCCTCAATACCTCGCCGCTGACGGCACCGTACGGTTGGGTGAGTTCAGCATGAATCCGGCCGATGAGGGCATCAGCATCGGTAAGGGCGCTGACCCCGACGTCGGCGTCAGTTCGCTCAATGTTCGGTGGCCGCTGTGGGCTCCATTGACTGAGCGGCGCTTGCAGGCCGAGGTGTATCAGCCGACAAGCATGGGTGCACACCCGATTGTTGTGGTGCCGTCCACAGCGCTTGAGGGGACCAAGCAGCGGATGGGCTTGGGCGGCTTGCTGGTCAAGTTCAATGAGCCGATCACAGATTCACAGACGCAACTGGTCAACGAAGAGCTCACGACCTCGAACCTTCAGATGGATACGAACGCGAACCTAGAGCCGGTGGCTGACCCGTTCACGTGGCCGGTCACAGGTGGCGCGGCTCTCATGATCATCACGGTCGCATCCTTGGCGGCCGGGATCGGGATCACCGACGCCCGCCGTGAACAACTCTTGGTTATGGTCATGGGGGCCACGGGTTCACTACGCCGCAGGTTCTCCGCGATTCAAGCGTTCGTGCTCTCGACCCTGGGGGTGGTGCTCGGTATAGCGGTGGCGCTGCCTCCGTTGATCGGCTACGGCCTCGTTGACCTCTACACGTTCACGTGGATCCCATGGACGCAACTGATCGCCCTGTTGCTCGCGGTCCCCGTGGGATCCACGCTGGTCGCGTGGGTCATGGTCCCACGGTTGCCGCTACAACACGTCTAAACGCCTGACGTTAGGGGCGTGGTGGGCGCGGTGGCTGCCCGCCCAGCGAACCTGCCTCAGGGGAGCCAGCATCGGGAGAACCTGCGTTCGGTGTGGAGGTGCCAGGGGTCTTCGGTGCGCCCTCTTGCATGCTCTTGCGCCCGTCCTTGCGCGCGGGATCCTTCACCGAGCCCTTAGCCGCATCGTTCCGCGCCGCATCGTTGTTGGTCGCGACGGTCTTCTGTTCGGCCTTCTTCCCTGCACCGTTCTTCTCAGCCTCAGCGTTGCGCACGGAACCGGCCTTGCCGTCAGCGTCCTTACGTTCCGCATCCTTCGTGTCAGCGGATGGCTTAGCGGAGGTGGAGAGTTCGGCGGCTTGGGTCATCGACGGAACACTGCCGTCGGCAGGCAAGAGGTTTCCGGAACGCAGGATCAGCGGGCCGAACAGTGTGAACATGACAACGCCGATCAGGCCGGCCCACGGAAGAATCGCGGGCAGCGCGAACCACAACAGAACAGGGATCAGGATCAGCAAGCCACCGAAGAGCCAGTGGATCCGCATACCGTACAAGGTCGCATCGGGGAGAGCAGCGGCGGCCCAGCCAACCATCGCGGCAGCGAAGAACGCTTCCGGGATTTTCGTGGCCATCGCCATCGCGGCCAAAACACACACCACGGGGATCGCGGCGTTAGCGAGCGCGAGCCCACGCAACGGGTTCTCGCTAGGAAGCCACGCAGGGCCACCCAAGAGCTTCAGCAGCGCCCACGTGATCGGCTGAGCCACCACGGCGCCAACCAGCAACGCGATCTGGCCAGTGATAGGGGAGCCCCACTGGAACAAGGCGGCGGCAACACCCCACCACGCAGCCAAAACGAGGAAAGAAATACCGCCTCCGCGCATCACGGCGCGGGCCTGCCGCTGCGCGGGTTCTAACGTGAAAGCACCCGTGTGAGTGGGTTTTGTGGGGAGAGCTT